>JANNWW010000217.1:0-28924 GCA_031409255.1 Crocinitomicaceae bacterium
AATTGCGATCAAATCTTCGTCAGTTCTATGAATTGGAACAATTACCACTTCAATTGGAGCAAGTGCTGGCGGAAGAACCAAACCTTCATCGTCTGAATGCGTCATAATTAAGGCGCCCATTAAACGTGTTGAAACACCCCAAGATGTTGCCCAAACAAATTCCTGTTTACCAGTAGCATCGGAAAATTTGACTTCAAATGCTTTTGCGAAATTTTGTCCTAAAAAATGTGAAGTTCCCGCCTGAAGCGCTTTCCCATCTTGCATCATTGCTTCAATACAATAGGTATCATCTGCACCTGCAAAACGCTCACTTTCAGTTTTTCTACCTTTAATAACAGGCATTGCCATGTAGTTTTCAGCAAAATCAGCATACACTTCTAACATTAATTCTGCTTCTGTAATTGCCTCTTCTTTTGTTGCATGTGCCGTGTGACCTTCTTGCCATAAAAACTCTGAAGTTCTTAAAAACAAACGCGTTTTCATTTCCCAACGAACCACATTTGCCCATTGGTTAATTAAAATCGGTAAATCTCTATACGATTGAATCCAGTTTTTATATGAATTCCAAATAATTGTTTCAGAAGTAGGACGAACAATTAATTCTTCCTCCAATTTAGCTTCCGGATCAACAATCACGCCTTTTCCATTTGGGTCGTTAATTAATCGGTAATGTGTTACAACTGCACATTCTTTTGCAAATCCCTCAATGTGAGACGCCTCCTTACTTAAGTAACTTTTTGGAATAAAAAGTGGGAAATAAGCGTTTGAGTGACCTGTTTCTTTGAATTTACGATCCAAAATATCGCGCATATTCTCCCAAATAGCGTATCCATAAGGTTTAATAACCATACATCCCCGCACATCAGAATGATCAGCTAAGTCGGCACGAGCAATTAAGTCGTTGTACCATTTTGAATAATCTTCGGCGCGAGTTGCAAATTTTTGTGACATTGTATTTAAACTTTTGTTGTAATTTTTAACGAATGCAAATGTAGTGTTTTCAAGGAAATAAACATCCTAAATTGGCATTTATAGTTCAGTGAAAACTAGACTAATTCGGCAGTTTATTCGTCGTCCTTCGAATGTTTGATTCGTAGAAACTGGTTTGTCTGAACCGTAAGCTCTTGTACTAATTCGCTCAATTTCAACGCCTTTTACGTTCAAATATTCAGCAATACTTTTTGCGCGTTCAAGAGAAAGTGCTTTGTTAAATTTATAATCACCTAAATTATCTGTGTATCCCTCAATTAAAACCTTCCTATTGGGGTTTGTCTTTAAATAATTTGCCAATGAATCTAGTTCTTGAAACTCAATTTCGTCGAGTGTAAAACTTTTGTTTTCAAACTCAATATCTTTCAAAGTATAGGAATTAGAATGAATTTCTAAAGGTTTTTTATTTAATGTCACAGCATCTAAACAAATATATGCCGAATTATAAATTTTGCGGTGTGTTTTGTCTGAACGCTTCGGAATTTTCTCGATTGTGTTGGTTAATTTTGAATGAAAATTTCCGATACTGATAAATCTCTCAGTTCCATCTGCAACATATTGCGCTGAATAAACAAGCCAATCTCCGCCAGAATTCAAGCTATCCAAAGAAAATGTAATAGAGGGAAGCGAATCTATAATTGGCTTGGGCGAAAACGTAAGCAAAGATTCGTTAGTAAATACAACATCTAAATACGCTTGTTTAAATCGGGCAAGTTGAGAAATGGAAAGAGCAATTGAAAATTCGTAAACACTGTCTTTTTCTAAAGTGTTGCTTAATTTGGTATACACATATTCGCGGTATGTTTCTCTGTGAAAATGGGTAATAATTCCCGCAAAATTTTTCCCATCGAATGGTTTTACTTGACAAAATTCCCAGCTTGGACTTGAAACATTTCCTTTCGGGACACAACTTGCGTACAAATCTGGAGTTCCGGATCGCGAAATTGAGCTCCATTGTTTGACCGTAAATTGTCCTAAATCTTTCGGACATTTTTTAATCGACTCGAAACTTCCATTTGCGATTAAATTTTGCCCTATTGCAAAGTTCAAACATGTAAAAGCTAGTGTGAAGCAAATTAATGATTTCACATTTAATTGATTTAAAGGCACATTAATTTGAAATTTCACTTGAATTCAAAACTTCAACCGATTTTGCTAGTGTTTGTTTTTTTAATTTAGATTGAATCCAAGCCGTTAAGTGAAAATAGTCTAAAATAACGCGTTCTTGCGGATCTTTCAATAACTCGTTCACTTCTTCTAACATTTTATTTAAAATTTCTGAACGCTGCGAACTCGTTGCCGATTTGCCAAGTTTACGAATACTTTTTATAACTACGTTTTCAATTTCATAGTCGCGGTCTTGTTTACTTAAGTAGCGATTAGTTGATTTTACAACATATTCTAAAAAGTCGAAATTTTCGAGTTCGTAATGAATAATTAGATTGAAAATTCGTGCGAAACTGTATAAATCTTGACGTAAATTTTGTTCATTATCGTTCAAAACTTCGTTAATAACAGCAAGCGCTTTTTTGTACTCACCAACTCCAAAATAAGAATATGCGCGATTGTATAAATGCAAAATTAACTGCTCTTTTGAAATTTTATCGCCCATAGAATCAAGCTTCTGCGAAACTTCTTCTGATAAATTAACAGCTCCTTCAAAATCTCCGATTGCATGTTTCAAGTAAAACTCACAATTGGTTGAAACGGTAAATATTCGTATAGAAATATCTGTTGAATTAAATCCTTTTGTTCCTTCTAAAGATTTTAATTCGCGAATCATTTTTGCAGCATCGTCGAATTGTTTACTATCAATGTGGCAGCGCAAAAGGTGAGAAAGTGTTGCAACATAGCGTTGACCTAAATCTTCTTTAATTTTTGGGTTATTATCGAGAATTGTACGCGTTCTATTAAAAAACTGAAAACTATCGTCGTAATTTCTAACAGTTGCCGCACACAAACCTTTAATGTAGTAACACATAGAGGAAGCTCTGGTTGAAAGCGCTGTATTTTTTCCTTTAATTAAATGATAATCAGTAATTCCATCTACAATTGCGCGTTCGGCCTCATTTCGTGTAAATCCACCAGAACGGAATATTAAATTAATTTTTGAGTACACAATTTGGTATTCTGCTACATTTCGTAATTTGGAAATTACTTCTTCTTCTTCGAGTACAATTTGATCTAAATCTCGTGTAAATTCACCTTGTTCGTAAGCCGAATCAAGTAAACGTTTTTCCCAAGAAATTAATTCATACCAATAATAAAACTCCTCGTGCTCCATAGCAAGTGCTTTTGAACGTGAAACAAATTTTTCACATTCTTTATAAAGTGCTTTGTCGTATAGAATTTCTATGTTTTTTAATTCTTGACGGAGAATGCTTGAAGCAGATTGTTCGCTATAAAAAACTCGCAGCGATTTTAAAATGAGGCGATAAAGATGATTTTTCTCTGAAGGCAAATGTTTTACAAAGGTTTCGTTTTCGAATGCTCTTTTAAGTTCTTCCTCGTCGTAATTTTCTTGTTTTTCAACGTAATCAAAAATTTTCAAATAGTTTTTTTCACCTGATTGAAGTGAAGAAGACAATTTGAAGAAACGTTTTTCAGATTTGGTCAAAGAGCGAACCAACTTAAAAAGTTCATTTGATGGTTTCATAAAAATGTGTTTTGACAAATTTATGAAATTAATCTTAGATTCCTAAAACAGATAAATCAATAAAAAACACCGTTTAAATCAAACTGAAGTACGATTCAAAGGATGAGAATCTTGGAAAGTTAAAATTGAAAATGAAACAAAAGAGGTCAATTTTCATTGACCTCTTCCAAACAACAACACTAAACTTCTGCGAAGTATTCAACTCAACGAAGAAGAATTTTTTGTCCTTTTTTGACAAATTCATTTTGATCCACTACATTATTCATTTCCATTAATTCACTTAACTTAATTCCTTCTTGCTGAGATATTTCAGCCAAAGTCATGTCTTTAGAAGTAATTAAACTTGCCATTTTTTTGTTAGACTTATTTTTCTTTGGTTCCAAATAAATAACTTCTCCTGGAACTAAAAACTCTTTTTTCTCTACAAAATCATTCCAACGATACAATTGATTTAAATTTACTTGAAACTCTTTCGATAATTTATTAAATGTATCCCCATTTCGAACAACCACATAATTCAAATCACGTGCTGTTTTTAATACTTTGTGTGGTTCCGTTGACAATGCTTTCTCGTCAAACTTTTCTTTCGATACTTGCTCGGTAACTTGTTTCGTAGCAATTTCTCTTTGCTCTTTGGCTATTGCATTCGGGTCAACAATATCGTATTGAGTTAATTTTAATTTTTCAATTAAGTCAATTAATTTTTCAGCATATTGAGGATGAGTGGCATAGCCGGCAGCTTTTAAACCTTTCGCCCAAGCTTTGTAATCAGAAATCTCTAATTCGAAAAGCGAAGCATAACGCGTTTTCTGCAAAAAAACACTGTGGTCTTCATACGAATCTTTTGCTTCGCCATATTTTCTAAAACAATCATTTTTCTGATCGTCGTCTACATAGATTTTTTCACCCGTCCAGTTCGAACATTTTATTCCAAAATGATTATTTCCCTCAGTTGCAAGGCGTGAATTGCCATTTCCAGATTCTAATAATCCTTGAGCTAAAGTAATACTTGCCGGAATTTTGTGTAGTTTTTGTTGATCCTGAGCAACGCTCGACCAAGTGGAAACATAATCTGATTGTGTTATAGACTTTGGAACTTCATTTCCAAATGATTGACTAAGTACAGTTAAACTTAAAATTGCAGTAACGAATCGCATATTCTTGAGGTTTTGAACAGTATTACGCGAGTTATTAACAAAAGTTACAAATTAGTTCAAAAAGTAAAGTTGAAAATTGATAATTGAAATTACTCCTTGATCATTATTTCAAGCCGTTTAACCATTCCATGGTATCGAAACCATCTGCGAAATCAGCTATTCTAGGCGATTGTGAAACTCCAAAAGGAACGAAACCATTTCCTACAATCACTTGTAGCTGTTCTTTTAATGGATTTATTTTTGAATTCAACTCTTCACTATTGGAATAGTATTCGTAATAGATAACAGAAAGTGGCGCATGAATACTTTCGTCTTCTTTCAAAAGAAAGCTATTGTTATCGAAAAACGGAACATTGTTCATTAAGTAAATAGTTCGGTTGTAATCGTAATTATTGGCATACTTATGATGATTAACAACATCTCCGTGTTTAAGAAAACCCTCAAAAATTCGATTCAATTCAAAATCTTTAGGCAAATATAATTTAGAAACACTCCTACATCCCATTCCGAAATAACGAAAACAATCGTCGCTCAAGTTCTCTATGTCTTGAAATGATTCTGTTCCATCTAAAACGGCAATTGAAGTTCTGTTTTTTCTAAAAACATGCGGATATTTATTAAAATATTGCTCAAAATATTGGAATGAATTATTACTACCTGTAGCAATAATTGCATCAAAATTATTCATTTTTCCAGCATTAATTTCAATGCGTTCTTTCAACTTAGGGTTCCACGCAATCATCCAAGAAATTAACAAACTTGGTAAGTTGCGGTCTTCAGAACTTAATTTACAAACAGAACTATTTCCGCTCAATAAAACGCATAATAAATCATGAAAGCCAACAAATGGTATGTTTCCGGCCATAATAACACCAATTCTTTTGGGCGATTTTGCATAAACATATTTACTTGCAAAACCGAATAGTTGTTGCGGTTCTAACAGCGAAACTATTCCGGCTATGGAGGCATACATGTTTTCAGAAGTAAACCAAGGATTAACTAATTTTTCACGTTCTATTAAATCTGTTAGTTTTTCAAACTCATCTTCCGTAATTCCAGACGCGTATCCTTTCCAACCTTCTTTTAAAGTTATTGAATGTAAACTTTTTCTAAGTTGACTAAAAACCGATAATAATTCTTCTTTTTTCACAGCACAAATTTAACGGTTTAAGTTGTGAACTGAAACTTGATGAAACTAAATTGTAAACTTTGACAGTACTTTTTTGTTAACTTGTTATATTTGCAAAAAAAAAATCTTATGGCAATCATGATTACTGACGAATGCATTAACTGTGGTGCATGTGAACCAGAATGTCCGAACAACGCAATCTACGAAGGTGGAGCTGAATGGAAATATTCGGATGGAACGTCATTAAAAGGAATGATTACAAGTTTAAACGGAGATAATTTAATGGCTGACGACAATCATGAGCCAAAAGATATGGACGTTTATTTCATTGTTACAGACAAATGCACGGAGTGTGTTGGTTTCCACGATGAACCTCAGTGCGCAGCAGTTTGTCCGGTAGATTGTTGCATAGACGATCCCGAATACCGTGAAAGTGAAGATGAACTTTTAGCGAAAAAAGATTTCATGCACCTTTAATTTCAGGAATTAAAGAAAATCATTTTGTTTTCCGTAACGAATAAACGAACTTTGCGTTTAATATAAGATATGAAGTTTAGCATTTTTTTAATATTCGTTTTTTTACGCACTTTTTTTTATGCTGAAATTAATTTAGCAGAAAAAGAAAGTGAGTTATCTGCTGCATTAGAGTTACTTCGTGCTGCGCAAAATGATTCAGAAAAAACGGCTCGCAACAAAGAATTCATCGAGCTTTTAAAACCTTGCTTAGAAGACCCTTCAATTTTCGATTATACATTTCAGCATTTAGCAACAGTTGGATTTATTAAATCTCCAGATTCAAAAATGATGATTGTGAATTGGAATATTGAAAAAGACGACCAATCACAAGAATATTATGCATTTGTTTTAGAACGCGATCAAAATTCGAACAAAATTACGGTTCATCAACTTCGCGACAATTCAATGTTACTTCCTGCTAGGCCGGAAGAAACACTTGATAAGAACAATTGGTATGGTTGTTTGTATTTTTCTATAATTCCAATTGAAAAAAGTGGGAAGACATATTATACTGTTTTAGGTTGGGACGGACTTTTTTCTACCTCAAACATGAAAATAATTGACGTTATTCATTTCTCTGGAAACAACCTAAAATTGGGTGCTCCACTTTTCAAAATGGGAACTACAACAATGCGAAGAGTTTTCTTTGAATTTTCTGAAAAAGCAACCATGTCATTGAAATACGATGAAAATAAATCGCGCATAGTTTTCGATCATTTAATGCCCGAAACACCAACTTTAAAAGGATTTTACGATTATTACATTCCTGACTTTTCGTATGATGCATTTGTGTTTGAAAATGGAAAGTGGTTTTTGAAAGAAGATATTATTGCAACAAATATTCCACGAGAAAAAGAAATTGAAATCAGCACTATAGACCCGAAAACAGGTGAAATTAGAGTCAAAGAAGTTGAACCAGAATGGATAAACCCAACAAGTAAAGGTCGTGAAGGAGTTGAGGTTCACAAAGCTGAAATTGAAGAACCTGTTGAAGACGATAAAAGCACAAAAGGAACGAAGAAAAAAAAACCGAGTAATGCGTTTGAAAAATACGAAGGTTCAAAAAAGAAGAAAAAACGTGTCTCTAAAAAAGAGAAAATGCTTGGTGTAGGAAAATAAATCTTTGCTAAACTGTTCACTCTAACTTTTTATTTAAACATTTAAAGTTGCATTTTTTGTTGCTTGTGTAATAACTCACTAAGAAACAAAAAGACCGCAAAACCGAAGAAATAAAATATCTTCAATGTGATAATTGAAGATAGAGAAAGTTATCAAATACACAAACTATTTTTCTAGTAAGAAGACTTCGAAAAAACAATCAAAGGTTTAAAAGAAGTGATTTCTAAAGTCAATGAACTGAATGAAAATTCGTTCATTTCAACCACTCCAAAAAACGAAGTTTAATTTGAAGACTTGTAAATTCTTTTCAACATTCTGTTAACATTTGTTAGGTGAATAATTATTCATCACTTATCACTAATTAGCTCGTTAAGAAATCGTATCTTTATGCTCAAATTATCATTTAGTATGGGGAAAATAATTGCAATTGCAAATCAAAAAGGAGGCGTTGGAAAGACTACCACGGCAATAAATATTGGTGGTTGTTTTGGTGTGTTAGAATACAAGACCTTAATAATCGACGCTGACCCTCAGGCAAATGCAACTTCAGGTGTTGGCGTAGACCCTGGGGAAAGACCAACCTTATACGATTGCTTAATCAATGGAACTCCTATTGAAGAATTAATCATCGAAACTGCAAATCCGAATCTTTCAATTATTCCCTCCTCAATGGATTTGGCTGGCGGAGAGATTGAATTGGTTAATATGGCGGAGCGAGAATATATTTTGCGCAAAGAAGTTGAGCGAATTAAAGATAAATACGACTTTATTATCATCGATTGCTCGCCCTCACTCGGACTTTTAACTGTAAATGCTTTAGTAGCAGCAGATTCAGTTATGATTCCTGTTCAATGTGAATACTTTGCTTTAGAAGGTTTGGGTAAATTATTAAATACAATACGCATTGTTCAACAACGATTGCATCCAGATTTAGAAATGGAAGGAATTGTTTTAACTATGTACGATACACGAACACGACTTTCGAATCAAGTAGTTGAAGAAGTTAGAACCCATTTTCAAGAAATGGTTTTTGATACAATTATTCACCGCAACACGAAGTTGGGAGAAGCTCCTTCTCACGGTGAAACAATCATTTTACATGATGCAACAAGCAAAGGTGCTATCAATTATTTGAACTTTGCACGCGAAATATTACAACGAAACGATTTAACAAAAATCGGGAATAATGACAAACAATTTCATTTAGGAAATGACATCTAATCAGAGAAAAAAACCCGCTTTAGGTAAAGGACTTAGCGCATTATTGGAAAATTCTGGCGCTTCAGTTAAAACGCAAAACACAAGTCCGTCTGCAGGAAGTGTTGCCCTTTTACCTATTTCACAAATTGAAGCAAATCCGTTTAATCCACGAACAAACTTTGAAAAAGAAGCTTTAGAAGAATTAAGCAATTCCATTCGAATTCATGGGATCATACAACCGCTAACGGTTCGTAAAATGAACGAAGGGAAATATCAATTAATTTCTGGAGAAAGACGCTTTCGCGCATCTCAATTAGCTGGTTTAAAAGAAGTTCCTACATATGTTCGTTTAGCAAACGATCAAGCAATGCTAGAGATGGCTTTGGTTGAAAATATTCAACGTGAAGATTTAAATGCTATTGAAGTTGCACTTTCTTACCAGCGATTAATTGACGAATGTACATTAACACAAGATCAACTTTCACAAAAAATTTCCAAAAGCAGATCAAGTATCGCGAATCATTTGCGCTTATTAAAACTTCCAGCTGAAATTCAATTGGGCGTTCGAGATAGTTTAATTTCAATGGGACATGCAAGAACATTGGTTTCTGCAGGAACAGAAGTGAAACAATTGGAATATTACCGCATGGTAATTGACAACAACTTATCTGTACGTGAAATCGAAGAATTGATTCGAACAGGAAGTGTAATTGATACTTCAAACGAAGAAGAAACGAAAATTAATCGCGCGGCTATCCAAGGTGGTCCAAGATTATCTATCGACCAAGAAACATTTCGTCAGTTTTTAGTAGACAAGATCTCTACCAAAGTGGAAATTAAAAAATCGGGCTCTGGAAACGGTAAAATTGCCATCAACTTTGCATCAGAGGTAGATTTGAATCGAATTATTTCTTTATTGAGTAAATAAATGCAAAAGGGAATTTTCATCTTATTGAACCTTCTTTTTATTCAGTTCTCTATTTCGGCTAAAGAAGAAGAACCTAAAACAGATTCAATTAAAACGCATTCTTTTAAACGTGCAATGATTTATTCTGCTGTTATTCCTGGTGCAGGACAAATATACAATCACCGCGCAATGCCCAAAGGCAAAAAGAAAGCGTATTGGAAAGTTCCATTAATTTATGCCGGATTAGGAACAAGCGCTTACTTCGCATTCACTAATTTATCTCAGGCAAAAGCATATAGAACAGAAGTGGAATACCGAAAAGAATCTGGTTCAATGTTAAATTTTCAAGAATTCGACAGTTTGGGTTTGGTTTCGCTCTACAAGCAAGCAAGAAACAACCGCGATTTGTTGTTTCTTGGAATGGGTTTCGTTTATTTATTAAACATAGCTGATGCCGGAGTTGAAGCACATTTTGTGAGTTTTGATGTCTCGGAAGAAATTTCTTTTACGCTACAACCAAGTTTTCGAACCGAATATGCAGTTGGTTTATCCGTTCAAATGAATTTCAGGCATAAACCCAGATTTGTTTCAGCGAAATTTTAACTTTGTAACATGAAAATTGGTTTAATTGGATATGGGAAAATGGGTAAAACCATTGAGCGAATAGCTAAAGAACGCGGACATGAAGTTGTGTATTGTGTTTCTTCCAGTCTTCCAATTGAATCTGTTCAACTTTCAGAAGCAGATGTTGCAATTGAATTTACTCGTCCGGAACTTGCCGTTTCACACATAGAGAAATGTTTAAATGCACACGTTCCTATTGTTGTTGGAACAACTGCTTGGCAAAACGATTTGGAAAAAGTGAAAGCTTTGGTTCAGGAAAAAAATGGCAGTTTACTATACGCAAGTAATTTTAGTTTAGGCGTAAATATTTATTTCTACTTAAACGAACAATTGGCCAAAATTATGTCGAATCAAAAATCCTATTCCGCAGAAGTAAGCGAAATTCATCACATTCAAAAATTAGATTCACCTAGTGGAACAGCTGTAACAATTGCTGAAGGCATAATTTCGAATCATGAAACGTATTCAAACTACATAAGTAATTTGGGTTCCAAACCTGCAGCAAAAAAAAACGAACTTCCAATTGTTGCATTCAGAGAACCAGAAGTTCCGGGAACACATACAGTTACATATATGAGTGATGTAGATCAACTTTCTTTTACACATATTGCACATAACCGCGACGGATTTGCTCTAGGAGCAGTTATTGCAGCAGAATATTTACAAACAAAAAAAGGCGTATTTACAATGCGCGACATTTTACAATTCTAATTCTATGAACGCAAAATATTATTTTCTTTTCTTTCTTTTGGTTCACCCCTACTTGGCAATGTGGTTTAAATCATTTCAAAAAGCAGGTGTTGCTAATTGGAAAGCGTTGATTCCAGGATTGAACTATTTCTATGCATTTAAAATTGGAACCAATAAACCTTGGTGGAGTTTATTGATGGCTTTTCCGGGTGTTCATATTGTTATGTGGATGAGCGCAAACGTTAGTTATATTCGTCGTTTTGGTTTCTTTTCTGCATCAGATACGCTTCAAGGAATGTTTTTTCCTTACCTAATTTTAGCGAAAATTGCACGCGATGAAAAATTAACTTTACTACATGAAACTAACTGGGCTAACCCAATGGAAGTTGGAAAAAGAACTGCCGGAGATCATGTAGTTTTATTTTTCTCATTACCAATTCTTGGTCACGTGGTTGCTTACCTTTTTGGAATGTTTAAACAACGAACAGGAAAAAAATCAACATTCAAAGAATGGGGCGATTCTATTTTATTTGCCCTGGTAGCAGCAGGAATAATTCGAACGTATGTTTTTGAACCATTTCAAATTCCTACTGGATCAATGGAAAAAACATTGTTGGTTGGCGACTTTTTGTTCGTGAATAAATTGGCATACGGTCCGAAAGTTCCCGTTACACCACTTTCATTTCCTTTAGTTCACAACACCATTCCATGGATAAATATTAAATCATACACAACAATTGAAACATGTAATTATTTCCGATTGCCTGGTTTAGGAAAAGTGGAACGGAACGATGTAATGGTTTTTAATTATCCATCTGGCGATATTGCTGTATATGATCCGCGTTTGCCTGATGGTTTGATGGGACATGATTACCACGAAATCATTATTTCTGAAGCTAAATATTATTACGACCAAGAAAAAGGCAGTTTGATTGAAAACCAAAAAATGGAAATTCAGAACAATTGGTTGCTTAAAAACCAGATACAAGATCCTTCAGCGCTTTCAGATCAACAAATGAAATTGTTCAATGAAGAATGTGTTCCGAAATTAGAAGTTTTAGAAAACAAACATTTAAAAAGTTTTATAGATAATATTGACTATTGGAAAAGTAAAGCAGAGCGTGCAATGTCGGAAGATAAAATCAATTATAGTAGAGTAAACCAACAAACAGGTGAACCAATTGAACATTTCGGCTTGGTTACACGACCTGTAGACAAGCGTGAAAATTATATTAAACGTTGTGTTGCACTTCCGGGCGATTTAATTGAAATCCGTAATTCTCAATTATACATCAATAAAAAACCTGCCAAATCATATCCTTATCAAAATTTTGGATATTTCATCAAATCAGGGGTTTTAGAAAGCGGTAAATTAAATAAAATTGGACTTTACGAGCAAGAAGGCGATTGGAATACAAAACAAGAAACAGGTGAAATTGTAATGATTTACCTAACGAAAGAAAATTTAGCTAAAGTAAAAAAGGCATTTCCAACGGTTGTTTTAGAGCTTTACATTGAAAATCAGTACCCCAAAACAGATAAACCTACCTACCTGCAGCAATTTAATAATCTCTCATTGTTTCCAAAAGACAGATACATTAACAACACCAAAACAAACTATTCAGAATTTAGAATTCCTAAAAAAGGAACTACTGTTAAGTTAAGTTCAAAGAATATAGCTTGGTATAGACGAATTATTACTGCATACGAAGGACATAAACTGAAAGAAACAAAAAACACAATTTATATTGATGGAAAGAAAGTGACTTCTTATAAATTTGCTATGAATTACTATTGGTTAATGGGAGATAACCGTTATAACTCGGCCGATTCTCGTTATTGGGGTTGCGTTCCTGAAGATCATGTTGTTGGTAGAGCATCTATTGTTTGGTTTTCAAAAAGTGCTTATTTAGGAATTCGTTGGGACCGAGTTTTGAAATTCATTAACTAGTTTCGGAATAGGTAAATGACTATTTTTCCGCTTTCAGGTTTAGGTCCACTGGCTTACTTTCAAGAGTTAGCTCTTCAGAAAAATGTACTTTTTGAAGTGTGCGATCATTTTCCTAAACAAAGTTTTAGAAGTCGTTTTGAGATCCTTGGTGCAAATGGCAAACAGCGCATTTCTATTCCTGTGGAAAGAATAAATGAATCAAAAACACTAACTAAAGATATTAAAATTTCAAACAATTCTAATTGGGAAATTGAAGCAAAGCGTTCGTTAAAAACAGCATATAGTTCTTCGCCTTATTTTGACCATTACGAATTTGATCTGTTAGCTGTTTTCGAAAAAAAGCACGCATTTCTTCTCGATTTTAATTGTGCTTTCATTGATTTTTTCAATTCTCACCTTCAACTAGAATTAAATTATGGATTTACTTCTGAATTTGAATCTATAAAAGAAATAGATTTTAGAACGGTAGATTTTGAAAAAATTGAATCACTTTTAGTGAATGAAAAATACCAACAGGTGTATTATACTTCTGAAATTTTCGAAGGGAACTGCTCAATTTTAGACGCATTATTCAATTTAGGCCCTCTTACTAGAAAGATAATTCTACCGAATAACTAGATTTTAAAACCACTCATCAGTTTTAAAGGCTTTTTATCAATTTTTTTAGAAAAATAACTGCGAAATAATTGCAATTAAAACCTGTTCAACTTACATTTGTTCTGATTTAGGTGGTTAGGTTAGGTTGATTAATGAAAAGAGTCGAACACCCGTTCGGCTCTTTTCACTTTATACAACTTTTCAAATTGGCGCTTCTTTAATTGTTTGATATTTTTATCTCGTTTATTCTTTGTTCATTCGTTTTAAAATCGAAAGGCAAACGTTCTCTGTATAAATATTTTTTTGAAACAGATTCAAATGGACGGTAAATGTAATAGACAAAATTTTGTCGCACCAGCACTTTATCTGCATATTTAAATGTTAAAGAAATCTGATTTCCTACACTTCCATTCGAGGTATTGAACAAACGAAGAGAAACTTTACCGTCTTTTTCATAATACATATATAATTCTCCTGTTAACTGATCTTGAATAATATTTTCTTTCCAACCTGTTTCTTTTGGTTGAATGTGGTGGTAGATTGCAATTGAATCCATCAATTCGCCTGAACTCGAATAACGATACAACCAATTTTTATAATGATCAAACACAAATAAAGTATCGTTTTTTAAAAACAAGGGTGCATATAATTCTTTGTAGTAAATAGATTGTGTAAAATAATTAGCACCAACCCAAATTTCCTTGTCAATCCCTGTCTCGCGTTCTTTTGTACGCGCCCATAATTTCGTTCGAATATCCACCCATTTGTATTCACTACGGTACAATTCCATCATTAAATCGTCTGTTATTTTTGCGATTTTCTGATACGAACAGTCAATTAAATCGTAGGTGTAATATTCAAACGCAGGATAGTCTGGATTGAAAGTTGTAAAGAAATATTTAGAAATACTTGTATCTACAATTGGTGCAATGTATTTAAAAAAATAGGGTTTGTCAATTTTTCCCACTTGAATTTGGTCGTTCAAAGTAGTTAATCCGTAAACAGAATTTTCAGTTACTACATGCGGATTTCCTCTAAAATCTCGAATTAATTCAACTCCATTTTCTTCTAATGAAATTTCACCAATTACGTCTTCATTGTCGAAAAGCAATAGTTCTGTACCTTTTTTCAAGTTTTTAGGATATGTTAAAAGCGCCATCTGTCCGTTCGATAAAAACTCGAAGTCTGAAACAGACAAACGTTTTGAGCCATAAACTGTATCTGGTTTACCAATCGGTTTTACTTCAATTTCATCTAATTCGCGGTCTTTTACAACAATCATACGAACAGAAAAGCTAATTGTATCTGAAGCATTAGATCGGTAAATTCTTTTTGCAGGAAGTTTTACAGCCTGATAAACAACGTGTTCAAAGCGAAATGATACTGAATCTTTTGTTTTTATTGTAAAAAAAACTTCACCCGATTTTGTGGTGTATTTTTTATCTGAATAGTCATTCGATTCCAAATGAACGAGCACTTGCCAAATTGGGTCTTTGTACTTTTGATCGAGCGTAATTATTCGAACAACAGTTTGAGCGAAAGATATTTTCGCGCTAAGAATCAATAAAAGAAAAAGAAATAATTTCATGAGATTAAATTACCTTTGAGATGATAGCATTGATTATTTTCCATAAAAAAAGAGGATTAAATCCTCTCTAATAGTTTAAACAACGAATTTCCAAGAAAATATATCTTCCACTTTTCCAGCTTTCAAATCATCTAAAAACTGATGGATTCTTAGAGAAAAAGTTCTTGTTTCAATTGCTGGAAGAACTAGGTCTGTGTCTCTGTAACCAATTTTTGCTACATGCGCAATTGTTGCAGCGGTTCCTGCGCCAAAAGCTTCTGTTAGTCTTCCTTCATTATGTGCTTGAACAACTTCAGCAACCGAAACTCTTCTTTCTTCCACTTCATATCCCCAATGTTTTGCCAGCTCTAAAACAGAACGTTTGGTAACACCTCTTAAAATTGTATCTGCATCTTCAGAAGGTGAAATCACTTTTCCATCGATCACAAAAACAATATTCATTGTTCCAGATTCTTCAATATATTCGTGTGTTTTTGCATCTGTCCATAATAATTGATGGTAACCTTTTAACTGCCCTTGACGAGCCGGAAAAAGAGCTGCACCATAATTTCCGGCAGCTTTCGCACGACCTACTCCACCCTGAGCAGCGCGTGTATAATATTCTTCAATTTTGATATTTACAGGTTCGTTATAGTATGCACCAACTGGACAGCAGAAAATTACAAATTTGTATGTTTCAGATGGTCGAATTCCGATAAATTCGTCTGTAGCAAATAAAAACGGACGTAGATAAAGAGAATATCCTTCTTTTTCAGGAATCCAATTTTTTTCTACTTCGACGATTTTACGCACACATTCAATAAATATATCTTCCGGAATTGTGGGCATACACATGCGCTCACATGAAGCCATGAAACGTTTTGCATTCATATCTGGACGAAAAATTGACACATTTCCGTCTTCCATTCTGTTGGCTTTCATTCCTTCAAAAATAGATTGACCGTAATGAATTGCAGACATTGCCGGATGCATGTCAATTGGACCAAAAGACACTATTTCTGGCGTTTTCCATTCACCATCAGCATAATCAATTAACAGCATGTGATCAGTAAAGATTTTTCCAAATGGTAAATTTTCCCAATCTACACTTGGAAGTTTAGATTCTTTCGTTGTTGTGACGTTTATCGATAATGTTTGACTAATCATATGCGTTTATATAATGCGAATATACCAAATAATGACATTTATATCAAGAGGAAATAAATAAATTTTAAAATTTACGTTTAACTTCGCGTGCATGGAAAAAAGCAGAGAAATACTAAAACAATTTTGGGGTTTCGATCAGTTTAGACCACTTCAAGAGGAAATTGTTAACGAAGTTATTTATGGTAACGACGTTTTGGCATTGCTTCCAACTGGAGGTGGTAAATCTGTTTGTTTTCAAGTACCGGGTATTGCATTAAACGGACTAACACTTGTTGTTTCGCCCTTAATTGCCTTAATGGAAGACCAAGTTGCAGAACTAAATCGAAAAGGAATAAAAGCCAAAGCGATTACTTCAGCTATGAGTTTCCGTGAAATAGATATTACGCTCGACAATGCACGGTTTGGAGGAATTAAGTTTCTATATGTATCTCCAGAACGCATTCATACGCGTATTTTTCAAGAACGATTTAAACTAATGGATATTGGTTTGTTAGTAGTTGATGAAGCGCATTGTATTTCTGAATGGGGACATGATTTTCGACCATCCTACAAAACGATTGCGCACCTCCGAGAAATTCATAAAAACGTACCAATAATTGCTTTAACAGCTACAGCAAACGAACGCGTTAAAAATGAAATCTCTGAATTACTTCAACTTCGTAAACCGAAAATTCTTGAAGCTCCATTTAATAGAGAAAATATTAGATACGATTCAATTTTGACCGTAAATAAACGAAAATCGATAGTAGAATTCGTTAAAAATAATCAAAACGATTCCGGAATTATTTATTGTCAAACGAGACGAAGTGTTAAAGAGTTCACTAAATTATTGTTAAACGAAGGTGTTTCCGTGAATTTATATCACGGCGGATTGAATCATACTGAAAGAACTCAAGCATTGGGTGCTTGGCTAAAAGATCAAACAAAAATAATGGTTGCCACGAATGCTTTTGGAATGGGAATAGATAAATCAAATGTACGTTTTGTTTTACATGCCGAAATACCTGATAGTCCAGAGGCCTACTTTCAGGAAGCCGGAAGAGCCGGACGAGATGGAAATTATGCCACAACATTGTTGTTTTACGAGCAAAATGATCCGAAAGATTTAATAGAGCGAGTTGTAAAACAATTCCCTGAAATTATAGAAATTAAGCGGGTTTACAGAGCAATGTGCAGTTATCTTCAATTAGCTGTAGGGTCTGGCAACAATGAAACTTACGATTTAAATATTGTAGAAATGGCGAAGCGTTTTTCATTGGAAGTGAATGCAGTATTTACTGCTTTACGAATTCTTGAAATGAATGGCGACATTCGTTTTTCGACAGATTTAATGAAAGGTTCTCGGGTAAAGATTGCAATTGACAATGTGCATTTGTATCGTTTTCAGCTAAGTAACCCGAAAATAGACCCCTTAACAACATTCATTTGCCGCATGTATTCGCCTGTTTTTGATGAATATGTTGAAGTTGATGAAGAACTTATTCAACGTAAATTGAAGATTACGTCTGTTGAACTTCAGCAGCAGCTCAAGTTTCTGGAAATGAATGGAGTAATTGATATTAGTTGGCGCACCTCACTACCACGCGTAACATTTTTACACGAGCGATTTGCAGACGATTATCTTTCATTAAAACCCGAAGTATATCGCTTGCGAAAAGAACGCGCAGAATATCGTTTAGAAACAATGCTTTCTTATTTAACTACAAAAGAATGCAAGGAAAAATATATTTTAAACTATTTCGGTCAGGAAGGAAAAAACTGTGGAAAATGTTCAAGTTGCTTGAATGGAAAGAAGTCTTCAAGAGAAATTAAAACCCAAATACTTACCTTTTTAAATCAATCCTTAACAATTCAAGAACTTGTTAATTTATTCGACCCAAGTGAACAACAGCTTGTGAAAGATATACTAAAAATTGAGCTATCAGAGGAACGATATATTTTGAATTCGGAAAATAAACTTATTAAAAAATAGGGTTTTTTAATAGCAACTTTTCTTAAATAGAACTTCTCGAAGATTAGTTGTGTTTTGAATTGGAGTAAACTGACAAAGTAATTTACGATTTGATTTCTAAGCGCTGTTTTGAAACTTAAATAGGTTATAATATTGCTTAAACGCTTTTAGCAGATCTGTTTACTTTGTTATAAAACACGGTTAAATAAATTCTATTAATTTGATTTTTGTTGGTCTGATAAAAACAAAATTTCCATGTCGAACTTGACCTTCATTGACGATTTTATTAAACTCATTTTTGAGTGAAGATGTTACTTCAATTTCTATCTTATCAAAATAAGAATAGGTACTGTCATTTATTGATTTAAAGTTATTAGTTTGTTCGCCTTCTCCAAGATAAAGATCCCGATCGAGCAACATCTTAAATTGATACGTATCTGGAACTTTTGTTTTAGAAATTGTTTTAAGAAGTATGTAATCAGTGTCGGAACCATCTTCTGGTGGATTTTTTAACTTATGAATTTTAATTTTTAATTTATAGGAATACCCCCATTGAAAATTAAATCCTTGAATAAAATCAGCAGCACAATCATTCGATTTTACGACCATTGTTTTAAAAAAGGCAGCATTTGTTACCGCCATGTAAGGTTCAATGGTAATGATTTGGGTTCTGTCTGTTTGACCTTTTCCAATTATTGAACTTAATAGTATAAATAGTATAAATTTCATTTCGTATTGTTGTTGTCGATTAAACCTAACGTTCTCGCGCTATGCGAAGAAGCCGATTATTAAAATTAGTTTTATTTGCGATCCAATATCTTAAGTTTTTCAATTAATCGTTTTTCGTTACCAAAATCTCGGCTTTTTTGCTTAGCGTGTGTTAGCAGATGCTTTATTTATCCCTTCGATATTTCATATTTCTATAAACCAATTTCAATTTCCCATTCTGTTTTACAATATATATATCGATCGAAATTTCATTCAATGTTAAATATTTTATTTTATAAACATTTTGTTCATGTTCATCGCAAATAATTCTAATATGATTATTTACAATTTGATAGGGACATTTAGTGTTTGAATCTATAGCATTTATACATTGATAGGACATGAATGTTAATTCAGTAAATTCTAAACATGCATATTTTGGTTTCATTTCAATATAAACCGAATCCATTGGAACCCAAGTCCCAATTAAATTTTCCTTATTTATTTGATATTTCGCATCCTTTTGAGTAAAACATGAAATTGAAATAAGAATAAATATTGTAAATGTTGCAATTCTGTGCATGCTCTGTAGTTTCTGCTAACTAGTCTATTGGTCAAACCAATGCTGATTTATTAAATAAATAATATAAACAATTGAATAAGAACCCAAATTTATCAATTCTTCAAAATGGCATGTTTCAAATCTGCAACTTCGCGCTGTAAGTCCTGGATACTTTTTGTGAGTTGCTGATCGTCTGCACGTAATTCAGGGAGTTCGGGAGAAATGTAGTTTACGAATTTCCAAACTTCTAAAATGTCGTTTAAATGAACGAAATAGGGCGCGTAAATCGGATTTGTTGAACAAAGTTCTAAAGATTGTTTTGCGTCTATGTAATTGTTCACTACTTTAAAAACAATACCGTCTTCTTTTGTAACAACAATGCAAGGCGTTCCGTTTTTAATTCCAGACCAGCTTTGTAAATATTCTGCAACTACGTATGAACCATGAGAAACAGGAGGCATTGAATCTCCGGCAATTGGAAAGGAGCGGTATTTTTTGTTTTTAGATAAAAAAGGCAAACTGAATGTTGGAAGAACTTTTAAATAATCTGGATCTGCGTAGCCAGAAGTGTAACCAGCGCGCGCCTGTTGAGGGATTAATTCGATCATTTCCTCGTCGTTTTGATCAACAACTGAAGTTAAAACACGTAATTTACTACCGTTTATATCGTTGAAAATTCCAGTTGAAATGGTTGCCCAATTGGAATCTGTGAACATAGAAAAATCTTTTTTGGCTAAATCATCAATTGGAACATTGTAATATTTTGATAACGCAATTAAGGTTTCAATGCTAGGTTCTGCAATTGCATTCTCATATCCTGAATAAGAACTTCTTGTTAAACCTAAGTCCATAGCAACCTCTTCTTGCGACTTTTTTCGTGCCTTGCGCAACAACTTTAAATTATTCCCGATTACCATAACGTGTAAATTTTAATCAAAAATAATACAAATAATTAATCTGACAACTTTTTAAACGTTTTTATTTTAAAAAACACTACACTCAAGTTTGTTTAAATGAATTTTATCTATTTAAAAATACTGTTAAGAAAATTTTTGAGCTGTTTTCGGACTTAAAAACTAGCTCAATTATTCTGTTTGCTTTTCTTCTGAATTGTATTTAGCAGCTACATTTTTGCGTAGAGATTTAAAAGATCTTCGCGACTCAAAACGAATCGGAAAACCAATAGCTTGCGAATAAATCTTAGTAAATTTGGCGCCAATAAATATGATTTGCGACGAATAATAAATCCAAGCCATTAAAACCAATAAAGTTCCGGCAACGCCTGCCTTACTTCCAAAGAAATAATTCGACAAATAATAGTTTATTAATAATTGACCTAAATACAATAAAACAGAAGTAACAAGCGCTCCATATAAGGCACTTTTCCACCTAACACACCCATCGTTTACGTATTTCAAAACAACTGTGAAAAGAAGTGAATAGGTGAAAATCGAAAAGAAAAACACACAAATTCGAAGAATTACGTTTTCAAAAGAGTTCAATTCGCCGAAAAGTTGATTAAGAATTGCCATTAAAATGGTTTCTCCAAAATAGGCCATCAGCATAACCACCCCAAAAACGGGTAAAAAAAGAATTGAAATTAACTTAGTTCCTAAATTGTATTGAATTCTTTTGCGTTTATTTTTGATTTCAATTTTTACGTCATAAAACTCATTTATACTAACGCGTAAAGTATTCAAAAGGGCGGAACTGGTTAGTAACAAGGTGAAAAAACCTATAATTGTCATCATCAAATTTCCTTTGGCGATTTCTATATCTGTCAAGAAACTAAGAATTCCCGAAGTATCTTTCAATCCCACATTTTCTTTGAGTAAGGAATCAATAATTTTTATCATTTCTTCTTTACCTATTATTTGCCCAAAACTAGAAATAGCCAAATAAATTAATGGAATGAGCGCGAAAATTGCATAATAAGCTAAAGCAGCACCATGAAAAAAAGAAGGTTCTTGAAAAAATTCAGCAAGTGTTTTTCTCACAATTTTTAATCCCGAAAAAGGAGGAGAAACATTTTTTTCTGTCATTTTAATTTTTTCTTAAATCAATAAAAATTACATTTCCTTTTTCACTCGCTTCATTCTGATACAATATTACGTGTTCGTTTTTCTTCGTTCGGTATTCATTTCGAAAATAAAACCCACAAAACTGCGACGATTTAGCTGTTAATTGAATTCCTTCATTCATTAATTGAAACTGATTCGGACGAAATAAGTGTTTTTTTCTATCGATTGAAATTTCATTTAATTCACCAAAAAATCGGCCTTCAAAATAAGAAGTAGGCGCTAAGTAGAATTCACGTGCAGAAGCAATTCGCTCGAATTTACCTGCATTCAAAAAATATATTTTCGAACACCATTCCATCACATCTTGTCCTTCATGTGAAACTAAAACACTTGCCATTTTTCGAATTTTTGCCAAGCTCTTAAGGTATGCACCAATTTTCTGTTTCAGATGCACGTCTAAATGCGCGAAGGGCTCATCGAGTAACAAAACTTCTGGTTCAACAGCCAAAGCACGAATGATAGCTAAACGTTGCTGCTCGCCTCCCGAAAGTGAAATAGCTTGCTGAGCAGCGAGTTCAGTTAATTCTACCAATTCTAACAATTCATTCGTGAAGTTTTCACGTGTTTCGTTGGGTAAATACAACATTCTTTGAATCACATTTTCGCGAACAGTATGGTATAAATCTATTCCAAAGTCTTGATTAACGAGCTGAATTTCAGTATGTCCGGGAATTAATTGTTCACTCGGACCTTTGATTTTTTTTCCTCTAAACAAAATTTCGCCCGAACTTGCATCGAATAAACCCGCAATTATTTTTAAAAACGAAGACTTACCTCCTCCACTTGCGCCAACAATTCCAACAATTTCGCCTGCCTTTAATTGAAAGTTAATCGCGTCTAAAACAGGGCGAGAAAACTGAAGCGAGGTGTTTTTTGTTTTTAACATTAGCCACGTAGCGCGTTAGGGAAATCTGAAAGTCGAATATAAATACCTGGAATAGGGTTTTCAACTACTTCAATATCATTGAGGTAGACAGTTAGTTTTGATTTTTCAGAATCTATAATGTATTCGTCGACCGCGTTTTCTGAAAACACAATTGGCGTTACATCTTCTCCAGTTTTCAGCAAGAAAATCATGACGTTTGGAATTTCGTAGGAAAACATTGAACCGTCGCCTTTTTCACCTGCAAGTAAATAGCTTTGTTGGCGCGTAACTTCACAGGTTAAATCTTCGCCTTTTACACGAAATTCGTCTTCCCATTCGTAGCGAATATTTTCAGGAGAATCTTTTCCTTCGTATTTTTCTTTCGCATATTCTTCTGAAAATGATTCGTTTTTTAAATATACGTAAACTAAAAAAGACATAAATTAAGTTGTTTGTGAGTGTGAAGCTTGTTCTTTTGGAACGCGCAATAAAAGTATAAATCCGACAACAAAAAAGAACGCTACTGAAACTACTGAGTAACGCATGTCGCCAGTCCACAATTCCATTAAACCAAAGAAAAGTGTTCCGCAAACGATTCCAATTTTCTCTGTTGAATCGTAAAACGAAAAATAGGATGCCGTGTCGGTTGTTTCGGGTAAATATTTAGAGTAAGTTGAACGCGCCATTGCTTGCACTCCGCCCATAACTAAACCAACTCCGCAAGCCAATAAATAGAATTGAACTGGCGTATGTATTCCGAAAGCAGCCAAGCAAATTACAATCCAAATACTTAAGGAAATTAAAAGTGTTTTGATGTTTCCAATTTTCACTGAAAGTCGCGACATAATAAACGCGCCCGCTGCACCTAACAATTGAATCAATAGAATTGCAATGATCAGTCCACTATCGTCTGGTTTTCCTGTCACTTCGTTTAAAGGCCAATCGATTTCTTTTTTAGCAAAATACGTTGCCATCAGCATAACTGTTTGAACTCCTGTATTGAAAAAGAAGAAAGCACTTAAATATTTTTTCAAACTGTTTGTTTGACGAAATTCAGAGAAAACATTTCTCAGTTCTTTGAATCCTGACCAGATAGATTTTTTTTCACCTTCCTGTTCAATTTTCAATTTGTTAGGGAGTACACGATACGTGAATTGCGCAAAAGAAATCCACCAAACTGAAACCAAAATAAAGCAATATTTAACAGGCATTGCCTCCACTTCTGGTGTACTTAAATCGTCGAAAAGTCCGAATAGTGGAACTTTAATTAAGACGAGGCAAATTATTAGACAAATCATTGAGCCAATATAACCCATCATAAATCCGCGAGCAGAAATTTTATCTTGTTCTTTCTTTTCGGCAATTTCAGGTAAATAGGAATTGTAAAACACCAAACTATTCCAGAATCCGATACTTGCAAAAAACAAAAAGAGCAAGCCCAATTCAATTAAATCGTTTCTCAAAAAATCCATGAAAAAAAATAATCCTCCACAAGAAAGTGCACCGAAATAACAGAAAAATTGCAAGTAGCGTTTTTTATTTCCCCGGTTGTCTGCAATTCCAGAAAGTAAAGGTGAAAAGAATGCAACTAATAAAAATGAGGCAGACAAAACAAAACTGATGAGTGCTGTATTTGATATATCCCATCCGAAAAAATCGACGGTAACAATTTCATTTTTAGCTAATTCGAAAGTGGACGCTTTATCCCAACTAACATTGTGATGATCAACTATATATTGTTTCTTTGTAACAGTTTCGTAAAATATTGGAAAAAGTGCCGAAGAAATAACTAGGTTGTACACCGAGTTTGCCCAGTCGTACATTACCCAACCGCGAATTGTTTTTTTATCTCCTTTTTGAATTTGCATGGGGCATAAAATTAGTTTCCGTCTACGTAGTCTTGTAAATAAGCAAAATATTCAGTTAGTTTTCCATCGTGATTGGTTTTAGAACCGCGTGCAATAATATTGTCGGGGTCGTTTCCGAACAAAGCTGGGAAAACTTGTGTAATCAATTCATCTCCAAAATCTTCTGAGGCATCTTTTGGAAGTTCACAAGGTAAATTATCTATAGCCATCACTACAATTGCCTCTTTATCTTCCCAAGAAACCTCTGAATGTGAGTGTGGATTGTAGCCATAGATTGGATCTAGAATTTTTGAAGGACGAAGCGTGCA
This sequence comes from Crocinitomicaceae bacterium, assembly GCA_031409255.1. Lineage (GTDB taxonomy): Bacteria > Bacteroidota > Bacteroidia > Flavobacteriales_D > Crocinitomicaceae > Fluviicola. Next base: position 24,614 of record JANNWW010000217.1, read on the forward strand.
GGCTATTGGTCCGTCAATATCACAAGAAACATCTGCAACTACTTTAATCCGATTTTTATTAGAACTCAAATCTTCTTTTGTGAGTATAAAAGGTGATTTCGAACTCCAAAAATGACAAGCGATGTACATATCGGCTTGTTCACTAAATCGTTTGAAATTAGACTCATACAAAAATGCTTTTGCGTAAAAGTCTGCTTTATCGAAAGGAGAGTTGTCTTTTCGTTTGTAATAATCTTCAACTTCGAGGTGCGTAAAAACGGGTGAATCGAATGTTTTTGTTAGAAATTCATCTGGTGAAACCTCTGTAATTGGCAACGCATCCATTATTTCTCGGGCTCCATTCCCTACTCGACCGAAACCTGTTAAAACAATTTTAGTGTTTGGAGGAAAAGTAACTTTTTTTAACTCATTGTTTAATTCAACACGGTTATCACATTGATTAGCAGGTTTAATTGAAAACGAATTTGTTTTCTTTCCGAAAGCTAAAACACCATTGTAAGCACCAACAATTCCTGCATACCTTCCAAAACCGATAATGCGTTTGTTGTGTTTGTTTTTTAGGGTTTCGTAGTCTATTAATTGAATTTTCTTATCCAATATTGCACGCAACAAATTTCTGTTGTAGGGTTGTAATTTTAAGGTATGTGAGAAGAAAAGAAATTTCTTATTCGGAACCAAATCTTCAATATTGACTTCTTTCACGCCTATTATTACCTCGCAATCTTCAATAGAATCAACTATTTGCAAACCTTTATCGAGGTACATTTGATCTGAAAAACAACGAATTGGAGAAGTTTGAATTCTCACTTTCACATTCGGGAATTTTTCTTGAACCAACAAACATTGTTCTGGCGTTAAAGGAACACGTTTATCTGGCGGAACTTTTCCTTCGCGTATTATACCTAGTTTAATTATATTCATGCTTTAGTTTTCGAAACTGCCAATTGGCGTTTCCAATAAGTAATTATCGATTAATTCTCGCACACAACCTTCCCCACCTTTCTTGGATAAAACTACATCTGAAGCGTGTTTCACTACATTAACTGCATCTGAGGGACAAACCTTGAACCCAACTTCTTTCATAATTGAAAGATCGTTTACATCGTCGCCAATCATTGCAACCTCATCGAGAGAAAGCTTTAGTTCTTCGCACCATTTTTTGAGAATTGTAATTTTTGACTCCCGACCAACATACGTACGTTCAATTTTCAATGTTTTTGCTCTATTCAAAACCATTTGATCTGTAAAAGCTGAAGAAATAATCCCACATATAAGGCCTTTTTCTTGTGCTTTAATAATGGCCATTCCATCTTTTGCGTTGTATTTTTTGAATTGGTCGCCAGATTCGGTATAATACATTCCACCATCAGACATAACTCCATCTACATCTAAAATGAGCAATTTTATTTTCGATATTTTGGTTTTCAAATGTTCAAAAACAAAGAGCGGTTTAAAAAGTAATGAATAAAAATCTACTTCATATTCTTCCGCAATAGCTTCTAAATCTAAGATAGAGAGTTCTGTAACCGAGTCAACAGTAAAATCACCGAGCATTTGGTAGAAATCTACTCCAAATTTAGCACAAAGACCTTTTATATTTTGTTCAAGAAATAGCATCAAACAATTTGATAACCAACACATTTTGCAATCGGTTGGATGGAATTAATTAAATTTCTAAACTCTTCATGATTGAGCTGTTGAGATGCATCAGATTTTGCAACTTTCGGATTTGGGTGTGTTTCGATGAGAAGACCATCTACTCCCAAAGCAACGCAAGCTCTTGTTAGTCCGGCAACACCATACGCATAACCCATTGCATGAGAAGGATCTAATACAACTGGTAAATTTGTGTAATGTTTCAACCATTCAACACCACATAAATCGAGTGTGAAGCGAGTTCCGGTTTCAAACGTTCGTAAACCTCTTTCACAAAGAACTACATTCATGTTTCCGCCTGAAAGCACAAATTCAGCTGCTTGAACAAATTCTTGAAGTGTTGTTCCGAAACCTCTTTTAATGAGAACTGTTTTTTGTGTTTTTGCACAAGCACGTAAAATTCCTTGATCGTACATTGCTTTTGCTCCAACTTGAATAACGTCTGCGTGTTCAATAATTTCATCAATATGTGTTGCGTCTCGCGCTTCAGTTACAACGGTGAAACCATATTCTTCGCGCATTTTAGACAATAGTTTCAAACCATCTAAACCCATTCCTTGAAAACTATAAGGAGAGGTGCGCGGTTTATAGCAACCACCACGAAGTGAAGTTAAACCCATAGATTTTAGCAACTCACTTGATTCGCGGATTTGCGTTTCAGACTCAACAGAACATGGACCAGAAATTAGAATTGTGTTTCCGGTTTTTCCGCCAATGGTCACCTTACCGATTTTCACTTCACGTGTTTCAGGAAGAAAAGAACGTGCCGCCAATTGCATATCGTTCGCAAAAACCCAAAATTTCTCTGTTACAGATTCCAAAGAGTTCGGAACTTCTTTTAAAGCCGAACCAGTAATTAATAAAAACCCCGAATTGTCTTTAATACAGAATGCTTTATTCTCTTGCGCAAACTGATTTGCTTGCTCTTGAGTAGTATTTGATTTTAATTGAATTATCATATTTCTCCTTTAATAAGGTTTACAAAAGTAACAATTCCAACCGCTTTTCCATCAGAATTTAACACTGGCAAATAGGAAATGGGGAAAGAATATGATTTTACTAAAGCAACTAATTCGTTTACTGTTTGTGTTTCAATAATACTGATTGGGTTTGAATTCATGATTTGAACTGTAGAATGAGTAGTTAAAGATCCGTTCGATTTGATAAGTGCTTTTCGAACATCTGCATTAGAACAAATTCCTTTCAAGCTATTCTCATTATTGAGAACCAATGTGAAACCTAATTTTCCTTCTTCAATTGAATGGAGGGTTGTCATAACATTTGCTGATTCGCTCACACGAGGCGTTTCCGATAGCGGAATCATGAAATCTTTCACTGCAAAATGTGATGTTACATCTCTCTTAGTAAGTTCCATTAAAGCATGACCAACACTTGGAGCGTTGAAAAGAAACGAACCAGATACAGAAGCATGAACACCCATGTTTCGAAGAATAAATGAAACTTCGCCATTCACTCCGCCGTCAACGTGAACAGATTTTTCAGGATATTTCTGTTGAAAGTGACGAATTTTCTGAAAATTAATTGGGTCGAAAACTCCGCCACTCTGTCCGGGAACAGTTGCCATGAAAAGAATGAAATCGTATTCACTGAATTCATCGAATCGTTGAATTGCTGTTGGTGTAATTATGGAAAGCCCTTTCTTTCCTGGAATATCTGACGGAAGTTTGAGTGATGTTAGTGCGTCTTCTAACTGAAAGGTCACAAATTCGACAGGGTTTTGGCGCAATAAGTCGAAGTATTTCTCCGGATTTTGTGTAATGATGTGTAAATCGATGGGAATAGTAGTAAGTTGTCTGATTTTTTGAATGTCGTTGAACACATTTAAATTGTCATTGCAATCAACATGTAACAAATCTACATTATGCGCTGAAAGGTCAGAAATGGTCGTTTGCAGGTTGCGTTTTTTATCAGAGTAAATTGATGCCGAAATTTTCATATGTGTAAATATAAGTAGAATGAAAAAGTGAAAATTGAAAAGTTAAAAAATGTTTGAACAAAATTAAAAAACAGTTGCAAAAATCATTTGTCGATAGTTCTAAAAGTTAAATTGATGCGCGGAGTTTTAATTTTTGTTGAAGTTGGAAGGCGATGAAGCCAAAAGTCTTGAGTTTGGTCTTTCATTTCTAGTAGACTTCCGTTTTCAAGAAAAACTGATATTGTTTCGAGAGTTCTTTTGTGTTTGAATAAGAAATTTCGTTCGGCTCCAAAACTAAACGAAGCAATAGACCCGTGTTTTTTAAGATCTTTTTCACCGTCAGAATGATATGCCATACCTTCGTTTCCGCTGTTATACAGATTCAACAAGCACGAATTGTACGTTGAACCTGTATGTTTCTCTGCTATATCTTTTAATTCAAGCAGCAATTCATTAAAAACTTTAGCCACTTTCGTTATTTTAGAATATGTATATTCAAACTCATTTTCGGCATACCATGCAACTTTTCGTTTTGTTGTAATTAATTTTCCAAAAATGAGAGCTTGATCATTTTTCCAGTCAATTTCGTTTAACAGTTTTGTGTAGAAGTTTGCTGAATCAATTTCTGTAAAAATTTTCCCAAAATAAAAAACTTCCCCATCTATTGGAAGTAAATTAGTTGCTGTTTCATTTAGTGAAAAAAGAGTGCTCATAATAAC
>JANNWW010000218.1:0-7624 GCA_031409255.1 Crocinitomicaceae bacterium
CATTTCTTGGGTCCATTTTTCAGCGAGTTTATCTAAACGTTCTTTCGCCTCTTTATACTCAGGCATCTTGTTCAAGATATACTCCGAATCGATGTAACCATATTTCTGAGCTGTACAGACAAATGCTGTGCCAAACACAAAAAGAAGACTTAAAATTGCTATTCTCATAGGTTTAAAATAAATGCTCAAACGGCGAAGTTAGTAATTTATTGTTGTTTTTTAATTTCTTAAAGCTCACCAAGATTCATACCAATAGAGAAACTAAACTGACCTTGATAACCATTGTTGATGCGATTCATATCGTTCGACTGTCTGTATGAACCCGAATGTTGATCGAGCGGATCGAAGCCCCAACCATAATCCAAACCAAGCATTCCGAACATAGGTAAGAAAATGCGCACACCCAAACCGGCTGCACGTTTCACATTGAATGGATTAAACGTTTTATATGAAGTATATGTATTTGAAGCTTCGCCCCAAGCCATTACAAAAAATGTTGCCTGCGGATTTAATGAAATCGGATAACGCAACTCTACGGTATATTTTGCCAACATTGGGTCGCCACCAGTTGATGACAATTCACCGTCAGTGAAACCTCTTTGTGCAATAATTTCTCGCCCTCCGAACTGATTTACACCAGACAAACCACTTCCTCCCAAAACAAAGCGATCAAAAGGTGTTAGTGGTCTGTTTTTGTTGTAGGTTGACATAACTGAGAATCCAAACCTAGGAGAAAGCACCAATTTTTTATCTCTTGTTAATGGAATATAATACTCTCCAGTGAGTTTAATTTTGTAATATTCTAACCATTTATAAGCATCTGCAACGGGCAGATCTGACCAATCTTTAATTCCTCCTAATAAATAATAGGGAAGAGTTCCTTTGAAGGAGAAATTTAAGCGCGAACCTTCGTTCGGGTAAATAGGCGAACTGATGGAATTGCGTTGCAAGTTGTATCGAAAACTTATGTCATTCGACTTTCCATTTGAAAAAGAAGGGAAAAAAGAAGAGTTTTTCACATTGTAACGCGTGTATGCCAAATCATAACTTACGGTAAAGAAATCATCCGGAAACTTTTTTCTACGACCCAATGAAACTCCTCCATTTAAAATCCCAACTCCTTGATACAAAGAATCGAACTTTTTAAGGGTTCCTGTTTGAGAAAATGAACTACCACTGAAAAAGCCAGTCAATGAATTTGGTTTTTTTCCGCCCAGCCATGGTTCAGTAAATGAAAGGTTTAAACTTTGAAAAAAACGTCCGTTTGATTGTCCACGAATAGACAAACGCTGTCCATCGCCAGTTGGCAAAGGCGACCACGCATCTTTTTTCAACACATTTTTTGTTGAGAAATTAGAGAACGTCAGTCCAAGAGTACCAATAATTCTACCACCACCATATCCACCAGACAATTCAATTTGATCAGCAGATTTTTCTTCCACAATGTATTCAATATCTACAGTTCCATCTTGTGGGTTTGGAATTGGATTTACTTGAAATGCTTGTTCGTTAAAATAACCTAGTTGGGCCAATTCACGCTGTGTTCGAATGATGTCTTCCCGGTTAAATAAATCTCCGGGTTTGGTTCTAATTTCTCGGCGAATTACATTTTCATTCGTTTTGTAATTTCCTTTTATGATAATGTTTTTAATACGTGCTTCTTTTCCTTCAATTATGCGAATTTCATAATTAATATGACTTTCGTTTACACCTGTTTCAACGGCGAAAATATTGAAGAACAAATAGCCGCGGTTCATGTAAAGTGAAGAAACATCTCTTCCGTCTGCAGATTGATTTAAGCGCTGATCGAACAATGGTTTGTTGTATTCATCGCCATACTTAATTCCTAAAATAGTATCTAAAAACCCGGAGGTGTATTTAGAATTGCCAACCCAAGTAATATTTCCAAAATAATATTTCTGCCCTTCTTCAATTTTAAAATCTATCCCTAAACTTTTTTCATCTATTGTGTAAACAGAATCTACCGCATAGTATGCGTCTCGAAGTCCGGTTGCACGCAACTTATCTAAAGCCGCTTCTTTGTCTTTTTCATACATTGAAACGCTGTATTTTGATCGTTTAAAAACACGCAAAATTCCTTTTCTTTTCGTGTCTTTCATTGCCATTCTCAATTTCCAATCTGGAACGTCTGAGTTTCCTTCAAAATTGAGTTCTTTAATTTTAACTTTCGAACCTTGATTTACATCAATTAAAAACAACTCTGAATTATTTATAAGTGTATCTTGAATGCGATTAATGTTCACTTTCACATTGTAAAACCCTTTTTCGCGGTAGTACCCTTTAATTTTACTAGTTGTTGTAAATAATAAATTTTCAGTGATTGTTTTACCCGATTGCAGGTCTATTTCTTCGCGTAATTTATCTGCATCTCTTTTTGTAACGCCTTTAAATTTAAAACGTGAAAGTTTTGGACGGGGTTGTAATTGAATAATTAAATAAAGTATTCCGGCTACTTCTTTTTCTGCTTTTATTTCAACGGATGAAAACAGTCCCTCATTCCATAGGTTTTTAATTGCATTAGAAATTCGGTCGCTTGGAATATCAATTTCATCGCCTTGGCGCAATCCCGCAATTAATTTAATTGCTTGATGATCAAAATTATCTGCTCCTTCAATTCGAATTGGACCAAGGGTGTAGCGTTGTTTTTTTGAATAATCGAAGTTTAGCCCTTCGCCACTAGTTATGCCTGACGGAACTATTTGCGCGAAAGAAAAAAGCGAACCAAAAAAGGTAATTAATACGAGTAGTTGTTTCATAATGTTATAATTGTTCAGACACCATTCCGAAGCGTCTTTCTCTATTTTGAAAATCTAAAACGGCCTGATATAAATCGTTTTCACGAAAATCTGGCCATAAAACTGGTGTGAAGTAAAATTCTGAATAAGCTGCTTGCCAAAGTAAGAAATTACTTAAACGGTGCTCGCCACTGGTTCTAATTATTAATTCAGGGTCCGGAATTTTATTGGTATTTAAATGCTGAGATATTAATTCTTCTGTAATATTTTCTTGTACTAATTCACCATTTTTAACTTTTGTAGCAATTTCTTTTATTGCGGAAGTAATTTCCCAACGTGAGCTATAGTTTAGGGCGATTATTAGATTTATTGTTTTGTTGTTTTTAGTTGATTCAATTGCTGACAACAATTCTGCTTTACAGTCAGTAGGCAAACCATCTATGTCTCCAATGCTTGTTAAAACCACATCTTGGCGGTTCAATTCGTTTACTTCATTCGCAATTGTGTATACCAATAAACTCATCAATCCGTCTACCTCTTCTTTTGGTCGATTCCAGTTTTCGGTTGAAAAAGCATACATCGTAATGTGTTTCACACCAATATTTTTTGCAGCTGTTAAAGTAGCACGAACAGAATCTACACCAAAAGAATGACCAAACAAGCGTTCTTGACCGTGCTGTTTTGCCCATCGACCATTGCCATCCATAATGATAGCGATGTGTTTGGGAACACTTTCTAGTCGAATATTTTCTTGTAAATTCATTTGAGCTGCGAAAATAATGATAATTAACGGTAAGTATGAAAAATTATTACCCGTTTGAGTGCAAATCTTAACATAAATTATAGGTCGAACCACCAAGTAAATTTTATTTTATGCTTAATTATTACGTAAAACCAACTATTTATTAATTAAAACTAACTTTACTAAACATTTACAATACATTAAGTGTTTCTTTAAAGTTATTAAAAATAGATGGGCGCCTACAAAATAAAAGACATTGAAGTATTAACCGGAATCAAAGCACATACGCTTCGTATATGGGAACAACGGTACAAAATTTTAGTTCCTGATAGAACAGATACAAAAATTCGAACGTATTCTGATTCTGACTTGCGTGTTTTATTGAGCATATCCTTGCTGAATAATAGCGGCTACAAAATTTCTAAAATTGCGAAATTAAACACTGTTGAAATTCAATTAGAATGTGCAAACATTCCTTTGGAAAAATCGCTCGGATTGTCTATTGACAAATTTATCATTGCACTTATTGAAATGGACGAACACCTTTTTAGAGAGGTATTGGATTCGTTAGTAGATTTTAAAGGAATTGTTCGAACTTTTTCTGAAGATTTAATTCCTTTTTTAGAGCGCATTGGAATTATGTGGATTACTGATTCAATTAACCCTGCTCAAGAGCATTTTATTTGCAATTTAATGCGTCAGAAAATTATTTCTGAAATAGAAAAACTTCCAACCCCAATAAACAAAACCAACAGTGTTCTTTTATACTTGCCAGAGAATGAATTACATGAAATGAGTTTATTGATTTACAATTACCTCATTCGTGAAAAAGGAATATATACGTATTACTTAGGTCAATCTGTACCGCTTCCATGTTTAGTAGATTGTATTCAGTTGTTAAAACCTAGTCATATTGTTACTTCTTGGATTATCAATACGAGCAGTCAAGACGTAAGCGATTACTTTACTAAGTTTTCTGAAGCTATAGATGCTCAGATTCATGCTGGCGGCTACCAAGTTACACTTCATTCTGATTCTATACCTACATCTATTCTTCAGTATAAAAACAGCGAAGAATTAATGAGCAAGATTCTAGCTTAGTTTTCCTTAATTTTTATTTTTCTCGCCAATTCTTTTTACAAAAGACAACTAGTTTGTTTGTACTTCACCGTCATTCATAAATTATTTGATTTAATGAAGTCTTAAATACCTCCAATTTTTATATTTTAACTTGCTTTTTTAAGAGTTTTAGAGAAAGTATACCTTTTTAAATAGATAGTTTCTCAAATTTCCATTAAAATTTGTTCTCGTTACAATTTAATCAAACACACTATTAAGTACTTTATAATCAGTATTTTATACTCAATTATTGAACGCAAAAATTAAGTTTAACATTTTTTGTTTAACTTTTATTAAATTTAATTAAACAAAAGTTTGGTGGTATGATTTAGAATGGTTTACTTTGTCTAACAATTAGAAAAAAAAGTTAAACAAAAATATATATTATGTCAACAGTAGAATTCAACAACTCGTTAATTAACATGGAATCTTATTTAAAGTCATTTGCTATGACTTACACGCACAATAGAGAAGATGCAAATGATTTGACACAGGAAACGATGTTAAAGGCTATTCATTACAGATCGTATTATACGCCAAACACAAACTTCAAAGCATGGGTTTTCACTATTATGAGAAACATCTTTATTAATCAGTACCGTAGAAAAGTGAAATCAAGAACAATTTTTGACAATTCACAAGATTTGTATTTATTAAACAGTTCAGGTGATTCGAATGATGCAATCACATCTGAAATTAACATGAAAGAGATTTGGAAAGCGATAGATAATTTGGACAATGAATACAAGTCGCCGTTCAAAATGCATTTTGAAGGATTCAAATACCAAGATATTTCAGATGAATTGAGCATTCCTATTGGAACCGTTAAAAGCAGAATTTTTATTGCCCGTAAAAAATTGATGCAAAAATTGCCAGAATTTTCTAATTTTGCGAATTAATTGAATATAAACAGCAATGTCAAGAAAAAGAATTATTGTAATTGGTTCTGGAATTTCGAGTTTAACGTGCGCATCTCATCTTGCAAAAGCTGGTCATTCGGTCACAATTCTTGAAAAAAATGATTCTATTGGTGGCAGAGCTAGAAAATTTAGAACAGAAACTGGTTTTACTTTCGACATGGGTCCTTCTTGGTATTGGATGCCTGAGGTTTTTGAAAAATTTTATCAGCAGTTCGGATATACGAGTTCAGATTTTTACGAATTAAAACGTTTAGATCCTTCGTATCAAGTTGTATGGGAAGATGGGACTTCTGATGAAATTCCGGCTGACAAAAAAGAATTAAAAGCGTGGTTTGAAAAACACGAAAAAGGTGCTGGTGATAAACTAGATGCTTATTTGAAAGACGCAGCATTTAAATACGATGCTGGTATGAATGATTTAGTTTACAAACCTTCCTTATCTATATTTGAATTTGCTAAAAAGAAAGTGATTTTTGGTGTTTTTAAAATGCATTTGTTCTCTTCTTTTGCAAAATTTATTAGAAAATATTTTTCGCATCCAAAAATTTTAAAGTTACTTGAGTTTCCGATTTTGTTTTTGGGTGCAACTCCAGCAAACACACCAGCTTTGTATTCATTAATGAATTTTGCCGATCTTGAACTTGGAACTTGGTATCCGATGAAAGGAATGAATGAATTTATACTTGCTTTCGAAAAAATTGCACGCGAACAAGGAGTTGAAATTATTACCAATGCCGCGGTTCAAAAAATAAACACCGAAGGTAGAAAAGTAAAATCAGTTGAAACAAATTCAGGCATATTTGAAGCAGATATACTTGTTTCGGGTGCAGATTACAAACACACAGAAGATTTATTGAACGGAAATGCCAATTACACTGAAAAATACTGGGACAAAAGAGTAATGGCTCCGTCTTCATTGTTGTATTATGTTGGTGTAGATAAAATTTTACCCAAACTAAATCACCATAATTTATTTTTCGACAAGCCTTTCGAACAGCATGCAATAGAAATATACGACAAGCCTCAATGGCCAAGCGATCCACTTTTTTACTTGTGTTGTCCATCAAAAACAGATAATACAGTTGCACCAGAAGGAAAAGAAAATATATTTTTTTTAATACCTTTGGCTCCAGATTTAAAAGATGATTTAAAAAAGCGGGAAGATTATTTCGACAGAATGGTTGCCCGAGTGGAAGAATTCATAGGTGAAAAATTCAAAGAACAGATTTGTTACAAACGCAGCTTCTGTATTGATGATTTCAAAAATGATTACAATGCTTACAAAGGAAACGCATACGGATTAGCGAACACATTGAAACAAACGGCAATTTTAAAGCCAAGAATAACAAATAAAAATTTAGATAACCTGTTTTACACCGGACAGCTAACTGTTCCAGGACCGGGAGTTCCCCCGTCTATTATTTCAGGTGAAGTAGTTGCGAAACAAGTTTTGCAAACTATCAAATAAACACAAATTTTAGAATGAAGAAAATATTCGACGATATAAGCTACGAAATGAGTGCTATGACCACAAAAAGGTATAGCACTTCTTTTTCGTTAGGTATAAAATTCCTGGCAAAAGATCTGAGAAAACCCATTTATTGTATTTACGGATTTGTTCGTTTAGCGGACGAAATTGTAGATTCATTTCATGGTTTTAATAAAAAACAATTGCTTGCAGATTTCAGAAAGCAAACCAACGAAGCAATAGAAACAGGTATTTCACTTAATCCTATTTTGAATTCTTTTCAATGGGCTGTAAATGAATATAAAATTCCAGTTGAACTAATTCACACGTTTTTGAATTCAATGGAAATGGATTTAGAAGACATTGCGTATAATCAAGCCAAATACGAAGAATATATTTTAGGTTCTGCTGAAGTAGTAGGTTTAATGTGTTTAAAAGTATTTGTTCGCGGAAGTGAAAGCGAATACTTACGCTTAAAAGACAGTGCCATGAAATTGGGGTCTGCTTTTCAAAAAATTAATTTTTTACGCGATTTGAAAGCAGATTATCAAGAGCTTGGTCGCACTTATTTTCCGGGTGTAGATTTGAAAGAGTTTAATTCTGAAATAAAAAAACAAAT
>JANNWW010000219.1:0-3887 GCA_031409255.1 Crocinitomicaceae bacterium
AAGCCCAAAATCGTGTTGCGAAGTTTAAACAAGTACTTAGAAACTGAAAAGTCAACTGTTTTTAGAGTGACTTACTAGAAAAAAATCCACAAAAATTATTTAAATCCCATAGTAGGGCTAACGAGGCTGCTGTCAACAACAGACTAAAGCCGAAATTACGCTGTGCTGCATTGCGGTTTAGTCCTTATATGTTAGTGGCTGTGTTTTCTTTCGGTTAAGTGATTTCTAATTATTTCGGCTAAATCTTTTAACAATTCGTTATTCACGTTTGTACTTAATTGTCTTGTGTGAATTACTAATTTAGTTTTGTCTTTGTTATAATGAAGAAAATACCAATTTCCAGCAGAATAAAATTTCGTTCCAATTTCATCGCCAATATATTCTACTTCAAAAATGTCATTAATTTCTCTGTTGTTTTCATCATTAGTTATGTAGTTAGAACAAGCTAAAACTATTACAGGGAATTTTTGAATGAATTCAGAAGTTTTTAAAATCTCTTTTCTGCTTGAGATATTTGTTTTATCGGCTTTTGAAGTTGTTTTTGAAGGTGAATCGTTTATTTCAGATGTGAAAATATGATTTAGAAAATCTACTTTAAAGTTTTCAGTTTCCTTTTCTAAAATATAGTCAGATAATTTTTGATATTTACTCCAAGTATTTTTGCCCCACCTTTTTCTTAAAGGATGTTTTTCGTAAACGTGATATTCTAAAACTTCACAAGTTTTATTTTCTATATGTTTTTTCCAATCTTTTGCATTATTTCCATACCATTCAAAACTTTGCAAATCGTTAGTTTCGATAGCAGATTCTTTTCCAATAATTAGAATTTTTGAGTTTGGATTTCCTGTTCCAATGTAAAAATTGTTTATTCCTTTTTCAACGAATTCAATAAAATCTTTCTTGTACATAACTTATCCAGCATTTAAACCAACAATTACAAACAAAACGAGGAATGCAAAAATTGCAAGAAACAATTTGTGTTTATAAATAAATCGGATTTTCTTGTATTTTGATAAAGTTTTTGTTGCAAGCATTAGTCGGTCTTCATTACAATCTGAATACTTCAATTCATAAACACATTGTTCATATTTTGTTAAAACTGCATCAGGGAATTTGTTCCTGATTTTTGCAGTTTCTCCTTTGTGAATACTCAACCATTTATTTACTTTAAGTTGTATTTCTAATTCTTGTAAAATTTTAGTTATTTCTTTTTCGTTACTTGGAATATCAATTGCAATAATTTGATTAACTGCATTTATTACAGCGCCATCTAACAAGTATAAATCTTTCTGCTTTAAGTCTTGTTGTTGAATTTCGAGTCTTTTTTGGTTTATTTCATTTACGTTTCCTCTGCTTTGAGAATTGGTATTTCGATGTGGTGTAGAATGACTATCTCCAAAAACAAAATTTGAAACTACTTTTCCAGCATCTCTGCCGACTTGTCTTTTCAAAGAATCATACATTTTGCTCATATTCTCTATTTTATGCGGTTTTCCGGCAACATAGCCACTAACGGACGACGCTTAGAGAAGAAGCCGAGTTTAATGTTAATTGTTTTGCGAGTGATGATTAGTTTTCTACGTTTTTATGTTTTTTCGTATGAAGTTTTTCGGCTTTTTATCTAAGCGTGTGTTATGAGCTTTTGATTTTTTTAGGAAATACTTGAAATCTTCTTGAAATACCTAAATAGAAGCCTGAACCTTTAGAAGTTAAGCCTCTACGATACAACTCTATTTCATTGTTTTTAGTATAGGAATTAACATAATCGACTCTGCTTAATTCTCCGAATCCTTGCACAAATAAAATATTAAGTGTTAAAAAGTATTTTTTATGAAGATTGAAATCGTTTTCTAGACCTATTTGAAAGAATGTATTAACTCTACGTTCACTGAATGGTTGAAGATAAATCTCCTTTAAAACTGTATTTGGAGCGACATTGACAGTGTAGGACAAATGTACATCCGTTTTGTTGTAACTGTTGTTGTTTGTTGCTGCACCCAGACCAATATTTAGCCAAGACGAAACAAAGCTAGCCTTTTTTATTATTTTCGTCGAATAATCAAATGTAATACGATGATATTGTCTTCTTAACAAACCATAGAACCCATCATGAGTGTCACTATTAAAACCCCTGAAATATGATTCAACTTCATAACTAACTTGGTCTCTTTTCCAGGAAAGGTGAAATTTATTAAAATTATTTTTAGAGATTAATCCTATACCAGCACCATAATCAACTGTGGATCTTTTAATAATTCTCGAACTGTAGGAAACAGTATATGGCATAAACATAAATTGCGGTTCCAGTATTTTTTTTTCAGTCGAAAAATAACTGTCAGGAGCAACTCTCGAAAATCCAATTTTACCATCAATCATTGGGTTAATGTAGTATGTCACTTGTGCATTCAATTTTGAAAAAAATGTAAAGAAGAAAACAATAGTCGAGATATAACAGTTTCGCCTGCATGCAGGCGAAACTGTTATATGCAAATTAAAAATTAACAGTAACATTTGGTGCTGATGGATATGCAATAACCGCAGGAGTGATAAACTGCGCATCACTTCTTATAATCATACTCATATTCTTAACATTCCAAGCTTTAGAATATGCTTCCCATGTTGGCTCTGAAACATTAAGAGTATTTGATTTTATACCAATAAGATGTGTTGTAACATCAGTATTAGTGCAAGGTCTTCTGTGTATGTTAGCTGTATTAACAACTACTGAAAGTAAGAACCGATAGTCACCAACGTAACCTCCTATTTTTTTAGTCCTACCCGTAACTCTATAATACACTCCTGCTGAGAATAATTTAATCATAGATCTAAATTCTAAAGATGTGCCAGCACCGCTTGTTGAAAACACTTCAAAACCTCCAGGCGATGCACATTTTTCTGTGATGCCTCCATTTACAATATTCAAAACATCATCAGTCAATTGATATTCAGAAATATCTTTATTACTAAGATTACCAGCAACTAAATCATTATACCCAAGTGTTACTTTGTCAGAATTTAATACAAAAACACGTTCTTTAGTCAAATCAATATTATAAATATGCTGCCCTATTTGAATACAAGCATCTTCATTTATAATCTGACCGAAAAAATCATCCATCTCCTGAGAACTTTCTGACTTTGCTAGAATATGTGTTTTACTAAAATAATTTTTAAAACCTAATGTTCCTGCGTATTCGGCAAATTTAACTCGAACATCAGATGATTCGTTATTTACAATTGCAAAATAATCTTCTAATTTTTCAAATTTAAGCATGTTGTTTGAAACAGAAATACCTCTATACTTTGCATTAATTATTTCATTTTGCTCGTTTGGTTGTTTTTCGTCTTTTTTGCAAGCAACAATTGTAATTCCGACTAAGGGATAAACCTCCATAAATTAACTTCTTCATCTTTTTATATTTTAACTTTTAATTTTTGTCAAATCATCTTGCAGTTTGACTCTGCCAAATTTACAAACAATTTTTATTTTTGTTCATTTTTGGTACTTTTAGTTTTTTACCATTCAGATGGTTGATCTTTTACCGTGTTTGAACTTCATTTATAATTGCTCATAACGGTCGGGGCTTTGCGATGGTGGGGTTTTAGAAGTACAAATGTTGATTTTAGTACAAAAGCTCATAAAAACTCCAAATGATGAATAAAGCACCAATGCCCCAACTATCGCAAAACCCTTGTTGAACAAAAGCTTCGCTAGCCTGCGTTGTGTAATCATGTTTTAAAAATACAATTTTCTCGTATACAAAAGTTCATTTAAAAAAACTTTTGATTTATGACTTTCAAAAAATAAAATTACACCACAACATTAGTGCGTGCAAAAAAACTCGTTCCCGTATTTAAAGAAGCATTAACGCGATTTGAAGAACTCT
>JANNWW010000220.1:0-1806 GCA_031409255.1 Crocinitomicaceae bacterium
TATATTTAATAGCTGTAGAAATATATCCACCAAGTCTGAGAATCTTTTCAAAAGATTCTCTTTATCTTTTGTAAAATCAAGAATACGTTGTGAATGCTCATCAGTGCTTTTTTCAGAATTCAATTTTGGACGAAAACCAGATATTGACTCACGAAACATCATAAGCAAATGTGCTTTAAATGAAGCAATATTTCTGGTCAGACTTTCTTCCCTGAAAAACTTTTCTAAATAATAAAAAGAAAGGGCAACTGTGAAATATGGTAAAAACGATTGTTGCTCTTGATAAATTTTATTTTGATAATCTCGAAGTAATATAGATTCATGCCGATGTGAAACATGAGGAAGGTCTAAAAACATTCCAATAAAGTATTGTGTGAGCACTCTCAAATTGATTTTTTGAGTTTGTTTTACAGTTGGATTATGATTGTATTGTTTCGATCTTCTTTCATAGTATATCTTTTCATAGTCTGGAGAAATTGCATTAAAAAATTGTTCTAAGTCTTTATGAAATTTTTTAGTAGCTTCAAATGCCTCGTCCAAAACTATGTTTTGTCTATTTGTTCCTCTAACTATCTCATTTGAAATATCGATGTTGTCTGTTGAAATAAACTTTACTGTTAGAGGAACTTTTGAAACATCAAGTCCTTTTTCATTCGCATAAAAAATCACATGACTCGTCTGACAACCATTTACGACTTGAGGATTTTTGATAGTTAATTTTGTGTTATTTTGTATAAATTCATCACAAACCACTGTAATTCCATTGTTAAGTAAGATAAATTTTGCAGGTTGGTCTTGAATTGTATCTTCTATTTCAGAATTAACAATATTTTCTCCTTGGTAATCCCGAACATTGTCATCAAACAGAGACTTTCTGATTATGTCTTCGTCGGTTTTGAGCAATTTAAGGTATTCATCCGCATAACATAATGCAATACAAGAGTTGCTTACACCATTTACTTCGGTGAGAGGCATTACATGTCTAGTATTAATAGTTTCTTGAAAAGTGCTTTCAATGCTATCACATATACTTTTTAAACTTTCACTGTCAACAAAATGCGTCTCAGTTTCATCGAATGCATTGAGAGAGGAAATATCATTTTTAAAATGTTCATAAACACCAACTAAGTCAGGAGCATTTCGCCACCTACCCATCGCCACATAATAACAACGCACTAACGGATTTTTTTCCCACATGATTACTATATTATCCGATAGCAAGTATTCTTTAAGCTCAACGAAAAACTTAACTTTTTCATTCATTGGAAAATGATGAGTATCAGATAAAAAATCACGCACTCCATCAACAAAATTATTAAGTTCCCCTTTATTAAAATGAGCCTTAAATTTAGACTGAATGAAGATAAACTCTACCACTGCACGTTTGTATCTTTTCAAAATGTCGTCAATATCAGTCTTACTTCTAACAATTATACCATTCAGTTTAATTGCAATGCCGTCTATTCCCATATCACTTTCACCACCGACACAAACACATTCAAGAAGTTCTGAGTCAGCATTAAAAGCATCAGGTTGATGGACACTTAGAATCGAATAATTTACAAATCTCTCAAACGCCAAACCATCTGCAATATTGTTAAGTTCTAGAGAATCCCTAAATTTATTAAATCGCGCTTTAATTATTGGTTCTACTTGCATAAATTTATTGTTTTGAAAAATAGAGAAATGACATTTTAGTTAATTACTCGACTTTAGATAAAGTAGCGGACTTTTACAAAAAGATAAAGTAGCTGACTTTTACAAATCAGCTACTACTAAGGCATTCTTGAATGTATGCCAAAAAAA
>JANNWW010000221.1:0-2648 GCA_031409255.1 Crocinitomicaceae bacterium
CTCGATTTAAAAAGAGATTAGTCATAGTCGTTCTATGGTTTCTTCGATTGTATCGGTAAGTTGTTTCATCCATGTAGGATTGAATGTGTTTTTTTGAGCACCACGAATGAATTCCTCTTATCCATGCTTTAATATTTCTAATTTGAATGTGAATTTCTGGAAAGTTCCTCCCTTTATCTGACTTTTCTTGAATTAAATTAGGAAATTTTTCAATTAAAGGCTTGTAACCAGTCCATTTATCGGTGATGATTTTTGCATATTGGTCTATATGTTTTTCAAATATTTCTCCAAGTGCTTCTGCACTAAAATCTTCGATCTTTTGAATATACATCCTACCTGAAAATCCATTCTCTAAAACCTCTAAAGCGATTGTAAATCTTGACTTTTCATCAGATTTACTTCTTCCTTGTTGTTTTTCCTGGGGACCTCCAACTTCAAATTCATCCACATGTATCGTTCCAGTCAATGGGTTTTTTCCTGAGCTTTTAATGTATTCGCGAACTTTCATTCGAAATAACCAAGCCGTGTTTTGGGATACTTCGTATTGATCAGTCAAACTCATGCTACTACTTCCTTTTTTACAAATTGTTAGCTCGTAAATCATTCCAAAGGCTTTTGAAATATCAAACTTTAGCTTGTGAAACAAGGTGTGAGAAGTTGGTGATTCTTCATGTCCACAAGACTTGCAGCGTTTGTTCTTAGATGTTCTTCCTGAACGGAATTCAGTGTGTTTACACCTTCTACAAACAAAACCTTTTCCCCATTTTTGTTCAATCAAAAAACTAAAACATTGTTCATTTGTGCTAAATTTCGATAAAAATTCTTTTCTAGAAAGTCCTAAATTTGTCTTCATAATAACTATTTTAGACAAAATTACACTCCTACAACGTAAAGTATTTACGGTTTACTGTAGAATGCGAATTAGATTGGTAACCTTATAAAAAAATATTAAAAACTTTATTCTATTTTAATTCCTCTGAATTGAAAAACAAGTACTTCAAATTTTCCTTTTAAGAAATAATAACTTTTGAAAGAGTTGTATTCGAAAATATCAAATCGATTAATATTTGATTGAATTGATTTACCATCACTTGTATTAAAATAGATTTCTCTGAAAGAATGTTTTGTAGTATCTGATTTCATCGTATAAGTTAGTTTAAAAACCATTATTGTAGAATCATTTGATGGAGAATAATTTTCTTTCCAAACTTGATTAACATCTATGATCAAACTATCATTCAACCCAGAAGAATTATAATACCCCATACCAGTTGGAGCTATTTCTACTCCTGTGGGAATACCGATATATTTCCCTTCAACTGATTTTGCCCAAGCACAAAGTTTGCAATTAGGAATTTCACTCATAGGATACTCTTTTTCTTTTTTACAGGAAAAGAGTAACAAAAAGAGCGGAAATAAATAACTAATCTTTTTCATTATTTTACTTTTTTAAAGTAATTATTATACTTGTCGAATGGGAAATTAATCGAAAAATTTATATTGTCAGTATTGATTTGTACGTTTAAATATCCATTTCGTGTAGCAATAGAATTGGCATCTTTTATTCCAGATCTGCCAAAATCGATTAATTTCTGGTCTTCATAAATTTCTACTTTTCCATTTTTTTTTATTTCAATTGCAAATTTCCGATTTTCATTCTCAGAATTAATAACATTTCCATTATAAAAAGAATATTCCCAGATGTAAGTTCCACATTTCCACCTTGTAGAGTACATTTCTTTTTTACGACAAGAAGAAGCAACAAAAAAGCATACAATTAAATAACCTAAACATTTCATTTCAAAACAACATTTAAAGTTAAAAAATAAGATGGGAAAGATCTAAAATTGAAATAATTTTCAGCTAGATTATTAAATAAACTAAATCTTTGTTCATAACCTGATTCCAATAGAATTCTTTCTGAAATAGAATACCTTAATCCCAAACCAGTTCCAATATTGTAAATAAATTTATTTTAAACTTGTTTTTGGCTAACTTCAATAATCTGATTGGAAGAATAAGAGAAATATTTAATATCAAATGAATATTGGTGATAATAGAAATTCACATCAAGACAACTTATTATACTAAACCTTTTTTTTATGTTCAAAAAACTAAAGTTATGTATCAAATTAATTCCAAATATACTTCCTAATTTGTATCTATGTGGTAATGCAGTTGCTAAGCCAAAGCTAAATTTATGTTTACTTATCAATTTAAAATAATTCAAATTAACATACTGTCTCCCTCCAGTATTTTCTATATCAAAAACGTCAAAATAAGAGTAAGAAAAATTTACACCTTGAATATTCTGGGCAAAAAAACTATTTTTCCCAATAAAAATAATAATGACAAATAGAACTACCTTTAACAATCTTCAAATTTAATTACAAGATAGAAAATTTAATGAATGGTTGTATTTTAAATAGAAAAAAATACATATTTCGTCTATAAAATTACATATTTCGTCTATACTGTCCTCCTACTTCAAACAAAGCATGAGTAATCTGACCCAAGGACGCATATTTGCATACTTCCATTAGTTTCTCAAACATGTTTTTATTTTGTACCGCTGCTATTTGCAAATCGTTCAATAAATCAGGAAGTTTTTCTTCGTTCGCTTTTTGCAATTGAGCCAACATTGTTAT
>JANNWW010000222.1:0-19911 GCA_031409255.1 Crocinitomicaceae bacterium
ATCAAAAAACTAAAACATTGTTCATTTGTGCTAAATTTCGATAAAAATTCTTTTCTAGAAAGTCCTAAATTTGTCTTCATAATAACTATTTTAGACAAAATTACACTCCTACAACGTAAGGTATTTACGGTTTACTGTAGAATGCGAATTAGATTAGTAACCCTATTAAATTAATCATTTTTGTATTTGATAAAAAAAACTTATCTATTTGATAATATAATTCCAAAATACTATCAACAACAAATTCAGAATCATCTGTTATTTTTTCGAATTCAAATAAATTTTCCTCAAGAAATTCAAGTTCATCCATAATATCCGATTCAGATAACTCAGAATAATCCTGTGCACAGGTTAGAAGGCATATAATAACTGTATTTTGCATTTGTTTATCTGTATAATTTTTTATTTTTTGAAGCTCTAAAAATAACATTATTATCTTCTAACGTTGTATTTGCTTTTTTCGGCACGTCGTAAAAATCAAAAAGCTCCTCTAACTTGCGTTGAAAGAGCTTTCATAAGAGTGACCCTAGAGGAGGAAGTTCGAACTTTTCTATGGAGGAAATGAATGAAATTTTCAATGTGTTTTCAGCATTGAATTCAAAAATTTAATTTGTACGAAACTAATATATTTAAAACCAAAAATAGATTTTCACTACAGCTAACAACATGGATAAAGTTTTGCTAAAACACATCGTTCTTCGATTTAAACGTTTTAAATTTTTCCTCAATTCAAGATTATTACGTTCAATATGATTAATTCCTCTGTACTTTGTTGAGTGTATATTCTTTGGAATAATTTCTTTATAAATATTCAATTTATCGGTTGTAATCTTTTTTGCATTTCCTAAAATCAATGTTGCTATAACCTTTCTTAAATTCGTTTTATTCCTTCTTCCAACCGATAAACTAAGTATATCTTTTGTTTTTGGATTATATGAATATGCAATACAAACCTTCGTTTCTTTGTTTCTAACTCTAGTAAACAGTTCATCTACTTGATAGTTTTCTCCAAATGGTATTACTCCTTCAAATTTTAATGGTTTGGCTATTTTAAGAATTCTACTAATAACCGTTGTTGTTGAAATGTTTAGAATTCGACCAAGAGATCTAATTCCAACATTCTCTTTTAGAAGTTTAACTAATTCACTATCTTTTACAAGATAGGACATATAGCTATATTCCTTTTGTTGTCGTTTTCCACAATCAATACAACGAAAACGTTGCTTTCCACTAGCTTGTAAACCATTTTTTACTATATTGGATGAAGCACAATTTTTGCATTTTATTTCCATGACCTAATTTGTAACACGTGGAACGTATTTAGCAATTTTAAGTTACTTCTAAGCAATTATTTTATAATCCATGAAGGTCTAGAATACCAAAAAACTTAACTCGTAATTCAAAGAACTGTTGATTTTAAATGTTTTAAAAATCAATTTTATGCAAATGACCTAAACCGTAACACTACCGTAAATTAGTTACGATTTAAACGAAGAAAAGCCCCATAAAATGGAGCTTTTCGCCTCTGTTCCCCGAATTAGTGACCTCGTTAGGATTCAAACCTAAAACCTCTACAGCCGTAATGTAGTGCTCTATTCAGTTGAGCTACGAAGCCATTTTTGTTATCTTCAATCACTAAAAAAAAGATTTCAATGAATGTTTTAACGGGTGCAAAGATAGCTGTTTATTTTAATTTAACAAGGATTATATTGAAAAATTATTGTATTTCTGCAGAAATACCTCTGTCGTGCAAAGCAGTACACATATTTGCTAACTTTTCAAATTCGCCCGTTTTTACATGGCATTTTCCTTTAAAATGAATAATCCACGTGCATTGCTCTGCTTGCTCCACTTCGTGCTTGCAGACGCTCATTAGTGAGGAAATTACATGGTCGAACGTATTTACGTCGTCGTTAAAAACAATCAATTCATGAGAAGGCGTTTCTTTCGTAACTGTCTCTAATTCGGGAAGTTCTAATTCTTTTGTACTCATAACTCTTTTACTTCTACTGTTTTTGCATTCATTTTTTTCAATTCTTCAAGCAAAGCATCAACCTTACTTTCTAGAACCGATTCAAACGTAATGATGCATCCCAAATCTGTAATGTCTACAGAATATAGACTCGAAAAACGTAGCAATTGATTTCCCAATTCGCCAGCTAGTTCAAATGCATCCCACTCTGCTACAATTTTCTTGGTGTTCGGTTCAAATCTTGCTGTGCCAACAGAACCAATTAAAGTGTCCATTGTATTACTAAACATTTCACTATTTGGAACTCTGTATTCATTTGTATAAACAACCGACTTAATTTTTTGATCTTTTTCATCGAAGAAAAATTGCCCCGAAGTGTTGAAGCGATTAATCAAATCTCGAGGATACTCATCAAATTTTTGCTTCGAAATTAATTGATATGTTTTTCTAACTGTTTCCTGTACCGGATTAGACTCAGAGTAAGTTTTAGCCTCTTGAACCTCAATTGGAGCGGTTTTAGTTAAATTTTCCTTTTCAATAATATTCAGACCTTTTTCTTTTAGAATTTGTTCTGCCTCTGTTAATGAAATGCGTTCCCCATCATAATAAGCAGTTATAAACGCATCTTTTATTCCGCGTGCAATTGCTTCTTCTTTTTTAGGATTTGCCTCTTCAACTGAATTAAATACGCCAGAAGAATAGCGAATTTGTCCATTTTCTAGGCGTTTTGTTATCAGTGGCTTAATGTTGCGCACTTTTTCTGAAGTTGCCGGAGAATTGTAAACCCCAATTTGAACAGTATAGAAAAGTCCTTTTCTGTTTTCAACTGTTTCTGCCTGAACTGCTCCAGGAGCTTTGTTGTAATCTTCAAATTTTCGGTTTGGAGCAATTTTTCTAATCGAATCTTTTGGCAATTTGGCAATAACACTTCTTGCCACATCAAAGGCAATTTCATCTTGACTTTGTGGCACACACAATTTTAAGTCTTCTCAACGTTTTGCTTCTGCAATCGAAATTCGTTTTCCATCGCAATAAGCAACAATAAAAGCAGTTTTGTAACCCAAAGACTGAATTTGTTTTTGCGCCTCTGCTACCTTAGTTCTACTACCGAAAAACCCAGCCATGTATCGCGTAATTCCATTCGGAAGCACTTCTCCAGTAACCAAAGAAAACTCTTTGAATAATTCTTTGCGCAATGGCTTTGCAAAAGCACCAACTTGAACGCGGTAAACTAGTCCGCCGGGCGATTTTAAATCTTTCGGAATTTCCGCAGAATTTACTTGCTTCGATTTATCTGTTGTAATTTCAAATCCTTTCACAACCGAGGGGTCAACGAAAGTGCTCACCACAATAAGTGTTGCTGGTAAAACTTCTCGCATTAAAACATTACGCCATTTCATCGGATTCGAACTTTCTTGTAAAATTAAGTCATTTAATTTTTGATTCGAAGCTTTTAAGTCATTTTCGAATCCTTTTCTTTCTTTATTTAACGCTATCAATTGCTGAATTTGTTCGTTTTTAACTTGTTCACTAGTTGAATTTTCGATAAGTAATTTTACCTGATTAATTTCCCTGTTTTTATCACTTATTTTGGTTTCTATAGCTTTAATTTCTTCAAACAATTCATACGCATCTTTGTATTTTTCATTTGCAGCAATTGCTTGTTCTTCCTCGAAACTAACTTGCGTGTTTTGCTCTACGCTTCTGTTTACAACTAAATTCTTGTCTTTTCGAATAATATTCATTTGTTCCAAAACAGATTCTTGTGCCTTTTCAAGACTCGTTTTTCTAACTTCTAAATCTTTCTTTTTTTGTAGTTCTTTTTTTGAATTTCCCAACGATTGAATTTCAGCTTCAATTTCTCCAATTTCAATAGAAAATGATCGTTGTTGTTGAATTAATGCATCTTCCGTGTAAATGATAGTTTGCTGATTTTCATACGGATCTTTACCAACTGAGTATTGATCAATAGCTTGAATTAAATTTTTAACCCGAGTAACTTCCGTTAAACTATTTTTGTTTTCTTTTTCTGTTCTAGCTTCAGCTTGTGTTGCAACTTCTGTTAAATCTGAAGGCGTTGAAATCGATAGATTCTTTAACTCTTCTTTGTTTGAAGCCGTAATTTGAACAACTTTATTGGTTTCAATCTCCGTTTGTTTTTCTTTTTGAAGCGTTCTGTTTTTATTCAATTCATTTTGAATTTTCTTTTGATCGGGTTTTTCTGCTTCCGCCAAACGAGCTGTCAATTCCTTTTCTTTGTTTTTTAAATTTTGAACCTCTTCAATTGCTAGTTTTTCTGCTGGCGAACTAGAATTTAATTCACGCATCTCTTGCAAATCAATTTCAACCACGCCAATTCTTTTTCGAACTGTTTCTAATTGCTTTTCTCTCAATAGAATTGTTGCTTTGTTTGCTTCATCATCTTCTTTCAAATTGCCAATCGAATTCAATAAATTGCGCGCGTAATTTTCCAAATCACTTAAAATCTGAGTTGCTTCTGCTTCAGTTTGCGGACTCGAATTCATCAAGATTTCGTTTCTGTCTTTTAAATCCTCTGCAATTGCATTATCTACCTCTTGGTTGTTTTCTCCAGATTCAATTCGCTTAATATTCGCTTCAGACCGTGCAATTAATTCCTCAATGACCTTATTTTCAGCCGAAAGCTCTGAATCTTCACCCTTAGCTAACTTCTTATCGTTTGCAGTTTTTTCTTTTACTAATTTGTCTTTTAATTTCAATTCTTCAAGAATGAAATCTTTGCGCTGCTGTTCTGTCCAGTATTGCTGTTGCTCAAAATTCAAATCTGTATATTCAGGATAAATATCGTGCGCTAAAACCGTTGAATTAATTACTGAGCTTGTTTTATACGTTTCATTCGAATTATTCAATTGCGCCAACTCTGCTTTTCGCTCAACAATTTCAGCAGCTTTTTCTGATTTAATTGCCTCTAATGTAGCTCGTTTGTCTTTTGCTTCTTGCTTGTCTGGGTTCGCTTTAAGTTCCTTGTCTGTTGCCTTAATTTCTTTGTCAATCTTCGTAATTAATTCTGCGTCTAATTTGTTCTGTGCTTCAATTTTTGCTTTCGCATCTTCGGGTAACTTAGAAGATTTAGTTACATATTCAGGAAATATATTGTTTACAATTTCGGATGTATTTGCATCTGTTTGGTTCGAAATCGTGTTTGAAGTTCCAGCAATTTTTGCTAAATCATTTTTCTTTTCTTCAATTACGCCGTTCAACTCATTTTCTTTTGAATCTATTTCTGAAATTGCTGAAGAAATTTGTTCGTTGTTCGGATTTTTCTCTTTAGCCAAAGTTAATTTTTCTTTTTGCAATTTTAATGCAACTAGTGTTTGCTGCGCATTGGCAATTGATGCGTTTGCTTTATCTTCTGGACTTAAATTTTGATCAATATCAACAGCATTTTGAGCTTCTAAAAACCCATTCATTTCGGAAAGAACTGTATCTTTAACTGATGAAATCAATTGTTTTGGATCTGGATTGTTCGCTACTTTTCGTTCTAAATTTTTAACTTCTTCCTTCACGTAATTTTGAACTGAACGAGAATTTGGGTCCGATATCTTCTCCATAGCAGTTGTAATTTCTTTCGGATTGCGATCAGAATCTAACGATACACTTGTAATCGATTCTATGAAAGTAATTTGATCTACTATAGTTTGTTCTTCTTTCGTTTTTGCAGCAATTTTTTCATTAATCCGCAGCATTTCTTGCTCAACTAATGTTTTTTCAGCTTGTTTCGCATCTATTTTTTGTTGAATTAGTGCTTTATCTTTTGATTTTGCAGCAAGCAAATCTTTTTCGAGTTGGGAAATATCTGACTTAATTTGCGCCAAAGTTTTTTCGTATTCACTATTCTGAACTGTGAGTTTATTTTTATCGGCTTTAATTCTATCAATCTGAGCTGCAAGTTCGTCGCTCGGATCTGTAGTTGTAGATTTTTGCAAACTTATCAGTAATTCCGCCTCTTTTTCTATGGCTATTTTAACTGAAGCGAAATCGTCTTTTTGCAAAGCCGCCTGAACAGCATCATTCACATCTGCAATTCGTTTTAATTCCTGATTTTCATTTGGAATAATTGGCGCCAAAGAATCTGCAAGTTTTTTAAGTTGAAAATTTTGATTTGTCAGCGATTCAATTTCATATATTTTCTCTTCCGCAATTTTTAACAAACGCAATTTATCTGCTTCAGAATCTGAACTATTTGCCTTTGCAACCAATGTTTTTACTTCTTTTTGAAGAATCAGAATTTCATCTGCATTTCGAACTGCTTGTTCAATAGATCCGTTGTGTAATTGCGTAACTTGGTGCACTTGTTCTTCTTTTTTCTGCTCCAATCCGTCAAACTTTAAAAGAATTTCAGCATTCGAGGCGTTTTCAAGACCTAAATTTGCCAATATTTTTTTATCGTTCTTCTGTGTATTCAATTCATCGAGGTTGAATTGATTCACGTTTACGTTTAATTCTGAACGGGCACGAATTACATCCACAAGAACTCCCTGCGGATCTTCTACTTCTTCGTTGAACAAATCTACAACTCGAACATTCGTACCGGCATCCCCTTTTTCTTCGTAAATTTTCTGTTTCAAAGGTTTGAACTCTTTTAAAAAGGGAATGTTTGCCGTATATTTATAAATATCGTTCGAACCCTCCACTTTCATTTCATATTCATATTTCCCTCCTTTTGGAAAAGTTATTAAGTATGTTCCTTTGTCGTTCGACTTAAAATCACCAATTTTTGTTCCATTCGCTAAATCTGTAACTTTGATAGAAACCTTTTTATTTTCAGGGTTAATGGTAGAAGAAAAACTTCCTTTCACAATAGATAATTGAGTCGGAACCCTATCTACGCGCACTTTATATACAAAGAAATTTCCGTTAGAACTTTGACGAGACGAGGCGAAATAAGCGTTTTCTTCTAATGAATCTACAATATAAAACAAATCATCATCAGCAGAAGAAATGGCAAAATCCATGTTCTCTGGCGGCGAGAAAGTGTTCGTTTCAAGATCATAAGTTGAACGATACACATCATATCCGCCCATTGAATTATGACCTTTTGAAGAAAAATACAAATACTTTCCATCTGCACTCATATATGGAAAATCTTCATCGAAATTTGTATTTACGTTTGTTCCAATACTTTGCGGTAGACTCCATGTTCCGTTCGGTAATTTAGTTCTTGCATAAATATCTTTGTTGCCGTTATCGTTTTCTCCGAAGGAAGAATAATATATTCTCGACGGATTATTTGGAAAGTGAATTATTGGAACGTGGTTCTTTTTTTTATCGGCTTTAGATTGATAATCGGCCGTTACAATAATGTTTCCACCAATGTTTTGTAAATTATAAAGCTGATAAAATGTTTTTGAGGAATATTCTTTTTTTTCAATCACAACTAAATCAGAAATGGTTGTCAGTAAATTTTTTCCATTTTGACACATTTGTATCTCCCTATCGATAGCTAATTTTGTGTTACTATTTCCACTCGATTTTTGTTTGTAAATTTCGTAATTCTTAATTGCGTTATTGAATTGATAATTTAAATGATACGCTTTACCTAAAAAATAATATGCTTCTGGAGTTATGTTTGGGTCTGTAACTGCATAATTCAAATATTTAAATGCATCTTGTTTTTTGTAGGAATTAAAAAGCAAGCAGGTTCCGTATTTGTAGTTGTATTCAAAAGATTTCGGATTTAAGGCCAATAAACGCAAATACAATGAAGTTGCTTCAACATAACTGTCTTTATTGAATAATTTATCTGCTTGTTCTTTTAATTCAGGTTCATTGTCTTGGGCACAAACAGAAAAAGGCGTTGAAAAAAACAACACCATTAAAACCAAATTGATATAAAGTATTTTTTTCAATTTTTATAGTAGTTCAGTATACGCTTATTTTTTGAAAAGGTTCATTTTACTCTCTGTTCCGTTTAAAAGTCGCACCATATTTTTTCGGTGAGCAAATATTACTATCGCAGCTAAAACAGAACCAAAAATTGGCAAAGCAACAGTTTTTGTGTAGAGTAGAAACCAAAATGACCACAAGGAAATTGCAAAAGCTATTGCTGCGCAAATTGAACCCAATGAAACATAATTCGAGATGATAAAAACAAGAAGAAAAACAAGTAAACAAAATCCGGCTGCTACAGGTTGTAAGCCAACAATAACTCCAAGCGAAGTTGCAACACCTTTTCCGCCTTTAAAATTTGCGAAAATCGGAAACACGTGACCTAAAACAGCAAGGAAAGAAGCCAATAACTGTACATGTGTTAATTCAGCCGCACTAAAATCGTAAGGCAAAATAAAATAAGGCAATAAAACTGCTATTGCACCTTTTAACACATCAATAGATAAAACAACTCTGCCTGCTTTTTTTCCAAGAACACGAAAAGTATTTGTTGCGCCTGCATTTTTACTTCCGTGTTCTCGAATGTCTAAATCATATTTTGCCTTACCTATCCATACAGCTGTGGGTATTGAACCCAAGAAATATGCCGGAATTGCCATCAAATAATCACTCATCATAGCGCGAATATAGCTAATTCGCAGTGTTTTTTGTTTAATATAAGCTGGAAAGTTTTCCTAAATAAACACTATTCGCTGAAATTTGATACAAGAAATTACGTGTTTTACGTTTATCTTCTTTAATTCCATTAATGGAAGCTCCCAATTCAACGTCGCTTGTAACCAAATTTAATGTACCGTCTTTTTTAACCATTGAATAATCGAATAAATAATCTGAACCGCCCGGAACTTGAATCATAAAGGTGAAATGATCTCCGTTTAAAGAATAGTTTTGCTCTAAGAACGACTTACATATAACTTGTCGCATGCAAGGTTTTCCATACATGTTAACTATTGCAGCTCCTTCTAAACTTGAAATCAATCCGTTTTCATCTTTTGCTGTAGGAATAGATTTTAAACGAACTCCAGTTAAAACAATCGATTTCTCAAATTCATTTGGCAACCTTTTCACTTTCTTATCTTCAGACAATGTGTAATCAGACTTAAATTTATCTGCAGTTTTTCGATCAGACCACGTAGCCAATGCCAATTCCAATGTTGTATTATCTAACACAACTGGTTTCGATCCTTCAAATGCAACAATTTGCTCTGCTACCTTTTCGAAACCATCTTTACCCATTGGTAGATTCAATTTCAAGGTTGTGTTCAAGTTCGTTTCACCAGTTTCAGGGTTGTAGTCAACTGTTCCAACAGCATCCACGGTAACATCTCCTAAATCTAATCCCAAATTAATAATTCCCTCTCCATTCAATGCGCAGCTTTCTGTGTGCAATGCTAAGAAATTACCAACTTCATTTCTGTTAATGAGTTTTTTCTGATCTCCAATTTGGAACTCTTTCGCATTAAAATCATATTGCAAAACTCCTTTAGACGTAATTAAAATTGGGTCTTTGTCGTTTTCCACCGAAGAAAGGAAAGTTGGATACAAACGGATAGAATCTTTTGTTGGCGAATCTCGCCATACAATTCCTGCGCTGATTGATTTTCCATCTAAAGTTTTCATGTTTTCAGAAACGGGAATCTGAATGTTTTTCGGATCAATTTGAGCTGAGAACGACATCCAGTTTTTCTCAAACTTTTCACAATTGTGATTAATTCGTGTTGCACCCGTAAATAAAATCTCAGGTTTAGCCGCTTTAATGCTCATTGCTCCATAATAATCAAATTGAGGAGAAAGTTTAAAATTAGCATCTGCAGCTATTTTTCCTGAAGCAACCGTCTGATAAGTAGAATCTACTCGAATCTGATCCATAGTAATCAACGTTTTAGTTGAATCTGCATCAAAATAAGGATACAAACCTCCTCCCAAGTATTTTCTTCGAGCTAAAACCTGAACCGTTGCTTTCGTAAATGTGTGGTATTTTGTAACATAATTGGCCACAATTCGCGCGTTTTTCAATGTATCTAATACCGCTTTTCTACGAATAACAACAAACTTATTATCCGGATAAATTCGAGCGTCTGCCACATCAATATATTCCGTGCTTGTGCAATACATCGTTTTTATTTTACTTGAATAAAAAGCAACTGGTGCATTAAACTTAAGTGAATCTTGTTCTGGATGAATCGATGTGAAATTCGGTTCTTTCACATCTATCGCACTATTAATATTGATATCTTGATTTGCTTCATTTCGCGACATTTTCATACTGTCTGTATCCATTAACCAAGTAAATACATCCATTTTACAACGGTATTGAATCACATCAAAAGTTAAAATTGTTGCGCCAGCTTTGTTTTTAAATTCACCAACACGGGTTTTAAAAGAAACCGAAGCATTAACTCCTTCACAACGCATTGCAATCGGACTTTCACCCTCTTCTCTGTTTGGGTTTTTTAAGTTAAAATTCGCTTCGTCTGAATCAATTACCCAACGTTTAAAAATGTATCTATCCGAACTTAAAGCTGCTTTTGGCACGTTGGCAATTCCTTCTCCTTTCATTCCTTCTGGACGAATAACTAGCGTTCCTTTAAATTTAACTTCTTTGTCGAACATGAAAATATCATTGTCGCGCGTTGAAGCTGCTTTCAAAACATTTCCTTTTGGAACATAAGTTATAAAAGCTTCTGGAGATTCTGCATCAGGAAATTCTACTCCTATTTCACTTGGCTTGTTAATGAATTTCGCAAAACCAACTGTAGAATCGGGCAAGAAAGTAAACAAATCAATTGAGGTTGAAGTAGATTGAACGAAATCAATTTTCCCTGCGCCTTGTAAACCATTGTTCGATAAAACTATTTTATTATTGAATTTTGCTGAAGTTCCATAAAACGGGTAACCTGCCTCTGGAGCTTTTGTTGAAAATCCGAGTGAATAATCGGGCATAATTTTCAATGGTTGTTTTATTACAGGGAAAATTCCGGCTGAAGTTAATTCTCCTTGTAATTCGAAATTTTTCTCTGAAAAATTATCCAAAGAATCCATTTCAAATGGAGCAACCGTATAATAAAACTTTGTTGAATCATAAGCTCCTTTAAATAATTCTTTCTGATTGTAATAAATCTTTGAAGGTTTTGTTGATTTCAATAACGGATATTTAGTAAATGTTTTACTTACACCACTTCTATTCGTTGGCTCATCTACTATAATCTCACCAGTTATGTCATTAATGGCTGAATTTAATGCAATTGAACGCGTTCCATCTTCAGGTTTGAACGGTTTCACACGAATATACGACTTGTCGGTTTTAATTAAATTCACTTTGTTTTTTTCATAATTGTAAGCCGCAGAAAGTGTGTGAACTTCGTATTTACCGAAATTTGCCCATCCTTTGAAATCAAAATCTCGGTTTTTCTTCACACTAACTTTTGCTGAGTCTGGTAAAACAAAAGATCCCTGAGCATCAGATAACAAAATTCGATCTACAGCAACTAAATTGAGTTCCATTGTAGATAAATTAAATGTTCCAAAATCGCGAATGAAGTTGCGTTTTCTAGTTTGCTCTTCATATTTAGCCTGAACCGTTTGTAGAGATGGATTGTTTTTAATTTCTTCATCCGTATATCCTTCTAGTTTTTTAGGTCGGAAATCGGAAATAAAAACCAAATTATCGTAATCGCGCTTTCCATTTCTTGCTTGAACAAAATACTCGAGTTTCTTGTTTACAACAATCATTTTCGTTTCTGTATCATAGGAAATAAATCCATAACCTGATAAATCTAAAAGAATTGGTTTCGCTTGTTCGATCGTTTTTCCCAATGCTGTTGCAGCTTTTCCTTCGGTGAGCGTATATTCATCGAATTTGAAACAATAACTATTCAAAGCCGCCAGCGGATGATTTTGTTCCATTCCCTGAAGGCGGTCATACAAACGACCGTCGTAATAATTGAGCGATTCAAAGCGTGCAACTCGTTGCTCTTGACTCGTTCCCATTTCGTATGTGAAAACCAAATCGGAAGAAGTTCTTTGCCAACACATTTTAGGAATATACCATTGTAACTGATGATAAGAATCAAAAAACGGTGAAGCCGATACACCAGTTTTGCCACGAACTAATTCAATAGAATCTTTTTTCTGATTGTAGTAAAAAGACAATCCTGGGTGAGTAACTGAATCTTTATCAGCAACATAAATCACAATACTTGCCTGATTTGAACGAATTCTTTCCGGTTCAATTGTCATATACTGCGTAGAAACCTTCATGAATGGTTTGCCATTTCGAGAAACGGTAATTTGCGCCAAATCAGTTCCAGATCCAACACCAACTAGGGCCGCACCTTGAAGTGAAAATCCGCCAAGGTAATCAATCCCTTTTTTGATTTCTTTGATTGCAAGTCGTTTTTCGTAAGACAAAAACTTAGGAAAGGTTTTATCTTGATCGCGGATAATATTGAATGCTTGATCAGTTAATTTACCAAATACTTTTTTACCTGGAAAAAATGGCGAGGTTAAAGAAACAGAATCTGCATTCAAATCATTCGTTCGCATATTTATTTCGGTTCTTTTCAGTTCAACAAAAGTTTCAGCCGGATTAATTCCTACTTTTTTCCAATCAAGCTTACCACCTTTCCCTTCCCATTTTTTAAGAATCGGATCGAAAGTTCCTGAAATATTGTAAACAGTTATTGAATCTTCAAAACGAGGGGCATCTCTAGTTGAACGGTCTTTGTTGTCGAAGCCGCAAACCAAACGTCCGTTTGTTAATTTGATAAAAGGTTTGTCGGTAAATTCAAAAGAATAATCGCCGTAAAAATACCAGCCTGAATTAGACGATTTAGAAAGTAAGTTTTTAGAGAAAAAACCGGCAGATAATTCAATGAAATCTTTGAATTTATTTTGATTTCTTCCATCCATAAGTTTATCTACGCTGGCATGCCAAGCAGTAAATGAAGTTTGAGGTTGTTTGTTTTTGACAAAAGCATGAACAGAATAAACGTAATTGTAAATATCTGGATAGGCCTTCATTTTCTTGGTTTCCATTGCATTACAAGTAGCAACCATTTGATTAAAATAAGAATCAGGAAAAAAGCTAAGGTTTTTTAGATTAATTTCTAGTTCGTCTTTTATAAAATCCTTGTCGTCTTTGGTAAGAAAAGTCTGTGTTGCAACTTGCAGCGTTTTAGCAAATTTCTCGCGATCAGAAGGATACGATTGTCCGAAAATAAAGACTGTTGCTACAAGCGAACAAAGTAATAATCCAATTTTTTTCATATTCTATTTACGTATTAATTTCATTGAAGCCCATGTTTCTTTTACACGCACTTCTTTCAATTTAAATCCAACATTCAACGCTTCACGTTCTAATTCTTCCACATCTGTTTCAAAGAAACCACTTAAATAAAGCAAACCACCAGTTTCGGATAGTTTTGCATATTCTGGTAAGTGAAGTTTCAAAACGTTTTTATTTATGTTTGCTAGAATTAGACCAAATTTGTTGCCAAAAGTTACTTCTATGTTGCCTTCCAGTGCATTTATTTTTGAACAATTGTTTCTATCGGCGTTTTCTTTGGTGTTTACAACCGACCATGGCTCAATATCTACCGCCACTATTTCTTCGCCACCTAAAAATTCTGCAAGAATAGCCAGAACACCCGTTCCGGTTCCCATATCTAAAATTTTTGAAGGCATATTTTCCAAATCAAGTAAATACTGCGACATCAAATAGGTAGTTTGGTGATGGCCTGTTCCGAACGACATTTGGGGCTGAATACAAATTTTCATTGCGTTTCCAAATGCAGACTGGTCATGAAAAGGTGCGATAATGACTAAACGGTCATCTATTAGAACTGGTTCAAAATTCGCTTCCCATTCTGCGTTCCAATTTTGATATGGTATTGTAGTTGAACGATACGAAACTTCCACTTGCGAATTCTCAAAAACAGAAGTTTCTTTCAGTAATTCGTCGATATTTCCGACTGTAATTGGCGCAAAGGCTTCAATTCCTTTTGGGGTATCTACAAAACTCTCAAAACCCAAATCGGCTAATTCTGCTACAAGAATTTCTGCCCAAGGAGTTCTTGGGTTTAGATCAATAATTACTTCTAAATAGTCCATGTTTCTTTTGCTACCAAAACCCGAAAGTCTTCAATTTTTAATGCTGCACCTCCAATTAATCCACCGTCCACGTTTAGGCAAGCAAATAACGCCTTTGCATTGGAGGGGTTACAACTTCCACCATACAAAATCGAATAATTTTCGGCTGTTTCTTTAGTATATCTTTCTGAAATCCATGAGCGAATGGCTTTGTGCATTTCTTCGGCTTGTTCAATAGTTGCTGTTAAACCTGTTCCAATTGCCCAAATTGGTTCATAAGCAATTACAGTTTTTATAAAATCGTTTTCAACTAAATGAAACAAGCTATCCACTAATTGTTGTTTCACGTAATTGAGGTAGTTTCCATTCTGTCGAATTTCTAATGGTTCGCCACAACAGAAAAAAGCATTTAAATTATGTAAAACTGCTGCATCCACTTTTTCTTTCAAAAATAGATTTGATTCTAAAAAATAATCTCTTCTCTCAGAATGACCGATTAAAACTGCAGTAATTCCGGCATTATTTAATTGCGCCATTGAGAGTTCGCCTGTAAACGCACCACTATCTTTTGGGAACCCATTTTGAGCGCCAATTTGATAATTTTGAGCAATTTCCTGACAAGCTAAAACATACAATGAACTGGGGAAAACGGCAATTTCTACTGATTCACTTTTTTCAATCGTATTTAATTCATGCGCTAGTTTCTTTGCCTCAGAAAGTGAGAGGTTCATTTTCCAGTTGCCAGCTACAATTTTTTGTCGCATTTCTTATAGTTTTGATTTGTAGAATTTCCCTTCAACATATGCAGCTGTTGGAATTGAATTTGTTCCATATTTACCAATAATGGTTCCTTTTTCGAGTAATAAAATGGAAGGATACGTTCGGGTAATATTTCGTAATTCACTTAAATCGTTTTGAAAAACAAGTACTTTATTTCCTAATTGTTTTATTAAACCAGCATTAAATCTAGAACTTGCCCCAGAAATTAATAGCACTTGAGCATTTAACTTTTTAGACAAAAGCACAATTTCTTTTAAACGATCCATGCGCGAATTATTAAACGATGCAGCATCTTTCACATTTATAACAATCAACTTTTTCGATTCAAAAATTAGAGGCAATGCACTAATCATGTTTGTTGAATTTTGTTTAACTGTTCTTGTATCTAAAAGTTCAAAATTCACTTTTGGATATGCGGAAATTGAAAAATCTTTTAAATCAATCTCACTAATCGTTTTAGTTGTTCTGTTTCGAATTCTAAGCTTTTGAATTTGGGTAATTGTCAGTTGATTTTTTATCGAAGATTTATTTTGGAAATCCAAGGGCAAGTTGGTTAATTTACATGTTGGATTAAATAAAAGTGAATCAATTGCTGCGAAAATCATTGGTTTTACTTCATCATTTTCTACGCGAATAAATTTCCAAGTTTTATCATTTTCCCAGATTTTTTGCTGCATGTATTGCGCATTTGTGAATTGTTGTTCTTTGCCCGTTTTTGCGTTTTCGTATATCCAAACTTGATTGTAAATGCCCGATTTTCCATTGCGCATTTGAGAATGGAGGTTTTTTCCTACTGCATATGGTCTGAAATCTTTCATTGGTTCGTATTTTAAATTAAACCAAATAAAAATTCCTGCACTGAGTGCTATAAAAAACACAGAAATAAAATGTCCGTTTTGATTTCTAGAAAAAGACCGATAAAACCAAGTCGACACAATTAAGGTAACTGCTCCGAAAAGTAAAGGAAAAAACCAAGAAATAAGAAAGCTAAAAACACTTAAAAGAACGAGTGAGGTTGGAATGATGATCCAATTTTCTTTAATTGTATTTGGTTCAATTCGTCTTTGTTTCAGAAAAATCCAAGAGATAAAGAACAATAAAATTAAATCTTTCCAAAACGATTCGATTGGCAATAAAGACCTGCCAAGAGTTCCGCGCAATGCATCGCCAAAACAACCGCAATCTGTTACACAAGAAACTTGTTTTTGTTCTTGGTAAACCAAATTCGGACTTTCTTTAGAAACAACTTTGAAATTTTGGTTTAGTTTGCTTGATTTTAGAATAAAGTTCGCTTTTTTTGAATTAAGAGAAATCGTGTTTTCGTCGGTGTATTTATGTGTTAATTTACAAGAAAAAGTGTGCCATGTTAAAAAAGAAAAAAACACAATTGAAAGCATTAGTAAGCAAGCGGTCAATTTCATTTTTCCACCTAGAATAGCTAAAACACCTAAAACTATTTCTAAAATTGAAATGAATATGGCAATTGAAAGAGCATATGGAATTAAAAACTCGAAAGAAAAATCGGGCATTCCGAACCATTCTTTAAAGCGATATGCTAGTGCTCCGTCTTCAAAATATTCAGCAAGTTTATAGGTAAAACCGATTGGGTCGTTTGCTTTTATGAGTCCACTTACAATAAAAACTACACCAACAAAAACTCTTCCAACAGCAGCAGATAATAAAGCTCCACGAAAAACAAAAGTGAAAAAAACTGCCAAAGCAAGCGTAATTCCACCAGTAATTAAAAAGGTTATTGCTAATGTATTCGAACTTGAAAATAGTCCAATAGATAACAAAATCAATCCGACAATCTGAAAAATTGAGAGTAAAGTGTTTATTGGGAGTGAATGCCCGGCATACGAATTTGAGTTTTTCATTTTAGCAAGTCAAATGTATGAGTGCAAAAACCGAATAGTTCAGCATGTCGAAATAATTTCCTTCAACACCTTCCGAAATGAGTGTTTTGCCATTGTTATCTTCAATTTGTTTGATGCGCAAAATTTTCATTAAAATCAGGTCTGTTAGTGAAGTTACGCGCATATCTCGCCAAGCTTCTCCGTAGTCGTGGTTCTTCTTCTCCATGAGCTCAAAACTTTCTTCGACTATTTTATTGTACAACTTTAAAGCCTCACTTTCATTGAGTTCCAAGCTCAATGTTTCAGAATAACGCACTTGAATAATCGCCATCACACAGTAATTGATGATTGCGCCAAATTCTCCGTCTATGTTTTCGCCAACTTTATTTTCAGTGGTTTCTTGAAGAGTTCGAATGCGATTTGCTTTTATAAATAATTGATCTGTAAGTGAACTAGCCCGTGCAATTCGCCAAGATGTTCCGTAATCTTTCGTTTTTTGAATAAAAATTTCTCTATTTTTTTGAATTATTTGAAGATATTGTTGCGATGTTTGTGACATTGTTTGGAAATCTTTACAAAATGAATTTAAGCCTTGAAGATAAACATTTTTCGTGGAATATAGCTGGTAATTTATTCACGATGGATGTACCCAAAGTGATGGGTATTGTTAATTGTACGCCAGATTCTTTTTATTCTGAAAGTAGAAAATTAGATAAAGATGCTATTGAAAAGCAGATTGAAAAGCAGTTGAAAGAAGGCGCAAATATACTTGATGTTGGAGGATATTCGTCTCGTCCAGACGCAGATCATATTTCTGAAAATGAGGAGATTGACCGTGTATCTGTTGCCTTAGAATTACTTAAAAACACACCAAATTGCTTTGTTAGTATTGATTCGTTTCGTTCTAATGTTGCTGCACATGCGCTACAAAACGGAGCA
This sequence comes from Crocinitomicaceae bacterium, assembly GCA_031409255.1. Taxonomy (GTDB): domain Bacteria; phylum Bacteroidota; class Bacteroidia; order Flavobacteriales_D; family Crocinitomicaceae; genus Fluviicola. The sequence continues at coordinate 17,566 of JANNWW010000222.1, forward strand.
CATATTGTGAACGATATTTCTGCCGGATTATTAGATGAGAACATGTTCAAAACTATTTCAAAATTCAACGCTCCAGCTATTTTGATGCACATGAAAGGTTCTCCTCAAACGATGAAAACCGAAACAATTTACAAAAATTTATTTCAAGATGTTGCTTTGTATTTTAGTGAACGAATTGCAGCAGCAAGAAACGCTGGCATTACAGATTTGGCGATAGATTTAGGATTTGGCTTTTCAAAAACGAGGGAACAAAATTTTGAGTTATTTGGAAATTTATCCAATTTTCAAGTCTTTGATTTACCAATGTTGGTTGGCGTTTCACGTAAATCAATGATTACAAAAACACTTGCTATCAAAACTGAAGAAGCTTTAAATGGAACAACTGCTTTACACATGGCTGCATTGCTTGCTGGCGCGAAAATTTTACGTGTTCACGATGTGAAAGAAGCTGTTGAAACAGTTCGCTTATTTGAGGAAATAGGAAGAAACGGAAAGTTTCACAAAAATTAAATTCAAAACCTATCAATGAAATTGTTTTGTATTTAATACTAAAACGAATTAAACTAAGGCTTAAATTAACTTCTCGGAGGATGCGGAGGTCTTTGAGGAGAAAAAATTCGAGCAATATCATTCATTAATTTTTTAAAGGCTGAAAGTTGCTCTTTTGAACACAATTTTCTGACTTTTTTAAAATGCGTAAAATGTGCGCGCTCAATTTTCTCTTGCGAAGCTAAAATAGTTGTTAATGAAACGGAATCAATTTCTTTTTCATCATTTTTTAATCCTGAAAAATAGTTGTTTTTTGCTTTTCTAATCTGCTTTTCATTGATAGAAATCTCACTTCGATGTTCTTTTATGAGCACTTCAAATTTTTGAATTTGTAGATCAGTAAATTGAAGTCTTGAAATGATTTCTTCACGCGAACGACCATGGTTCGGATGATGTGGCCTTCCTAAAAGCAAGAATATGAATACCCCGTTAGATAAAATCAAAAAAGCAATGCTAATTTTAGTAAATGTTCTTCTTTTCATTAGTAAAATTGATTCGTTTGTTCTAATTCTAATTTTTCAGTCAAAGTAGAATTCCCACTTTGACTTGTGATTTTATATGCAAAAACATTTAATCCAACAATTAAAAGCAAAGCACCAATTGAAGCAATTAATTGCTTTGTAGTTAGTTTTTCATCCAGAATTTGATGAAATCGTGCTTCAATTCGGGTCCACAAAAATGCAGGTTCATCTACTTGTTTTACTTTGTTTAAATCTTCAATAGAGATTTTCATGTTCGTGTTTTTAGTATTTGACGTTCAACAAACTCTTAACCTTCGCTCGCTGTAATTTTTTTCTGTAAATTAACTTTTGCCCTTTGAATCAATGATTCAATAGCTTTAGGTGAAACTTGCATTATTTCTGAAATCTCAACTTGTGATTTGTGTTCAATTTTACTTAAAATAAGAGCTGTTTTTTGATTCTCTGGCAATTCATTGATGAATTTGAATAATCTTTCTAAACCTTCTTTTTGTTCTAATTCTACTCCCGGATGAGAGAAATTAGAAGGTTCTTCTTTAACAGAAACATCCATCCAATTAATTAAAAAGCCAAAACGCTTTTTTCTTTTTTTTGAACGGATAAAATCAAGCGACTTATTAATTGTTATTCGATAAATCCAAGTTGAAACAGACGATTTTCCTTCAAATTTTTCTTGATTTTCATGTACAGACAAAAACACATCTTGTGTTATCTCTTCCGCATCTTCTTGTTTTTGAACATATTGCAAAGCAAGATTGTAGACCATTCTAGCATATTGGTCGTATAAATCTTTTACATTCAAATTAGTTTTATTGATACTTGATAAAATTAATCTACTGTTTCATAATTAACTGGAATTCTTCCCATTAGAATAGTGTCACTTTTAATTCTACCTTCTTCCGGACCGTTTTCTAACTTCAAAACACCTCTTGGGCAAACCGCCGAACAAACTCCACAACCAACGCAACTTGCACGAACTATGTTTTCTTGTCTTTGTGCATACGCACGCACATCAATTCCTTGCTCGCAATACGTTGAACAATTTCCACAAGAAATGCACTGTCCGCCATTTGTTGTGATTCTGAATTTTGATTTAAACCGTTGAAATAAGCCCATGTAGCCAGCCATCGGGCAGCCAAATCTGCACCAAACGCGTGAACCTAAAATTGGGTAAAAACCAACGCCAATTACACCACTAAAAGTAGAGCCAATGAAAAATGAATATGCTTTTTTCAAGCTCGAGCTATTAATTGCAAAAACATTGTTTCCTCCGGTAACAAATGCAATGATGAGTTTTACTACAATAAAAATAAAAACA
>JANNWW010000223.1:0-74822 GCA_031409255.1 Crocinitomicaceae bacterium
AAGCCCAAAATCGTGTTGCGAAGTTTAAACAAGTACTTAGAAACTGAAAAGTCAACTGTTTTTAGAGTGACTTACTAGAAAAAAATCCACAAAAATTATTTAAATCCCATAGTAGGGCTAACGAGGCTGCTGTCAACAACAAACTAAAGCCGAAATTACGCTGTGCTGCATTGCGGTTTAGTCCTTATATGTTAGGCGCTGGCAGTTTTTAGAACCTATTGTAATCCATTATTCTTTCCAAATGCTTTCTAACTTCGGGATATTTTATATTTAGTTCTGTCATTAATTCAGAAATTTTCTTGTCACCTTTTATATTAAATAGATTTGCCATTCCATTTTTTGCTTGTTCTGAAGAAAAATCAATTCTATTTCCATTTTCTGGATTTTTATCATTTTTTAATAAATCAATGTTATATAAGATACCTTTTTCTTTGAAAGCTCTTGCGGTAATTTTTTTGGTTAAGTCTTTTGAGTTTATCGAAGTGAAATTCATTTTTCTTAATATTGCATTACTACATTTTAGTAAGATTTCAGGATAAATGAAATCTTCGATTTCAAAATTACTATTTATTCTATCATTACTCACATCAGAAATATTTGGAGTTTCTCCAAAACAATTTGGAATAAATTCAACTTTTAAGTTCAAGTTGTTAAAATTGCTTTGATTTATTTTTTTTACAATTTTTTTAAACTCGTCTCTACCAGCTTTATCATTATCTAGAATTATTAAAATTGTTGGTTTGAAATCACGACCATTATAAAAAGAGTTATAAAAATCTAAATACTTTTCAATTTTTGTTGCTCCTGAAGAAGAAATAATTTTTGGTACAGGAATTTCAAAATAATTTGAAATTTCGGTTAAATATTTTATATCGCTATCGCCTTCTACTATAATGTTGTAATTTTCTAACAAGTCAAAATCTTCGGTTGTTATTCCGAGATATTCACGAATCTTTTTCATTCCATTTTCATCACTAATATCAACTAAAGTTGTATTAAGTTGATAATAAGAAGTGTCAACTCTCTTATAATATACTTCATCTCCAATTTCCAAATCGAGTAGAAATACATTATCAAGTTTATAACTATCAATGAAAACAGGTGAATGACTAGTAATTATTACTTGTTGAGTTTTAGCAATTTCTTGTAAATGTGTTTTCAATTTTTTCTGCAAACCTTGGTGAAGAAAAACATCGGGTTCATCAACACAAAAAATTACTGATTTCTTTTTTAATTTTTCAATTATTCTACTATGAAGCAGAATATATCCTAATCTTTGCAAACCCGAACCTTTGCCTTGAACATTTCTATTTGATTTATCATTCAAGAAAAATTCAATATCTTCTGAAATTAAGTCCTTAAATTTTTTAACATCTGCGGAATTTTCAAAACCCACACTCCAATTGTCGTTGAAACTTTTAAAAGTTGGGTTAATTTCAGTCGCTAATTGATTTAAGATTTCAACTAAACCATTAATGTAATTGTCAAATGTTGTTTTCAAGTCTTGTTTTAATCCTCTAAAACGTACTTTTTCATATTCTAAATCATAAACATCATCAATTAAACTATTTATTAGGTTTGGAAAAGAAATATTTATTGCAGGAATGAAAAAAAATGCAATTTGCCCGAAAAATTTTTCAATATCTACTTCAGCTAATTCTGTTTTTTGTTTTGTAGATATTTCATTTTTTGTTGCAACTGTTTTTTCTAAACCATTAATGTTAAATATTCTTTTGATTTTGAATTCTTCATTTTGTGATTTAAAGAAAATTGTAATTTCTGGGTAAGTAGCTCCACCGCGTGAACCATAATATTTATGATTTGGCGTATCCTCTGATACAATATACTTTTCTGGATTAAAAAATATATTTAATGCTTTTAGGATATTAGTTTTCCCAGAATTATTTGCTCCACAAATTGTAGAAAAGTTATTTTCTGGATTTATCTGCAATTTCAAATCAAGTATTGATCTGAATCTTTTTATTTCAATACGATTAATTTTCATTTAGTAATTTTAACTCCATATTTTCAGGTTTTCGTGTCTGCTTGCGCCTAACTTATAAATTGGCACAACACCGCCTACTTACCCCAAACTTACTTAAAATATTTCATAAAATAAAAAACTTATTTAAATCATTCATTTACAGTTTTATATACGATTATTACCGTTTACAACTGGTTATTTGTCGACAGTAAATGAATAATAACCGAATGTTGGTTTGTGCTTAACGGAACTTTGCATCGTCGAATTCAAACAATCGCCTCGGCAGCAAAAATTTTTATTTACAAACGTTTAATTTAAACACAATGAACACACTCAAAAACAAAGTAATCCTGATCGGAAGATTGGGCGCAAAACCTGAAGAAACAATTTTTGCAACTGGAAACAAAAAAACACGCTTCAACTTAGCCGTGAACGAATCTTTTAAAGACAAAGCAGGTGAATGGCAAAACAAAACCGAATGGCATGCAATTACGGCTTGGGGAAAAACAGCCGAACGTGTTGTGAAAATGCTCGATAAAGGAATTGAAGTAATGATTGAAGGACGACTCGTGAACAATTCCTTCGAAACAAAAGACGGACAGAAACGTAACACAACCGAAATTATTCTCAACGAATTCGTATTATTCAGCACTAAAAAACAAGCATAAAACTTCAGTATGGAAACAATTATCAGCTCAATTACACAAACACAACACATAAATATTAACCACGTTAACCTGATCGGACAAATGAGTTCAGACCCCCGAATCTGGAGCCTGCCAAATGGCAGACGTGTTGCAAACTTCTCGCTTGCAACCAAACAAGAGTTCTTAGATATAGACGGCAATTTGAAGGTCAAGAAAAACTGGCACCGCGTTACCGCATTCGGGAAATGGGTGAGCGTTCTAGAAGAACTGTGCTCAAAAGGAATCTCAGTTGCAGTAGAGGGAACATTGGTTTCCCGCTTTTACCAACAAGCAAACGGTCAAAAAGGAATGGTTTCCGAAATTGAAATAAACGATTTAATCATTCTCTAAATTTTGAAACTATGTTAAGAAATCAAGTTACACTTGTGGGCTATTTGGGGAAAGATGCCAATGTTACCCGCTTCGAAAACGGATCTATGGTTGCTCGTTTTAGCATGGCGGTTAATCAGAGTGAACAAAACACTCCCAACTGGTATTCGCTTTTTGCCTGGGGAAACATTGCCGATTTTGTGAATAAAAACTGCAAGAAAGGAAACAAAGTTGCAATCACCGGAAAATTAGTGAATCGGACAATCGTAACAGAAGCAGGCACTCCGCGAAAAATTACTGAGGTAGAAGTGCGCCAAGTAATGAAACTCTAAAACTCCCTAACTAGTTAGTAATGGCGGAGAAAAACCTTCGCCATTATTTATTTTTATTGATTAATCCAAAGTGTTGGATTCAGGCGCACCACGCTTCCATCTACCACTTGGTGAATCTCGAAATGAGCTGTAGATAAACTTTCTCCATCAGAAATCAACAAAGATCCAATGGATTGTTTGGTAGAAATTTTAGATCCAACAGAAACATACACTTCCGACAAATTTGAATAAACCGTTCGGTATGAACCATGTTTAATAATCACAACTTTTCCTGCTCCGGGAATACTCAAAACACTCGAAACTTCGCCTTCAAAAACCGCCCGAACTTGCGAACTTTTGGGCGCACCAATGTCAATTCCATTGTTGTTGGTGAACACGTTTTCGAGCGTTGGATGCGCGTTTTTGCCGTAGCCTTCCGTGATTGATCCTTTTGCAACTGGCCAAGGCAATTTTCCCTTATTAGATTCAAAACTATTCCCAAGCGCAATGCTCTCTTTCGTTTCTGTAATCACCACTTCTTTTTTTGCAACTGTGGTTGTTCCAGAAGTTGTGGCCGTTGCTGTTCCTTTTGTGCTTGTTGTTTTGCTTGCGCTTACCGCTTTTTGTTGTTCTTTCTTTGCTTTCGCTTCAGCATCGGCAATTTCTTTTTCGATTGCTTTTTTTATTTTACGCTTCAAATCTTCGCGCTGCCGCTCTTGTGTTTTCATGTCGGCTATTAACTTAGTTTCGTCTTTTTGAAACTTCGCTAGTGCCACTTGTTTATCTGCTTTGTTGCTTTCAATTTTTGCTTTTTCATCAATTTTTTGCAACATCAATTTCTCCTTGTTTTGTTTCTCGGTTGAAATGTTTTGTATTTCTTCTCCAATTGCTTTTTGGTTTTGAAGAATTACTTTGAATTGCTTTTGCTGTATTTCAGCAATGTGTTTTAAATAATTGGTGCGTTTTACAGCTTCAAAATAATTTGCTGAAGAAAAAATAAACATCATTTTTCCTTTCTTACTTCTGTGTTTGTAAGCATAAATTAACAGTTTTTTGTAGGCTGTTTTTAGTTTCACTAAGCGTTCTTTCAGAAACTTGATTTGATTTCCCTTTGCAGAAATTGTTAACTCTGCACCCCTAATTTGATTGTCCATGTTCTGAACCAACTGCTCGCGATCGCGCACCTGAGATTCAATAAGTTTTAATTCTGTTAATGAGGTTTCTTTGTTCTTCTTCGCTTTCTCCAACAATGATTTAGTGCTCGAAAGTCGTTTCTCTAGCTTTCCTTGCTCGTCTTGTAATTGGGCGCTTTTTTTTTGTCCGAAAAGTAACGTCGAACAAATCAAAAAAACAAAAAGTAAACTACTTTTCATCGTCTTCTTCAAACTTACATTCTCCATATCCTTCAGGAATAATAAAAATAATTTCTTGTGGCAAATTAAGCTCTGTATCTTTAAAATCAAGAACTAAGTGAATCGTATTTCGAGGTGTTCGAATATACATTTCAGTTTTCCGTGGAACTTGATAACCGGCAATTGTGTCGCGTTCGAGGTAGTCGATCACAATTTCTGTGCTGTCATCTGGACTCAAAATTTCTATTTTTCGCAAAACACTCACATCCCGATCTAAATAATATTTATAGATAATACTGTCTCCCTTAATTTTTTTGTTTACCTGAAGTAGTTCGTCTTTTTGTGGTTTTCCTTCTTCAATTCTGCGGTCTTCCTTTATTTCGTCTTTAATTTCGCGTTTAATTTGACCTTTGCGATGCGTAGAAATTATGTAAAAATTATTGTCTTGAATTTGAACATACTTGCGCGCAGTGTCTACATCTATTGGCAAACCTAAAATCAATTCTTCTAAATCTGAATAGTTGATGTTTGAGCCCACCATGTTGTTTAAAACACCCATATCGCTTTTAATATAACAGCGTTTCACTTTGTTGGTTACTTGAACAGAATCTGGTCTAATTAAAGCCGAAGCAACAGGCAAAGCTGAGTAAGAAACCGTTGCCCCCATTGCGCTGTCTTTCACAAAACGAAGTGTTGTTTTGATTCCAAAATCTTTGTCTTTGTCGCTAAAATTTACTTTTATGCGACTGAAATATGTTTTTGGACGTAAGTTAGAAAGCGAATCTAAACTAAAAACCAACTCTTTGGTCTTCACCCGATCTAAACGGTCTTTCTCGTTTTCAACCGGAGTTGTAACAATGGCTGCAGTTTTTCTTCTTGCGCAGCTAGCCAAAAGAATAAATCCAATTAAAAAAGCGGTGTTAATAGTTTGCTTCAATGTGTTTTTTTGTTGAAATTTTTTGCTCCAAGACTTTATTTCTGCAGCCCTGTTTTTTGGCACTTTGCCACAATTCAATTGCTTTTGCTATGTTTCCGAGTTTTGCGTTCACATCTCCTAAATGATCCAAGAAATTTTTATCATTTGGAACTAATTCGAGTGCTTTTTCAAAATCTATTTTAGCTTTTTCAAACTGTTCTTTGTAGAAATAAACAAGTCCGCGGGTGTCTATAAATGGCGCTTGGTTTGGAGCCAAATCATTCACTTTTTGAATAATACTAAATGCTTTGTCGTATTCTTTGGTGAAGCGAGCTAAATTATATGCATAATTGTTTTGTACCAATAAATTTGTTCCGTCTAATGAAATGGCTTCATCAAATGCTTTTTTTCCATCGGCAATTTTACCACTATTGAAATATGCCTCACCGAGTTGTCCGAGCAATTCTGTTTCAATTTTTGGGTCGCGCACCAAATATCCTCGAGCAGTTTCTGCGGCATTAATTGCCTCATGGAATTTTCCGGTTTGGTTACACGCAATTACATATAATAATTGTGGCTGAACGAATGTTGGAAAAATAGCAGAACATTTTCGCGCGTCTGTGTATAATGCGGGAAAATCTTGGTTTTCGTATTCCAACAGCAGCACCTGATTCCACAATGGATATTTTGTGTCGTCTAATTTCAATGCCAATTTGAATGCTTGTAAAGATTCAAGTTTCTTTCCCTGTGCCAAATAAATATCGCCCAAAATAGACGGTCCTTTCGCATCATCTGGGTGATTTTTTACTATAATTTCAGCTAATTCAATTAATTTGTCTGACGGATTTATTTGTGTTTCAAACAATTGATACAGCAATTCCATCTTGTTATCGATAGGAATAGAAGCACTTTCAAAACCCTTCACCAAGTGTTCTTGCGCTTCGTTGTTTTTTCCTTGGCGGAGCAAAAGTTGCCCGAGCGTAAATTGAGCAGGACCATTATTGGGGTCTTTTTTAACCAATTCATTGAGCATGTTTTGCGCATCATTCACGCGGTTTTTCTCAAAAAAATAATCCACCAAGGTTGCAATCAAGGAAACATCTTCCGGAAATTTTTTACGTGCTTCTTCTAGTGTTTGAACTGCTTTTTCTTCTTGTTTGATGGAACGATAAAGATTAAATTGTTCAATCGCAATGTCTGGATAGTTTCCTGTTTGCGCTACAATTTTATCAATCAAATCTATGGTTTGTTGTGTTTTTCCTAATTTCTTCGATATTTCAGCGTAAGCAAAAAGCCATTCAACATTTTTTCCATCGTGCTCAACTAACTTTTTAAATTCACCTTCTGCCTTTTCTAATTGATCTTGTTTGTAATACATGTAAGCCAATTCTTCAGTATATGCAAAGTTTTTAGGATCTAACTTGGCTGCAATAACAATATATTCGCTGGCTTTGGTTAAATTGTTTTCTATCAAATAACACTGAGCCAATCCGTAAGCAGCTGCATCGTCTTTCGTATATGCAACCAAACAACTGTCGAATGCGCGAATTGCTTCTGCGTTCTGACCTTTCAATTTGTAGCGAATTCCGGAATGAAAAGTTTGTAAATATTGCTTGTTAGTTGTGAACGATTTAGAGGTTGCATTTTTCTTCGTTCCACAAGAAACTAGTATAAATAAAACCAAAATTGAAACTACAAACTTCATTTTTTTCTTTTAAACAATAATTGAATAATCACTTAAGCTCAAATCGCGCGCCAAACCTTTATATTTAGAATGCGAACCCAACATAGAGTTGTGCATATTGGCATCAATAATTACTGCATTGTGCTGTAAAATGCTGTTTTTAACAATTGAATTGGTGATTGTTGAATTCTTTCCAACCGAAACATGCGGACCAATAACTGAGTTTTCAATTAGCACGTCTTTTCCAATATAGCAAGGCGGAATAATAATCGAATTAATGAGTTTTGAGCTCGGATCTATCAAAGGCAAATTTGCTTCTTTGTCATACTCCAACACGCGCTGGTTGGTAAAAACTGTCACTTCTTTGTTCCCACAATCGAGCCACTCAGTTACTTCTCCTGGTTTAAAACGCTTTCCTTTTTCAGTTAAACGACGAAGCGCATCTGGCAATTGATATTCGCCACTTTTTATGATCCCATTAGCTACCAAGTAATTCAATTCTTTTGCTAAACTTTCACCGTCTTTGAAATAGTAGATTCCAATCATTGCCAAGTCGGAAACAAACTCTTTCGGTTTTTCTACGAAGTCAATAATTTCATTTTGCTCGTTGAGTTTAATTACGCCAAACGCACTTGGGTCTTCAATTTGTTTCACCCACAAAATACCATCAGCTTCTTGATCTATTTTGAAATCTGCGCGGAACAATGTGTCTGCAAATGCAACTACAACTGGTCCGTCTAATAATTTCTCTGCACACAAAACTGCGTGCGCTGTTCCGAGTGGTTTATCTTGATAAAAAATACTAGCTTTTGCTCCTAATTTTTCAGCTACTTTAATTAATTCGGCTTCAATCTCCGGACCAAAATCGCCAATCACAAACCCAATTTCATCTATTGGTTCGCTGCACACTTTCGCAATGTCTTCCACCAAGCGGTGAACAATTGGTTTTCCTCCAACCGGAACCAAAGGTTTTGGAACGGTAAGTGTGTGAGGTCTAAGTCGAGAGCCGCGTCCGGCCATTGGAACAATTACTTTCATTTAATATTTTCTTTATTTTAAAACTCCTGATTCTTTTACTTGTTTAAAACATAAATCAATGTCTTGAGGAATTTCTGAAAAAATTAACCAATTAACATTTAATTGAGTATTGATAGCTAAGCGCATTAATTTTGGGTTGTTGCCGATTAAATTTCCTAACTTTTCTAATTCTGATGAAATTGATTCAATGTTAAATTCCTTTAATTTCGAAATTAAAATGAGCAATTTATACGTTTTAATAATAATTGATTTATAAAATTGAAATGTCTTCTCAGAAGATAAGTTTAAAAAACACTTATTCCCTAATTCTAATAATTTATTTAAAACTAATAAACTAAGCTCAATTTCATCTATTTTATTTTTTGTGTTTTTAGCATATTCGGTTATTAATCCATTTAAAGATTTCAATTCTTTATGTAATAACGTTGGCGAACAATTATACTCATCACAATCATCAATACTTTGAGCTAGATACATCTTTATTACTTCTTTTTCTTCCGTCACAGACTTTGAATTCATTAAATCGTCTGCAATTTTCGTGATAAATTCTAAATCAAAACTAAACATACGTGATAAAACAGCATGAATTCTTTCTTCTTTAGAAGTAGCTCTATTTTCAATCATCCTATAAATATTTCTTTAAAACTGCTTCTTTTAGTTTTGGAATTTCAGCAATCTCGGTTTCTAACACTTTTATTTTTGCTTCAATTTTTTCGATTTCTGAAACTATTTTTTGCTGTTCAGAAAGTGGTGGAAGCGGGATTTTGAAGTCTTCTAATTGTTGTTTTGTAAGAGCCTCTCTTGAAGTTGAATTGTCACCTATTTCTAACAATTGATTTTTATAAAAATCAGAAATTAAAATGTTTTGAACATAAACAGGTAAAGCCTTTTCTGTTACTCTAATTATTGAAACATGTTGATTAACTCTTGCGGGTAAATATTTTTCTGGAACAATACAACATCTTGCAATTGATGCACCAGTTATATTAAATAAAATATCATTTTTTTCTACAGAAACATTATTCAATTTTCTTGCTTGTTCATCATCTATAAATGCTAAACCTTTTTTATAAAAACGACTATCGTATACGTTTTGGCTTCTTATTAAGGTGATGCCATTTTTTTTATAAGAACCTTCACCGCCTCTTGGGGTTGCACCGCTTCCAATTTTAGAAGTAATATCAGATAAAAAAACAAATTCGCCAGAAATTTTTGAGATTACACTTTTTATTTCTTCTTTTGCTTTCTCAATTCTTTCTTTTGCTTTCTTTTCTTTTACTTCTAAAACTTCAATTTCAGAAACAATTTTTTGTTGAATGTCAAGAGGTGGAAGTGGAATTTTTACGTTGGATAAGTCATCGCCATAAACGTGAGGTTGAGCTTGTCCTTTTTGTAAACTGTAAATTTCATTTTGAACTGATTTCAAAAACAAATAAATTAGTTTTGTTGAAATTTTATTTTCGTCATTTGAAATTATTGTATTACAATCTGATGCAAAAATTGGTGTTTCAAAATAATTTATAAAACCTGCGTAGGCTCCAGAAGCACTTACAGTTATAGTATTTGTATTTCTATTAGATTCATTATGAAAATAGGCAGGTTCTTGACCGCCAGCAATAACAGGAATTGTACCTTTTACTGTTTTTTCTTTTGTTATGGAGGTTCCTTTTTTTATTTCAGCAATTTCACCTAATAAATAAAGCTTACTTGTTTCCCAAATCGACTCAAACTTTACTTTTTTTTTAACTGAAAGTGAAATGTTTTTTTCAAATTCAACACGGTCAAACGTAAGCATATCTACTAAATTATGGCGAGAAACGTTATTTTGCATAGCTTCATCAATGTCAAAATCATAATCGCCTGCAAATGCTTTGTAAATATAAGTACTTGCTTTTTGAGGATTGTCAAAAACTTCTGGGTCAAATAATTGCGTACAATCTTCAATGTTTTTACCTCTTTGTATTGGGTGAATTCCTTCACTTCCTCTACGGTTACTAAATTCGTAACCTAAGAAACGTTTTTCAGCATCTTTTTCCCCGCTTTTTACTAAAACTACTTTTTGTGGATAAGCAATAATGAAATAATACAATTTATCAGTTTCTTTTTCTAAAAATAAATTCCAAAATTCTTTGTCGTTTTTGGCTTTTAGTTTCTTTTGATATTCTTTATAAATTTCATGTTCTGTAATTGCTTTATTTGGTTCTTTTTTCAATAAAGTAAGAAAATCATCAAAAGAAATAGTTTCCCAAACATGATTGATGTATTTTGTAACTGGTTTTTCAATTCCGTTTAAAGTTACATCTTGTAAATTGGTAAAGAATTTTTCTACGCCAATTTTTATATTACTGCTTTCATAATTATTTCTTCTTCTCAAAAACAACGTAACTGTATTGGTTCCAGTTGCCATAAAAGTATTAGAGCCTAATTCAGTAATTCCAACAATATCAAAATATTGCAAAATAATTTCGCGTGATTTTGAATAAATTCCGGTATTACTTAAAATAGAACTTGGTAAAATAATTCCAGCAACGCCACCATCTTTTAATAATTGCTTGGTGCGTTCTATAAACAAACATTCAATTTCTGAACTGTTGTCGGTTAATCTATTATACAAATCAAAATCACCATCTTTATAAAAAGAACGTGCCGAGTTTTTAAACGCAGAAACTGAATATGGAGGATTTGAAACTATGATGTCAAATTGCTTGTTTTCTTTAGGAAAATCTTTGTCGACTGATAATAGCTTTCCTTTGTAATCTGGATGTGAAAAATTTGCTAAACCGTCAGAATGAATTACATTTGCTAAACCGTCGCCATGTAAATAACAACCTACTTTACCAACTTTTACTAAACGATAATCTTTTTCAATTCCATATACATATTGAATTGCCCAAGCAAAATGGTCATCTTTCCAATTTCTGATTTTTGTTGCTACACTTGGATGGTATTTCTTATCATCTTTCTTGTCTAATAAACGTTGCATTTCGTGCATAGTCTCTGTTAAGAAGTGTCCACTTCCCGCAGCATAATCCATTACGTAAGGTAAAAGTGTATCGTTCGCAATTTTTGCAGAAGCTAATTTGTCTTCTAAAATTGTATCAATAGGCAAACTTTTAATAACAAATTGTGCAACAGGAACAGGTGTGAAAAATTGTCCTGACTCTTGTTTTAATCCAGTTGTTAAAAGCAACTCGAAAAAATCTGAAAGGTATTGCTGTTTTTTTGTGTAACGTAGTTTGTATTTTTCTAAAAGCTGAACAATCTCTTTAACAACTACCGCGTTTTCATTAAACGACTGTTCGTCATAAACATCTTTAATTGCAAATTCATTGTTTTTTTCCAATCTCAATTTTCGAAATTCTTCGATAATTGGATTTCTTTGTTCTTCTGTTAAAGTTGGGAATCTGTTTTTAAATTCTGTTTCTGAAAAATCAGTAACAACTTTTTCTAAAAACTCGTACATTCCGTTTTTGTATAAATCGGTTAACCTAAGTTGAAAACTTCTATGAGTATCTATTCCTTCAAGCCATTGAAAACCTAATTCATTATCAGTTCCCTCATTTGTTTTTTCATCATATATTTTACAAAGAAATAAAGTGAAAATTCTATTAAAAGCATTTCCTTTATCTGAAACTACATTATGACGTAAAATTTCCAGAAAACGATTAAAAATAAAACTACTATCTTCTTGACGAATTTCTTCAAGCTCATTAATAGTCAAAGCCTTACTTTCAAAATTATAAGGATTTACCCAAGAATCAAAAACGCCGTTGTCTTTAGTAAGTTTGTTCCATTTTTCATAAAAATCTTTTACATCACCAGTTCGGTAATCATCTTCTATTTTTACTATTTCATTTTTATAGATAATATCTTTTCCTTTTAAATCAGAAGTATAAAGCATAATTACATCTGCCTTATTACTAAATTTAAAATATGTAAAAAGTTGACCTCCGTCTTTTTTCATTCGAGTAAATTCTTTCTCAAATTCTTTTCCGTAAGTTTTACATTCTATTAAAAGATATTCTGAACCATCTTCACGAGTAACACAAATGTCTAATCTTCCAGAAAAACCGTGTCCCGCAGGATATACCTTTTCAAGTGAAATATTTTCTGGCTTATAACCTTTTTCTAAAAGTCTATTAATGCATTCTAGAACTACCCAATCTTCCGGTTTAGTAATGTTTTGGATTTCTTTTTCCCCAATTTTTATTTTCCCTCCAAAATGAAATGTTTTTTTATCAAAATCTATTTCAATAGCATAACCATCAAGATATTTCTTTTCAAAAATATCTTTTGCATTCTCTTTGGGTTTAAAGCCAATTACTTGCAATAGTGATTGATAATTTTTCATTTTAGTTAAATTACTTTCAAAGATATTAATTTTTGATTATTTTTTAATCTTTTTTTGTTATTTTTTTCCTGTACTTCCAAATCCTCCTGCTCCCCGATTGGTTTCGCTTAAGATTTCGGTTTCCGTCCAATTTGCTTGAATATAAGGCGCCACAACCATTTGGGCAATGCGTTCTCCGTGCGTAATTTCGAAGTTTTCTTGTGAAAGGTTGATGAGTAAAACACCCACTTCACCTCGGTAATCTGCGTCTATTGTGCCTGGAGAATTCAAAACAGTAACTCCGTGTTTAAATGCCAGTCCGCTTCGTGGGCGAATTTGTACTTCAAAACCGTCAGGAATTTCTAAAAACAAACCCGTTGGAATAAGTTTTCTTTCAAAAGATTTTAGAATAATTGATTCTGAAAGATTTGCACGAATGTCTAAACCTGCTGCTCCAATTGTTGCGTAGGACGGTAATTCGTTTGAACTTTTATTGACAATTAATATTTCCATGTTACTCGTCTTTTGTAAGTGTTAAACTCACATCTGTTAATTCTTTTGCAATTTTATCTGTAACGCGTTGTTCTAGCGTGAAGGTATATTTTCCTTTTTGCGGAAACTTTCTGTGCTTAAAACGTAGTATGTTTTCTACAATTGTGCCTGATTTTTCGCCCGTCCAAGAACCATCTGGGTTTGCAATTTGAACTTGAATTGGCTCGCTTCCAGTTTCTCCGTTAGGAGATTTTGCGTGAAAGAAAAACCAAAAATTGTTATATGAATAATCAGTTGTATTTCGCAATGTTAATGACAAGGTATAGAATTTCGTGGTGTCGAGAATTTCAACCACAAAAGAGGGTTTCACATCTGCATCCCATTCATTGTTTTTAAACGAATATGATTTAGTATACAAAGGAGTTTCACCGCACGAAGCAAGTAAAAAAATACAGCTCAACAAACTTAAAAAAAACACGTTGTTTTTCATTTTGAATTCAATTACTCGGGTTTTGGACCGTTCGGTTTTTTATTAAATCTACGCTTGTTCCGATTGTTATTGTTTTTCTTTGGCTCTCCCTCCACTTGTCCCTCACCAACCACACGTGGTGCTTGTTGTTGAGCTGGCCTTGGTTCTCTGACTTGATTTGGATTTTGATTCGGATTGCGTTTTTTGTTCTTGTTTTTAGATTTGAATTTATTGTCGAAACGATTCAAGGAATCTTGCCCATCAACGTTGTCGTAATCTGGTTCAACATTCACCACCACTTCTTCAAAAGCTTTCAAGTCTTGTGGTTTAGTGTTGTTTTTATTCATTTGCTGAATCTCTTTCACGCGCTCGGGCGACAGGGCAACTAAGCCTCCGCCTATTCCTGCGCCACCTTCATACAAAAACCACATTTGACGTTTGAAAACATCTGTTTTGATGTGGAATGCAGATCCTTTTTCTGTGTGTAATTTATGCTCGGTGCTCGGAAACGATTTGATAGAATCTAAGTAAGAATCTAATTCATAGTTGAGACAACATTTTAGTTTTCCGCATTGTCCGGCTAATTTTTGCGGATTTAATGACAATTGTTGGTAACGGGCAGCAGATGTTGAAACGCTTCTGAAATCTGTTAACCATGTTGAGCAGCATAACTCGCGTCCGCAAGAACCAATTCCGCCTAAGCGTTGAGCTTCCTGTCGGGCACCAATTTGGCGCATTTCAACACGAATTTTGAATTTATCTGCCATGTCTTTTATCAACTGGCGAAAATCTACGCGTGTTTCAGCTGTATAATAAAACGTTGCTTTTGATAAATCTCCCTGATATTCTACATCCGAGATCTTCATTTCCAAACCAATATTCACAGCCAACGTTCGGGCTTGGAACATTACTTCGGATTCGAGTGTTCGCGCCTGAATCCATTTATCAATGTCTTCTTGCGTAGCAACACGCATAATTTTTTTCATTTCTCCTGGTTTTTCAACCGGAGCTTTCTTTTTCACCTGAATTCTGGCCAATTCTCCAACTACTGAAACCACCCCGATATCGTAACCAGGACTCACCTCAACCGCCACAACGTCTCCAACGTGAAGTGGTAAATTTTTTGCGTTTCTGTAAAATGCTTTTCGGCTATTTTTGAAACGTATTTCGAGTATGTCGTAAGGTGCTTGAGAAGCTGGTAAATCCATATTCGATAACCAATCAAAAACACCTAATTTATTGCATCCGCCAGAACTACAGGTTCCGTTATTTTTACAGCCCTTCGGAGTTCCCCCACCAGAGCTACATGACGTACAACCCATAATTTATCTATTAGGGTATAAAGTTAAGAAAATTTACGGATGGAAAAAGTGTTGCTTATTTCAATTTATCAAAGTAGAAATGTGAATTGTTTTGACTGCGTTTTTCACTTACTAATTTCCTTTTCGCTCAAAAATTTTCACCTTAAAATTAGACTGTCCGAGCTTATATTTACCTGGATTCCAAAGATATATTGAAATTTCGTCGTTCTCAGTTCGGATCGGTGGACTCATGCACTGCATAAATATTTCCATTTTTCCGTCAGAATTAGTTTTTCGTAATTCATTAAGATGTGGAGCCAAATAGCCATACGCTTTGTCTTTATACATTGCTGTAGCAACTAAAAAAGGCCCATTGCTAAACGCGGTGTCTTTAACAGCTAAGGTCATTGAAATTGTGAACCAAAGATGATCCTTTTTCGTTAGTTTATTATACGGAACCCGAAACTTAATTGAACTAAATTCTTCCGATGAAAAATTTGGCGCTGAACCAGTAACTTGAAATTCTTTTGTTTTTTTATACCGATTTTTATCCGGCCAAGTTCGCAATGGATCGTAGACATAGGAAACAGATTTAAGTTCTTCTGCATTTTGAGGAATACTTGTTTTTAAAAAGGTGGCCCAATAATATGCCTTTGTGGTTCGCACCGGATCTAAAATATAATTGCGCAATTGCCACCATTGAAATTGATTCAAAAATGTGCACAAAAACACAAAAACAAGAACAGAAATGCGCGCAGCATTCGTGTGTATTTGAAGCAAAAATGCACCCAAAGCGATGGCTAAAATTGGATATGCGGTAATGATTGGTCGGCAAGAAAAGGCGGCACCATACCACCACTCCGTCCAGCTTGATAAAACATAAAAACTAAGCAAAAAATAGAACAACAAAGCGAAAGAAATTTGCTTGTGTTTGCGGAATAAAAAATAGAAACCAATTAAACTAAGAATTATGACAGGCGTATAAATTAACCATCCTTTTTTATAACTAAACAAAACATCTAAAATGTGTGGGTGGGTGAAGTCTAGACCAACACCTGCATTTTGATACGAATCGAACAGAATTTGCCCTGTTTTTTTATACCAATAATACAATTGTGGAACAAAAATTAAGATTGAAAGGCTTGCAGCAATAATTACTTGTGTTTTATATTTCCATATCAAAGCTGCTTTTTGTTTCAAGCTCTCTACTGAGAAAACATTCCAGAGAAGTGGAATAAAAATAGAGAAAACTTCGCTTGGCTTCACGAGCGTCATGAGGGCAACCGAAAGTGCAATCGCAATTATATGTTTTAATTTTTGAGTTGTGTGCCACTGAATTGTTGACCACAGCAAAATGCACATCAACATAAATAAAACATTAACCGTTTCGAGGTTTTTTAAGGTGAGGTGATTGCTGTAATTTGTAGCAAAAACGATAATCAAAATAACACAGGCTGCAATTAGTTCGTTAAAAAAATGACGCAAAATTTTTCGGAGAAAAAATAGCCCAATAATGGTATAAACTACACCTCCAATTACCAAACAATATTGATAGGGCTCGCTAAACCCGTCCATAGGAAAACCAAAAATATAAGCAGAAGCATGACCGAGAAAGAAAAAGGGCAACATAAAAATGGCCATTCCAAAGAGAAAAAAATATATGGGCTCTCCTTCTTTATTTACTCCTAATTGGTAATACGTGTCTGTTAATTGCTGGTCTTTATTTGCTTCTTTTATCCAATCGATACTTTTGAGTGTTGGGTCGTGGTGAATGAAAGTTGCGGGTAGTGGAAGGTAATAACCCAACACATCCCAGGAAGTTTCGTTTTTATTTACGTTTGAAAGGCGAAATATGGAAATGAAGAGGATACACGCAAGAACAACCGTTTTTGAATAGCTCCAGAAATTTTTCGATAAAAATGTCTTCGAAAATTTCATCTAACGATTTTGCATATATTCCTTATTGCGTTTTTTGTCTTCTTCAGTGCCCGTATTGCAACCCTTGCTCTTTTTTGTGAAGTGGTGAATCCATTTTACTTGCAACATTGCAGGCCAATAATTACTTGAATACCATTGAATGGTAGGTTTCAATTTATTCATTTCATAAATTCCAGTAAAGGGAATGTAGACACCAAGGGAAAGGTAATCTCCTTTTCGGATGCGGTAATCGAAGGCAACATGTGCATGAAGCTGCGTCATGAAATTACGTTGGAATTTTTGCTCAACAAGAGAATTTGCTGCGTAATTGGTTTTTCCCCCTGGTAAAATAGCGTAGTTAAAATTAATTCCAAGACCAGTTTCCAAGTGCCAGTTTTCGCTTATTAGTGTGAAGCGATCGGCAGTAAAACGACCAGTTAAATAACCGTTGTAAAACTTACCTGTCATTTCTTCAGAACCTCCATTGGTTAAATTGCGAATGGTTGTGGTTTCTTTTCCACCTAAGTAATTGAACCCAAGACCCCAATCTACTCGGTGAAACAAATTTGATTTTACTCGTTTTGCAACAAATCCTTCTTTGTTTTTATTTCCAATTGCTGTTAAAATGCGTGACTCTTTTAAACGGTAATGTGCCATTCCAACATCAATAAAACCTCCAACTCTTCCAGCAGGGTTTATTTCCATTTCAATTGGTCTACCAATTTGATCAGCTCCTGAAAAGGTTTCGTTTTTCAACTTCGTAAACGTATAGTTCGGTCCGAAGGTAATTTGCAAACCTGCCTTTGAAATATTCCGCACATCGCGTGCACCTCCGAAGAAGTCTTTTCTGCTTTTTCCTCTAAAATTTCTGGATTTCTGTGCATCAACTGCCGAAACAAGTAACACTGCAATTATAACGAGACTTAACTTTTTCATTTTCAATGATTTTTACAAATATCGATTATTTAGTTAATAGTTACGAAACGAGTTCCAACATTTTATCCATTACGAACTGTTCATTCCACATTTCGTGCACATTTTCAAGCGCCATAATTTGTTCCATCACTTTGTCTTGTTCCTTTCCGTTTTTCAATGCATCTGAATAACGGGTGTGCGAAAAAGTTACTTGAGAATAAAGCGGTGTCCATTTTTGTGGGTATAAATTAGAAAATTTTGCTTCAATTTTCTTGCGCAATAAGAAATCCGGATCTCCTGTTAAATCTCGCATTTCGATGTAATTGTAAAGCGCTAAATCCAAAATTGCATTGCCGTCTGGAACCCGTTGATCTGAATATCGGTCTAGTAAACCATCCCAAGAATCATCAGATTGGGAGAGCATTTCGTGGAAAACGGTGCAATCTTCAAATCCGCAGTTCATTCCTTGTCCGTAAAAGGGAACTATGGCATGGGCCGAATCGCCAATGAGAACAATCTGATCTTTGTAGTTCCAGGGTTCGCAGCGCACCATAATTAAGCTTGCTGTTGGATTTTCGAAATAATCATCAATTAAAGTTGGCATCATTGGAACTGCATCTGGGAATGTTTTTTCAAAAAATGCAGCCACTTCTTCGCGGGTCTTTAAGCTTTCGAAAGAAATTTCACCCTCCATTGGGAAGAAAAGCGTGCAGGTAAAACTTCCATCGAGGTTTGCTAAAGCAATCATCATAAATTCTCCCCGGGGCCAAATATGCAAGCAGTTTTTATCTAGTTTATGGCTTCCGTCTGGGTTAGCTGGAATAACCAATTCTTTATAACCATGATCCAAATATTTTTGAGAATAATCAAAAGTAGTCGATTTTTGCATCCGCATTCTTACAGCAGAAAAAGCTCCGTCAGTAGCAAAAATATGATCGAATTGATGGTTTTCGAGTTCATTTGTTACCGAATTTTGAAAAGACAGTTCATTGGTTTTTAAGTCAACATCTTTGCACTGTCTATCGAAATTATAAGAGATATTCGGAAAATCATCTGCCAAATTCATTAATCGTTGATTCAATCCGCCGCGCGAAACGGAATAAATTGCTTGATCTTCTTTTCCGTAAGGTTGAAAACTGAGTGTTCCGTCGAGTGCGTGCATGCAACGTTTATACATCGGAATGGCAATTTTACGAATGTCTTCTGCAATTCCGGCTAATTCGAGTGCTTTCCAACCACGATCAGAAAGCGCGAGGTTTATAGACCGCCCGGCAATTAGTTCTGCTTTACGTAAATCTTTTCTTCGTTCAAAAACCGAAACTTTATATCCTTTTTTGGCCATCAAAATGGCTTGTAAACTGCCAACTAAACCAGCTCCTACTATTGCTATGTTTTTCATTTAATTAAATTTCCACCACTAAGCACATGAAAAGCACAAATTGGTGATTTATATATTTTAAACTTTTCCTTTTAATGTAATTCTTTTTTAAACCATCTCTTAGAAGTTTTCTGTTGAAATTAATTAATAATCCCAATTCACATTTCCCAATTTCATCTAAATTAATAATTGAGTTGAATGAATTGGATGAACAGTTTCAACGTATTTTAGTTCAACTCGTAAACGCTTCTCCTATTTCTTCAAATAATTCTCCATACTGTCAACCAAAAACCACACATCTTCAAACGAATTATACAAAGGAACCGGCGCAACACGAATTACATTTGGTTCGCGCCAGTCGGCAACAACACCTTGCTCAGAAATATAATTGAATAATTCTTTTCCTTGTCCGTGAACTAAAATTGACAGCTGTGCTCCGCGTTGTTTCTGGTCACGAGGGGTAATTATTTCAAATCGACATTTCTCCGCATATTTTAAACTCAACTCATCCAACAAAAACTCTAAGTAAGCGGTTAGCTCATCACTTTTTGCACGCAATTTTTCCATTCCCACCTCATCGAAAATTTCTAAACTTGCCCAATGTGCAGCCATTCCGAGAACTGGAGCGTTACTCAATTGCCATCCTTCAGCGCCTTCCATGGGAATAAAACCTGGTTCCATTTGGAAACGCGTTTCTTTGTTATATCCCCACCAACCAGCAAAACGAGGTAGTTCTGGTTTGTTTGCGTGTTTTTCGTGCACAAACATTCCTGAAACTCCACCCGGACTAGAATTTAAATATTTATATGAACACCAAGCAGCAAAATCTACATTCCATTCGTTAAGTTTTAAAATTACATTTCCGGCTGCATGTGCCAAATCGAAACCGACAACTGAACCTTCAGCATGACCTGCTTTTGTAATTGTTTCCATGTTTAGCAATTGACCCGTATAATAATTTACACCACCAAACATAACCAAAGCCAATTCATCTCCTAATTCTGAAATTTTAACTAAAATGTCTTCTAAACGCAAAGTATGTTCTCCTTCTCTTGGGTTCAAACCAACCAAATGATCGTCTGGATTTAAGCCGTGAAAACGAACCTGCGACTCTAAAGCATATAAATCGGATGGACATGCTTTTGCTTCGCATAAAATTTTAGTTCTTTTTCCGCTTGGCCGATAAAAAGAAACCATTAATAAATGTAAATTCGTTGTTAATGAATGCGTAACAACAACTTCTTTTGGTTTTGCTCCAACAATTTTAGCGCTTGCTTCGGTTAAAAATTCGTGGTATTTGAACCAAGGGTTTGTTCCATGAAAATGTCCTTCAACTCCCCATTTTGCCCAATCGTCGAGTTCTAAATTTACTTTTTCACGCACGGTTTTTGGTTGTAAACCCAAAGAATTACCGGTGAAATAACGAACTGAATTAGTTGTGTATGTTGGAAATAAAAACCGCTCTCTGTAGTTTTTTAATGCGTCTTTTTCATCTTTTTTCTGCGCAAAGGAAAGAGAATTCTCGAAATTTGACATGGGTAAACTTTTATTGTACTAATTTTGTTAATCTAACATGAAAACACTGTGTTTTAAGTTGATTTCAAATTTACTAAAAAGATATTGAATTAGATCTCTTGGCTTGTTATTCACAACTAGGGTCTCAAATAAATTAATATGAAACAAGACATCTCAAACGAATTATTCGCAAAAGCTAAAAATTACTTTCCTGGTGGAGTAAATTCACCTGTTCGTGCTTTCAAATCGGTTAACGGCACTCCGCTTTTTATCAAAAAAGGAAACGGAGCATTCATTTGGGACGAGGACGACAATAAATTTATTGATTTTTGTTGTTCATGGGGGCCGCTCATTTTGGGTCACAATCATCCGGAAGTTTTTAAAAGTGTTGTGGAAACAATGGCAAACGGTTCGTCGTTCGGAGCGCCCACACGTAAAGAAAATGAATTGGCCGAATTGATATTAAAAAACAATCCATTTATCGATAAAATTCGATTTACAAGTTCCGGAACCGAGGCAGTTATGTCGGCAATTCGCGTAGCTCGTGGATATACGAAGCGAGATAAAATTGTGAAGTTCGAAGGTTGTTATCACGGACACGTTGATGCGTTATTAGTAAGCGCTGGATCTGGTTTGGTTACTTTCGGAAATGCATTTAGCGCCGGAATTCCAGAATCTTTTGTGAATGAAACAATTTCTTTACCCCTCAATAACGAAGAGGCGTTAATCGAATGTTTCAAAAAATACGGCGATCAAATTGCCTGTGCGATTATTGAACCAATTCCTGCAAACAACGGTTTGTTACTTCAGGAGAAAGATTTCTTATTGAAATTACGTGAAATTTGCACAAAATATGGCGCTTTACTTTTCTTTGATGAAGTAATTTCTGGGTTCCGTGTTGGCTTTACAGGTGCTGCAGGTTATTACAACATTGCTCCAGACATTGTTTCCTATGGAAAAATTATGGGCGGTGGTTTGCCAGTTGGAGCATACGGAGCGAAGGCAGAAATTATGGGCTGTGTTTCACCAGATGGGCCGGTTTACCAAGCTGGAACTTTATCTGGAAACCCAGTAGCCATGTCGGCCGGAATTGCCATGCTAACCGAACTCTTGAAACCAAATTTTTACGAAGATCAGGAACGCAGAACAAAACTATTTATCGATAAAATTAACGCGCACGCACTTGCAAAATCATATGCTTTTGAATTGGTAACAATTGGATCGATTTTCTGGATTTCTTTCGATAACTCAAAGCGCATTCACCGATCAGACGAAATTAATCCAGACATGACTGGCTTCAAAAATTTACACCGTGCTTTGTTAGATCGAGGAGTTTACATGGGTCCAAGTGGTTACGAGGTTGGTTTCATTTCTCAAGCGCATACAGATGAAATAATTAATGAAGCTGCTACCCGATTTATTGGGGCTTTAGATGCTATTATGTCTTAAACGTCATGTTTCAAGTTTGTTCTTTTTATGCGTGTAAAAATTCGGATGGCTATTCTGTATTTAAACTCTTGAAACAACTTTCTGAAAACACATTTTATGTGCGTTCTTACTGGCCAGTTAATTTTGAACCCAGCTTTAATGACTTTGAAAAACTGGATCTTCAAAGTGCGTGTTCGCTTCTTGAATATACTCAATTTAAAGAATATACTTTGTTAGGGTTTGAAGAAATTTCTGATGTTGACTTGCGCGAAATAGCTCAATTTGAACGAATCATGGCAAGTAAAGCCAATCGACTTTCTGAGTTTGAGAATTTACTTGCATCAGCTGAAAAGAAAATCGAAGAAGAGAATTATTTGGAAGCAATAGCACTTTTAACAGAAGCGGCTCCTTATTCGAAATTCGATTTGCGGGCATATGCATTACGTGGTTTCGCATACATGAAACTAGAAAAACGTTTTGAGGCGGTACAAGATTTTGATTTTGTTTTGATGAATAATCCGAATCACAAAGAGGTTAAAATTTGGAGGAATCTCTTGGGTTTTAAACTCCGGGGTTAATTAAATTCTTGTTTCGCTTAAATCGTTATATTTGTTTCTAAACATAATATCAAAACAATCAGTTCTAATCAATGAAACTTCAAGAACTCAAGCACCATTTTGCGCTGAATAAAGCCTTTTTAAAATTGAAACCAAATCGATGGATTATTCAACATATACTTAATTCAAAAAATATCACACTATGCCACTAAGTTGGAATGAAATAAAAGAAAGAGCTGTTGCTTTTTCAAAAGATTGGGAAGGAACATTTAGTGAAGATGCAGACGCAAAACCCTTTCTAGTTGAATTTTTCAATGTCTTTGGTCTAAATCAACGAAAAGTTGCCGCATTTGAACACAAGGTGAAAAAATTAGGTAACAGCGATGGCTATATCGATATGTTGTGGAAAGGTCAGTTGCTCGTTGAAATGAAAAGCAAAGGAAAAGACCTTACAAAAGCATACGGACAAGCAAAAGGATACATTCACGGCTTACACAAACTAGATATTCCAAAATATGTTTTGGTGTGTGATTTTGATACGTTTCGCCTATACGATTTAGAAGAAAGTGGCCACGATGAATACCACGAATTTAATTTGTCAGAATTCGTTAACCATGTTGAGTTATTTGGTTTTATTGCTGGATACCAAAAGAAAATCTACCGTGAGGAAGACCCCGTAAACGTGAAAGCCGCAGAATTGATGGGAAAACTTCACGACCGATTAAAAGAGATTGGTTACGAAGGCCATCCGCTAGAAGTTTACTTGGTGCGTTTGCTTTTTTGTTTGTTTGCAGAAGATACAAGTATCTTCAATAAGCAACAATTTCAGGATTTTATTGAAGAACGTACTAGCGAGGATGGTAGCGATTTAGCTGCAAAAATTCAAGAGGTTTTTCAAGTATTGAATACACCTGAAGATAAGCGTTTCAAAAACCTCGACGAACAATTAAACGCCTTTCCGTATGTGGGAGGAAAACTGTTTCAAGAAATTTTACCGGGAGCATTTTTTGATTCCAAAATGCGCCAAACTTTGTTGGAGTGTTGTTACTTAGATTGGAGTAAAATCTCTCCAGCAATTTTTGGTTCCATGTTCCAAAGTGTGATGGACCCAAAAGAACGCAGAAACTTAGGAGCACATTATACGAGTGAGAAAAACATTTTGAAACTAATCAAACCTTTGTTTCTAGACGAATTGTGGACAGAGTTTGAAAACTTAAAAAGCAACAAAACAAAACTCAATGAGTTTCATTTGCGTTTGAGTAAGTTGAAATTCTTAGATCCTGCTTGTGGATGTGGAAACTTTTTGGTGATCACTTACCGCGAATTGCGCTTGTTGGAATTGGCTATTTTACAACGCATTTACGGTTCAGACCGAGTAGTTGTTGAGTTGAAAGATGTTGCCTTGTTGGACGTAGACATGATGGCAGGAATTGAATACGAAGAATTTCCAGCCCGCATTGCTGAAGTTGCCATGTGGTTGATTGACCACCAAATGAACCAAAAAATGAGCATGGAATTTGGACAATACTTTGCGCGATTGCCGTTGACAAAAAGCGCGCATATTGTGCATGCAAATGCTTTGAGAATTGATTGGGAAGAGGTTGTTTCAAAAGAAGAACTACAATATATAATTGGAAATCCTCCTTTTTATGGTAAACAACTACAGACAGATGAGCAAAAAAAGGACATGGAGTTAATCTTTAGCAGAGTTAATGGATTTGGAATTTTAGATTACGTTGCGGCATGGTATATTAAAGCCTCTCAGATTATTTCTCAAACTAAAATAAAGGTAGCCTTTGTGTCAACAAATTCAATCACGCAAGGGGAGCAAGTTGGGGTCTTATGGAATGAGTTATTTAATAGATATAAAATAAAAATCCATTTTGCGCATCAGTTTTTCAAATGGAACAACGAGGCTAAGGGAAATGCTGCAGTTATGGTTGTTATAATTGGATTTGCCAATTTTGATTGTAACAGTAAATATATATATGAATATTATGACATTAAAGGTGAACCAAATTGTAAAATTACTAAGAATATCAATTCTTATTTAATAGAAGGAAATGACAATTTTCTAATGGCTCGTAGTAAACCAATTTGTAACGTACCCAATATAGTTTTTGGAAGTATGCCAAATGATAGCGGGCATTTACTTTTGTCTAAAATTGAAAAGGATGAGTATATCAAACTTGAGCAGCAAGGTGCGAGATATATCAAAGAATTTACAGGTGGTGAGGAATTTATCAACAAAATAGAAAGATACTGCTTTTGGCTGAAGGATGTAAACCCATCAGAATTAAAAGATTGTCCTATTTTGATAAATAAAATCCAAAAAGTAAAAGAATATCGTTTGAAAAGCAGTAGAGCAAATACTGTAAAACTTGCACAATACCCTTCGCTTTTTGGAGAAATCAGACAACCAGATTCGGATTATATTTTAATACCAAATTTATCATCGGGTTTGAGAAAATATATCCCAATTGGTTTTAAATCCAAACAGGTGATAGCAAGTAATCTTGTTTTAATTATTCCTGATTCAAAACTTTTTCATTTTGGTATTTTAACATCAATAATGCATATGGTTTGGGTTCGCTATACCTGCGGTATGCTTAGTACTAGCTTGAGATATTCTAACAAACTCGTTTACAACAACTACCCTTGGCCAGAGAATCCATCAGACAAACAAAAAGACGCAATTGAAAAAGCCGCACAAAAGGTGTTAGATGCGCGCGCAGAGTTTCCGAATAGTTCTTTAGCAGATTTGTACGATCCACTCACAATGCCTCCTGTTTTGGTAAAAGCACACAATGAATTAGACAAAGCAGTAGACGCTACCTACAGCAAGCAAGATTTTTCAACAGATGCCAAACGCATGGAATTTCTATTTGGCTTGTATGAGAAATATACTGCTGGGTTGTTTGTAGAGGAGAAGAAGAAGAAAACTAAGAAATAATTATCATGACAGATATATCAACAATAAATAACATTAAGACTACTTGTGATACAATCAAAGAAAGTATCAAAACTATTGAATTCAAAATAGGGTCTTTTGGTAATGAAGCTGAGTACACTCATAAAGGTTTAATTGGTGGTTTGAAATCATTATTAATAGATGTAAATACATTATGTAAGAATCAAACAAAATTTATCCAACTAACCAATTATAATGAACGTACAACTATATTGAATACTTTAAGTCATATAAATAGTTATTTAATTGAACCTCAATATTTATTTGGTTATGTTGAAGAGTTAAAAATATTAATGAGAAATTTAGGAGTGCGAAACTTCTCAGAAAGACAATTAGAATTTGAAACTGAATGTCAAAATGTTTTGAAACTAAAAATTCAAATTGAAGATGAGTTAAAAGAAATTCGTAAGATTAAAGCTAAAATTGTTACTGAAGAAAAAAAAGTGAAACAGAATTCTGATAATTATGACTTAAACTCTAACAAAATCATCAGTGAAATTGAAGCAATAGTAGAAAATAAGACT
Source organism: Crocinitomicaceae bacterium (assembly GCA_031409255.1). Taxonomy (GTDB): domain Bacteria; phylum Bacteroidota; class Bacteroidia; order Flavobacteriales_D; family Crocinitomicaceae; genus Fluviicola. Next base: position 26,099 of record JANNWW010000223.1, read on the forward strand.
AAGTTAATCAATCAATCCTCAAAACTTCAATCTGTTTTGGATTCATCTATTGAACTAGAATCAAATATTAAAGAGCAAGCAAAAAAAGTTAATGAAAGTACTTCTAATGTAAAAGCAAACGAAAAGTTAATAGATTCTTTTGCTCAAAAAATTCAAGATCGAGAATCTCGTTTAGATGAAGTTGAAAAAAATATAGATTTACAAAAAACTAAACTTGAAGAATATAACACAACACGTGAATCATTTTTGAAACAAGCAGAAGAACTAATTGAAAATGCAAAACAAGCTTTAAATTACACAACTGCAGAAGGAATAAGTGCTTCTTTTAAAACACGATTTGATGAGGCTAGCAATCCCAACCGATATGGATGGTGGATATTTAGTGCTATCTGCTGTATAAGTGCAGCAATTGGATTGGGAATTTGGGTTGTGGTTTCTGATTCCGAAACAGGTTTAATTATAGGTAGAATTTCATTAATTCCTTTACCAATTGTTGGAGCAATATTTTGTGCTCGTCAATATACCAAACAAAAAAACATTATTGAAGACTATGCTTATAAAATGGTTCTAGCTAAAGCAATTGTTGGTTTTTCTGAACAGTTAAAAAAACATGGTTCTTCTGATAACTCTGAGTATGTTCATTACATAAAAACTTCACTTGAAGAAATTCATAAAGATCCACTTCGTAAAAGAGACAAAGAAAATTCTTCAAATGAATTAAGTTTAGATGGAATTATTGAAATTGCAGAAAAATTAAAGAAAATCACAAAAATCGAAAATCCAAATGGGTAGAATCGCAACATCATTCACCGATCAAATTGAGCTTTTGAAATCGAGGGGAATGACTCTTGATTTAGAAGAAGAAAAAGTAAAGGAGATACTTTCAGATATTGGTTATTATCGTTTAGGTTTTTATTGGAAACCTTTTGAAATTGACGATGATCATAATTTTGAATCAGGAACTAAGTTTTCAGATGTGATAACGCTATATTATTTAGATGTTGATTTACGCAACATTTTAAACAAATACCTGACACGTTTAGAAATCAATTTTAGAACAAAATTAGTGTATTATGTTTCCAATAAACACAAAGAAAGTCCAACATGGTTTGCAGACGAATCGGTAGTTAAACGCGACTTTATAAACAATCTAAGTCTCATTTACAATGCTAAATTTAGAGCTTCAAATAATGTCATTAAATCACATCATAAAAAGTATATCAATGACATTCATGCACCAGCATGGAAAACGATTGAGTTTTTTACTTTTGGTACAAACTTAAATCTATACCGCAATTTGAAAAGTGAAGAAATTCAAAAACGTATTTCTAAAACTTTTAACATAGAATATCCCTCTAAATTTCAAAATGTAATTGGCGCAATGTTAGACCTAAGAAATGCATGTGCTCATGGGGATGTTTTATATGATTTTAAGCTTCCCTTAGGAATGCCAAATTTAAGTGTTTTTGAGTTTAATGGAAGTGATCGTCAATCAATTTTTGCTTGTTACAAAGTGCTTAAATATTTGATCCAATCAATTTCATCCAATCGAGAAATCGATTTTGAAAATGAAATAAACGAATTAGTAAACAAACATCAAAGTAATGAAGTTATTCAACAGATAATTAGTAGTAAAATGAAATTTAATTGTTAAAATTATTTTGATATTACAAAATGTTGTACTTTTGCAAAATAGTGCATAACTACTCAATTTATTGCTGTAGCACCTGCACTCTAAAATAATTCAAATAAAAGCGGTTCCATTTGGCTTCCGCTTTTTTTTATTTTGCATTATTAATTTCTCTGAGAGCAAATTATGTGAACAAAAGCGATCAATTATATTACTTGTATAACCAATATAAATTTTATCGTAGTTAACTGAATACAATGAGTAAGTTGTAAATTCCATCTTTGAAAGTATATGTCAAAAAAAAGATTGCCATACTGACAATCTTCTCTTAGTTGCGGGGACACGACTCACCGATAGTTGTTTTCTACGTTCATTCTTCACTTGAAAACATACAGCGGCATAAACTTCTCGTCGTGTAAATTTGATTCAACAAAAAAGGCTAGCAAATTTTGCTAACCTTCTTCTAGTTGCGGGGACACGACTCGAACGTGCGACCTTCGGGTTATGAGCCCGACGAGCTACCAACTGCTCCACCCCGCGATATATTTTTAGTTTTTTTGTATCTATTTTTTTGAAGAACCGTTGTTCATTCAGAGTGCAAATATACGTCTTTTTTCTTATTCAACAATAGTATCGCTATTTTATTAACAGAATTTGTAATACGGATTATCGCAACAAGCAAAAATCAAGTTGCACTAAACAGTTTTACTAAAAGTTTAGTTTACCATAAATTTGTCTCATAAACAATTAAAAAAACAAAGTTATGACACAAAAACCTTCATTCGCATTTGTTGCCGCTTCATGGGTAGCATTTGGCATTGGTATTACAGGTTACTTCATCGGTTTATTCAATAACCAGATGCAAATAGCAGAAAAAGGATACTACTTTACTATCATTATATTTGGTCTGTTTTCGGCCATTTCGGTTCAAAAAAGCGTGCGCGACAGGCAGGAAAACATTCCAGTTACTGATTTGTATTACGGTATTTCTTGGTTCTGTACTATTCTCTCAATTACTCTTCTTGTAATTGGCTTGTGGAACGCAGAAATGTGGGGTTCCGAGAAAGGATTCTATGCATTCTCATTTATTTTGGCACTATTCGGTGTAATCGCTATTCAGAAAAACACACGCGATAGCTTTGCTGCTGAACGCAAAGAAGAATAAACCCTTAAATCATAAATAAAAAAAGAGGTGACCAATTTTTGGTTACCTCTTTCTAAGTTAGTAGTGCTTTAGCTTGCGTATAGTGTTTAAAACTGTTTCTCAATAAATGAAAATCAGGTTGTTTCTAAGAACTTTTCAGTGACAGTTAAATACTTCCGGGTTTAAGAACTGTATTCTTACCATTATAAAACTAGAAAATGAAAACTGCCTCTCCTTGCAGTGTATCCGTTTTCTTTAACCTAACTTAGAGAACAACCTGATCTCCTTTTCCTTATTTCCTGAAGCTAATATATAGATGATAAATAAACAAAATTGTAAGAATGAATATTTATATGCTTTGAATGAACATTTCAGTATTTAGATTTATTTTATAACTACAAATTTTCAATAATCTTAAAAAAGATGTCGCGTTTTGCAGCTGATAAAGGCACTTCTGAGCCGTCTTTCATAACAACAGATCCGCCATTTCCTTTGTCGTAACGCTCCACATAATCTAAATTAATTAAGTGCGATTGTTGAACGCGCAAAAATGAATGTCCGGTTAACAAAGTTTCGTATTCTTTTAAAGTTCTTGAAACCAATATTTTTTTTCCTTCTTTTAAAAAGAATGAGGTATAATTTCTGTCTGCTTCACAACGAATAATCTGATCTAATTCAACCACATGAACGCTTTCTTGCGTTTTCAGAACCAAGCGTTTTTTCTGTGTTGGATTGATGTTGTTTTGAAGCGCTTCAAATTGAGGAATATCTTTCGGAGTATTCATGTTTTTGAGCGCTCTTTCAACTGCCGCCTGAAGTTCTTCTGGATCTACGGGTTTGAGAATGTAATCTAATGCTGAAAATTTTATGGCTTTAATTGCAAACTCTTCGTGAGCAGTAATGAAAATAACCTCGAAATTTTTGTTCGGAATAGATTTCAATAAGTCAAAACCCGTTCCATCTGGCATTTGAATATCCAAAAAAACCAAATCGGGTTGGTGTTCTTCAATCGCCTTTATTCCCGACTGAACATTTTCACCCGCAGGAATTGCCTGAATGTCTAAGCCAAAAGACTCAATCATTTTAGCAATTAATTCACGTGTGCGCTGCTCATCATCTATGATTAATGCTTTTTTCATATTACCGTTTTTTGACTTTATAAATATATTGAATTTTAGAATAGGTTTTGATTTTATTTACCTAGGCCAGTGTTTCGGCATCTGTTTTAAATGGAAGGTAAATATTTACTCGAGTTCCAGTTCCTTTTGTTTGGTCGAAATCGTCAAAATCCATTCGTCCTTCTATTTTGTATTTATAGCTTAAATTATTGATTCGATCTTGGGTTATTTTCATTGCCATGCTCTTGTGTTCCCGACTTTTTTTATTTTTTTCTGCTGCTTTCCTTCCAATTCCATTGTCTTCAATTGTAATGTGAAGCATCTCTTTATCGCGCTGCATAGTCACGTGAATGAATCCGTTTTCAACTGTATGTAGCTGTCCGTGTTCTATAGCATTTTCTATAAATGGTTGTGTGATCATTGGCGGAATAACGGCTTCTTGTTCTAACACATCATCCGAAATACGCACATCGTATTCAAACCTGTCTCCAAAACGCAGTTTTTGTGTTTCCATGTATTTCGTTAAAATATCCATCTCTAATTGAATTGGAATAAATTCTTTGGAAGAATTTTCCAAAATAAGTCGCATCAATTTCGAAAAGTTCACCAAGAATTTAGTCGAGTTTTTGGTGTCGTTATCGTAAATGTAACTTTGAATTACAGACATGGCGTTGAACACAAAATGCGGATTCATTTGAGAGCGTAGCAAGCGCTGACTCATTTCTGCTTCTCTTTGCAAAGCTTGAATGTTTCGTTGTTTAAAGCGTGAATACAAAACAATTCCGCCGGCAATAAGTAAAACAAAAATTGTGATAATAATATATGTTTGCGACCTTCCCTTAAGCTCTGAGTTTTCTAGTTTCGCCGATGTAAGTTCTTGCTTGTTTCTTTGAAAATCAATCGAGTCGGCTTGAATTGCAATTAGTTTTTCGCGTTGTTCGGAACGATATAACTCAGAAATTTCTGCAATTTTTGAACTCACCTCAACCGTTTTTGCACTATCAGAAAACGCTGTATATTTTTCTAAATAGGCGTGCGCAAGCTTAATATTTCCCGTTTTTTTATACACTTTCGCTATTTCCTTATACGTCAAGTAAATATCTCCTTGGTTTCCAAAAAGACTGCGTTTTTCGATTGCTCTGTTCAGATAGTTTAACGCATTTTTATATTTTCCTTGCTTTTCAAATACAATTCCAACTAAATAATAGACCGTAGAAATTTCAATTCTGTTTCCCGCCGACTCAAAATAAATCAATGAAAAGTTATAATTCGTTAATGCCTCATCGTATTTTTCTTGCGCCTTTAATGCATTTCCTAAATACATATATGCAACCCCAAGACTTTCATTGTCGTTGTTTTGTTGCAACACCTTAATTGCTGATTTTAAATTACTTAATGCCAAAGCGTACTCTTTCATTTCAACAAAAACAGGTCCTAAATTCATCTTTGCTAAAGCAATTAAATGGGTAGAACCTATTCTTTCTGCAACTTCTTTGGCTTGTTGAAAATAACGAAATGCATCTGTTGTGTTTTTAATGGCTAGTTGTGCCTCGCCTAATTGTATTTGGATGAGTGAAACCAAAGGATTGTCTTCCGCTTCGCGTGCAATTTGAAGTGCTACAATGTTTTTTGAAACACTTAATTCTAATTGCCCAAAATATTCATAAATCTCGGCTTGCGTATTTAAACAACTCGCCATTTGAGATTTGTTAGACGATCTTCTAGCGTATTGAAGCGCCTTGTATACGGTTTCAATTGCATTTGGCTTGTTGTTTTGTTGTTCATAAAACAACGATTTAATTCGAAGGTTTTCTGCGTTTAAATTATAATCTCTTAATCTCTTTGCTAATTTTTGCGCGCGATCTAAATACAATTCACTTAAAGAAAAATCGCGCAAGGCAATAGAATTCAGTGCCAATTGATTTAAAATTTCGCAGCGAACATGTGACGATTGAACAAGATTAAGTAAGGGTTGAAGTTCGGTTGCGCCAGAATTAAACCGCTCCTTATTTCCTCTTTCAAAATCTATTTGCAAGCCAAAAAGTAATGCCCTAGCGCGTTCATCTGAACTTATCGCCCTACTCATTTCTGCTAATTGATAACGCATTGAATCTGCCTTTTTACAATTGGTGTTCGAATAAAACAAAGCGAGATTGTATGCTTTTTGGAATTTTTGTTCTTTATTTTTGACCAATTTAAATTCTTTGATCAACAACCTCTCTTGCGAAGATTGATTGAGGGCATGCGAACTTAGAAGCACAAAAAATGCCAGCAAACAAGCTTTCGTTGAGCTTTTAAATTTATTAAAATGTGAGTTCACCAGCTAAACTTGTGTGTAGTAATTTTTCGATTGTTGATGTATTGCTTGTTTCTTTGCCCAAAACATACATCAATTTAGTAATGGCAGATTCTGTAGTTAGGTCGTGGCCTGAAATTACGCCAATTTTATTGAAAAAGGAACTCGTTTCATATTTCCCTTGTTCAACAGTTCCGGTTGCGCATTGGGTGATGTTTAAAACTATCCCACCAGCTTGTATAAAATTTTTAACCAGCGTTTGCATTGTAGAATCGGAAGCCGCATTTCCGGCGCCAAATGTTTCTAAAACAATTCCCTTTACTTTTGAAACATCAAAAAGGGAAGCATACAGTTCCCATTTCATACTCGGAAAAACACGAATCAATGCAATTCTATCTTCGAAATCTGTAAAAACAAGCAACTCTTTGTTTGGTTTTAATCTGTTTTCATTCATTGTTAAATGAACTCCTGCAATAGCAAGCGGTTCTATATTTGGAGAGTGAAATGCTTCGAAAGAACTTGCTGAAATTTTCGTTGACCGGTTTCCTCTGAATAAACTGTATTCAAAATAAATTGCCACTTCACGAATAGCAGCCGTTCCGTCTTTTTCTTTTGTTGCTGCAATTTCTATAGCGCTAATTAAATTTTCGCGCGCGTCTGTTCGAATAGTTCCGATTGGCAATTGAGACCCGGTTAAGATTACTGGTTTTTGAAGTCCCAAAAGCATAAAACTTAATGCAGATGCAGTATATGCCATTGTGTCTGAACCGTGAAGAATAACAAATCCATCTACGTCGTTCATTCGTTTACAAATAATATTTACCAATATTTTCCAATTTTGAATCTGCATTTCAGAAGAATCTATTGGCTGTTCAAATGCCAATGTTTCCAATTCAACGTTTAGTCTGCTGAGTTCGGGAACGTGTTTGTATACATCGCCAAAATCAAAAGCAGTTAATGCGCCTGTTTCCGAATCGTTGACCATACCAATTGTTCCGCCAGTATAGATTACCAAAACCTTGGGGTTCTTCATTTTGTATTTTCTGCTAAAATAGGAAATTGCTAGGAAACTCTTGTTAATTTGCGCCTTTATGAAATAAATTCAGTGCATTTTCACTCGTAATTTTTCCAAGTTCGAGTAAGCTCACGCCATATATTTCAGCGATTTTTTCAGCTGTATGAAGTAAAAAAGCACTTTCATTGCGTTTTCCTCTGTGTGGTGTGGGAGGCAAATAGGGCGCGTCTGTTTCCAATACAATTTTATTAATTGGAATAGTTTGAAGCACATTTGGTAAGTCTGATTTTTTGTAGGTAACTACACCGCCAATTCCAAAAAGAAATCCACCATACGAATTAATTTTATGCACATCTGCTTCGTTTCCAGTGAAACAATGAAAAATTCCACGTAATCGATTATCGTTTTCTTGATCTAATACTTCAAAAATTTGTTCAAAAGAGTCTCTGGCATGAATTACAATTGGAATTTGTTTTTCTTTTGCCCAATTTATTTGTGTTTTAAAAGCAGCAATTTGTTGTTTCTCGAAAGTTTTATCCCAATATAAATCAATTCCAATTTCGCCTATTGCAATGTATGGTCTTTTTGTTAGTTCTTGTTCTATTGTTGAAAGTGTTTGTTCCCAATTTTCATCTATTAAACAAGGGTGCAATCCCATCATCGGGAAACAGTTATTCGGATAGCGCCTCTCTAAATCAAGCATTCCCGAAATAGATTCAAGATCTATGTTTGGAAGATAAAAGCGTTCAACACCAGCGCTTAATGCACGTTGAATCATTTCATCTTGATCTTCTGCAAATTGTTCAGAATAGAGATGTGTATGCGTGTCAATAAACATAGTAAAAGTTGACTTATTAATTGCGCGGGTTTTCGGAATGAAATTTAAAAAGGGAACTGGTTGAAAACAATTTCCTTTAATAAATTAGCAAAATTCGTCGTATGCAGCTTGTAAATTTTCAGCAATAATTGCTGCGCTTGCACCTTCAATATTGTGGCGTTCTAAAAAGTGAACCAATTTTCCGTCTTTAAACAATGCAACGCAGGGCGAAGATGGAGGAAAAGGCAAGAAATATTTGCGTGCTTGATTCGTTGCTTCTACGTCTACTCCTGCAAAAACAGTAAATAAATTAGCTGGTTTTTTTTCGTTATCCAACGACATTTTAACCCCTGGACGCATGTTTCCTGCTGCGCAACCGCAAACAGAATTCACAACAACTAAAGAAACACCTTCCGTTTTAGGGAAGGAAGCATCTACTTGTTCTTCCGATTCTAATTGGTGAAAACCTACTTTTGTTAAGTCTTCCTTCATTGGTTGTACGAGTGCCGCTGGGTACATAATTTGTTGTATTAATTGTTTGAAGTACAAAATTAAGCATAATTCAACTCCAATGAATCTTAAAAGTCAATTTAAATGAGCATTAGAGCGAGTTTTTTATAAAATGTTTCTTTGTTTTCGAAAATAATATGTTTCTTTGTAGCGTTAAACGTGAATTATGAACAACTTTTGGTACACTCTTGGAGATATTTTAAATGGCGCTTGGTTTTATGACCATATTGGTGACATCGCAAATTGGTCTTTTATTATTTTAGGTTCAATCGGTTTTATTTACTGGATGAGATTGCAAAATAAATTCAATTCTCAAGCTGAAAAAGATCCAAATCAAATTAAATAAATTTATTTCTTTCTTTCTTAATATAGCGAACCTGTTCCATTGGAATGGGTTTTTTTCATTTTACGAGTAACTTTTTATCCGTCTAATTGTCTAAGTTTAAAATGTATCAATGAAACTATTTCTACTTCTACTCTTACTTTTCCCTTTTAGCTTAAATGCGCAAGTATTAAAAGGTCAGGTGCTTGATTCATTAGGTGAAGCAATTCCTTTTGCAAACATAAAGGTTGAAAATTCAACTTATGGAACAATTGCAAATGGCGACGGAAAATTTGTTTTACAAGTAACCGAAGAAAACATTACACTTACCATTTCAGCATTTGAATATACCAAACTTTCTGTTGTAGTTTCTTCGCGTTCGGATGAAATTCAAACCTTCGTTTTACAAACAGCAATTAATGAGATTGAAGAAATTGTAATTACTCAAAACTCGAGTAGAGATCGGGCCAAAGAAATAATGAAAGAAGTTATTGATCGGCGATCTAACTGGGAAGAGCAGCTAAATAATTACAATGTTAAACTGTATTCATTTACTTCAATTGAGCAACAAATTCGAGATTCTATTCGGAAAGATTCTATTATTTCAAAGAAAAAATTAAACATCAACGAGCAGTATTTTCATTCTTTCTACCGCAATCCGAATCAATACAAAGACAGTGTTTTGGGTGTTATCGATTTATCTGAAAAATCGAAAAACAGTGGTTCTGTTTCGGTTTCATTTGGAAGTAATGAAAGCAATGAATTGCAAGCTCAAAATGCAGAAGAGGGAAATCCGTACTTGTTTGTAAATGGTTTAGCAGAAGCCGACATCAATTTGTTTAAAAACCAGCAAGTTATGTTGGATCTTTCTCAACGTCCTTTAATTTCACCCTTAGCCTATAACGCTTTTGTTTATTATTCATTTCGATTAGAACGATCGTTTTACGACAAAAACAACAAACAAATTTTCGAGATAAATGTAACACCAAGATTTAAAGAAGAAGCTTTGTATGAGGGGAAACTCTATATTATTGACGAGACTTTTGAATTGGTAAATGTGAATTTGCGCATCAATAAAGGTGCGTTGAACTACTTCAAGGAATTACATGTTTTGGTTGATTATGAAAAGATAGAAGGTCGCCTGGTTCCAACACGTAAAGAGTTTGTTTACTTAATTAAAGAAGGAAAAACGTTGTTTAACGGAGCTGTTCGTTTAAAGTTTAGCGCATATAACTTCGAAAAATCGAAGGAGAAAAGTTCTTTTTGGTTGGCGAGTAGTGTGAGTGTTCCAGAGGCATTTGATCGCGATTCGAGTTATTGGCAAAAAATTCGTCCAATTCCATTAAAAACAGAAGAATTGTTGTTCATTCATCAGCAAGACAGCATCGAAAAATATTATGAAAGTGAAGAATACCTTCGAATTCAAGACAGCACATATAACAATTTAAATATTTGGTCTTTTCTTTTCAACGGCGTTGGGTTTCGAAACAGTTTCAAGAAACAAGAGTTCTATTTTCCCGGCTTAATTAATCAGGTTATTCCTTTTGGTGTGGGAGGTTATCGGCATCGGTTTGGGATGGATTACGACAAGGAATTCAAAAACGGTAAGAAAATTAGTCTGTTGCCAGAGTTAGATTATGGTTTCACCAACAAAGATTTAAAGTGGAGCATGGGTGTTTCGCATATGTATAACCCAAAAAATTTCGCTAAATTCTTTTTAGAAGTGGGCGATGTGTATGATTTCATGAATAGCTATCAGAGTCTTCAGGGCTCTTTCGCTCCGGCAAACCGGGTTCGGAATAGAAAAGTAAGCGTAAATCATTCGCGCGAGTTAATTAATGGATTGTATGTAAAATTGGGGGCTTTTTATTCAAAACGAGAAAGCATAGAAAATATAGTAAATCCGGCTTGGTCTGAAGTTTTTGGGAATTTTTCTAATCCACAATCTTTTGAAGGTTATACGATTTTTATGACCGAGTTAGATTTAGAATACCACTTTAAACAAAAGTATATTTTAAAGAAAGATAGAAAAATAATAATTGGAAGTAACTATCCTGTAGTGAATTTAACCTACAAAAAGGGTTTTCCAAAATTATTGGGAGGAGAAAGTGATTTCGATTACTTGGAACTACGTATGTCTGACAACATCAACTTGAAACAATTAGGAAAATCAGAAGTGAAATTTATTGCCGGACAGTTTTTGAGAAAAAAAGATTTACGCATTGTAGAATACAAGTTTTTCAGAACTTCAGATGTTTGGTTTTTCTCAAATCCGATGAATAGTTTACAAAAATTAGACACCGCTTTGTCTACAGCTAACAACTTTATTCAACTCAATTTTATTCATCATTTTGAGGGCTTCTTTTTGAACAAAGTTTGGGGCTTAAATAAATTGAAATTACAAGAAACCGTAGGTGGAAGTTTTTTAGCTATACCTGAATCAAATTTTGCTCAGTTAGAATTTTATGTTGGTTTAGAGCGTCAAATTCGAATTAAAAAACAGTTGTTTAAGGTTGGTTTTTACGCCGTTTCTAGTGGGTCTACTTTTGATAAAGCGAATATTAGATACAAGATTGGTATTAATTTCTACAATAGTTTTTACAAGAAGTGGGATTATTGATTTTTAAGAGTTTTACGCGGTTTTTTGGGGCTGTGTGCTTTAATGAAGTAAAAGAATTGAAAGCAAAAAAGCAAAATTTTTGACCTAAATAACCCGTTATTTTACCAATCGTTTTATTGCCCCTTCTTTCTCTTCCTCCGTTCGCGCATTCAAAAAACGATCTAAAAACGCAGCTTTGTTTTTTTCGTTCATTGCTTCAAACGCGAATTTTAAATCGGGAAGCAAATCGAAAAGTTCTGTTAATTCGACTGAAATAATAAGTTCTTGCTCATCTAAATACAAATCGATAAACACCTCATCGCCTGCCTCTTTTTTGATTTTTTTTCTCCATTCAACTTTTATAGACAGAAACAATTCACCCGATTTCATTGGCATTAATTTCACATTTTCAAATGCCAACTCGTCAATACTTCCTGAAACAATTACCCAGCCAAATGCACGTTTTGTTTTTGGAAATTGGATCGGAATCGTTGCGTATGTCCAACCGCCTTTCATTGGCGTTTTTTCCAACACGCGTTTTCCTTTGAAATGCATAAATGAAAAGTTTATTTTCCGTTCCAGTTGGTCATCGTTAGCTCTAAGCCAACGGTTGAAAAACTTTTTAAAAACTCTGTTGCAACAGTTATTCGTTCTTCGAGGGCTGCTTTTTCTTCAGCGTTCCACTCTCCAAGAACATAATCAGATTGCTGACCCTTGTTATATTCTGCACTAACACCAAAGCGCAAACGTGCATATTCAACAGAATTTATGGTTGCTTGTATGTCTTTAAAACCATTGTGACCTCCGTCTGAACCCTTACCTTTCATGCGTAATTTTCCAAATGGAAGTGCTAAATCGTCGGCTATAACAACCATGTTTTCCTTCCCGATTTTTTGCTGTTGGAGGTAATAATTCACCGCTTTTCCCGAAAGATTCATGTAAGTTGTTGGCTTAACCAAAATTAAAGTTCGCCCTTTAAATTTTACTTCAGCAACCTGAGCAACTTTTTGAGTAGAAAAAGTTCCGCCTAGTTCTTTTGCAAGCGCTTCAACTACTTTAAAACCAATATTGTGGCGCGTCTCTTCGTATTTAGATCCCGGATTTCCAAGTCCAACGAACAAATATTTCATTCCACCGTTTTAACTTCTTGTGGTAAATCTTCCTTGCTCGTTTCCACAACCGGTTCTACTTTTTTATTTACTTCATTCTTAGGAAAGTATTTCCGCTGACGAATTATAATCAATATTACTCCCGTTGAAATAGAAGCGTCTGCTGTGTTCCAAATTGCTGGAAATATTTGGTTTCCAGTAAGGCTGTTTTTATCATACCACGGAACCCAAGTTGGCCACTCGGCAGTGAAATGATACATGTCTACAACGCTTGCCAATAAAAACCCAGAATGTCTTGTTTCTACCCGACCTCCAAGACCACATTCCACAAAATTTCCGGATCCTAATAATTGGTTACGAAAATCGCAGGGGTCAAAAGTAAAAATATAGTCATAAAACATAGAATCAATTAAGTTTCCTGTTGCACCCGCCAACACTAAACCTATTGCAATTAAAAATTCAGTTCGGCCATTTGCACGCGCTTGCTTGAACATGTAGAACACAATTGCTACAATAGCAATTATTCTGAATAAACTTAAGCCATATTTGGCCCAAACACTTGAACCAAAACTAGTTCCAAATGCCATTCCTTGGTTTTCAATGTAGGTGATATTGAAAAAAGAACACACCTCAACAGTTGAATTTAGCTCGTTACCCAAGCTCGTTTTAACCCAAATTTTTATAATTTGATCAACGATTAAAATGAGCATAACAACAGAAAAGGCAATGAGGAGTTTTTTCTTCACGTTTTAAAATTTCGAATTATTTATTTTGCATATTTTTTGCTTCAATACTCAATGTTGCATGAGGAACTAAACGCAAGCGCTCTTTTTGAATCAATTTTCCTGTAACGCGACAAATTCCGTACGTTTTGTTTTCAATTCGCATTAAAGCGAAACGTAAATTTTCAATGAATTTTTCCTGACGAGCAGACAGTTGAGCAACTTCCTCGCGGGATAAAGTTTCAGAGCCATCTTCCATCATGTTGAACGTTCTACCCGTATCATCTGTTCCGTGATTATCATTCGAAAGTGATGCCTTTAAAAGATCGTAATCTTCGTGTGCCTCTTTCAATTTGTCGTTAATTAATGCTTTGAATTCTTCTAATTCAGAGTCGGAATATCTTGATTTTTCAGTTGACATAGCTAAAATGCTTCATTCGTTATTTAAAAAAACAAATGTAAAAGAAAATCTGTTGTTCAATTCCTTGAAAACCATTAAAAAGAAACGAGTTATTCACAATTAAATGGGTTTGTTCACCATTTCTATCCATTGAGTTAATTCAACGAATTCATCAACAGACAGTCGCTCTGGGCGAAGTTGCAGCATCGGGTTATCTGGATATATTTCTGGTAGAAGCACTTTGATGGAATTCCGAATTGTTTTTCTGCGTTGATTAAAACTTGTTTTCACAATGTGTTTGAAGAGTTTCTCATCACAAGGTAAACTTTTTCGTTCATTTCTGACGCAACGAATAACACCCGATTTTACTTTTGGTGGCGGATCAAAAACGTGTTCATCTACCGTGAAGCAATACGTAATATCGTAATATGCTTGCAATAAAACACTTAAAATTCCGTACGTTTTAGTGCCTGGTTTTTCTGCTACGCGCTGCGCAACTTCTTTTTGAAACATTCCCATAATTTCGGGAATACTGTCTTTAAAATCTATGCAACGAAATAAAATTTGCGAGGAAATATTGTAGGGAAAATTTCCGAGAACTGCAAATGGCTCGTTGTTCATTAGCGCCACAATGTCTGCCTTTAAAAAATCGGCTTCCAGAATTTTTCCTTCTAATTCTTTTCTATTTTCTTTCAAAAATTTAATGGAATCTCTGTCAACATCCATCACCCACAAATCGGTTTGTTTATCGAGTAATAAAAAGTCGGTTAGGGCACCCATTCCAGGTCCAATTTCAATTGCTTTATTTACTCCTTGGTGATGTTGAAACTGTTCGGCAATTCTTTTACAAACACTTTTGTCTTTTAAAAAATGTTGCCCGAGGTGTTTCTTCGCTCTAACTTTCATGCACAAAGTGTTCAACAACATTCAATGTTGTTCGAAATGCAGCAAATTTTCCTAAAAAAGACGTGTTTGTATCTGCTTGTAAACGCGGGGCGTGTTCGAGCTGATAGTTAGAAAGATGATCTGAACTGTAGGCAATATATGTCATTGCATATGTGCATGCGTCTGACTCTTCGTCGTTTAATTTAGACATCCGACTTTCAAGAAAACAGCCCGTTTGCATTACCTCAGGAATGTGCTTGCTTCTCATCCATTCCACCCATTCGTTTTCAATGTTTGGGTCTAAACTTACCGTTACGTTATATATTATTTGCATCAAAAAAAGTTAAAGCATGTCGCTTAATGAAACCTTGCTGTTGTAATAAGAAATTAACTCTTTTCGATCGCTTTCAAAATAATCGCGCAACAATATTTCAGCCAGTGAGTCGCGGTATTGTTCCATCGAAATTCTTGGTTTGTAAACAAATCCCCTACCAACCGGTTTGTGTTTTATGAATTTTTTACTTTCCAATATGCGCACAATTGTTGAAACAGTATTGTATGCAGGTTTGGGGTTTGGATAGCATTCTAAAATTTCTTTCACAACTGCTTTTTCTAACTTCCAAAGTTTGAGCATTACTTTTTCCTCCGCAGGCGTCAATCTTTCCATTAGTGAGCTAAATTAAAAGTTTAATTTTTTGGAAATCTCTTTTGGTAAACCATCTTTGTGTAAATATACATTGATCGTTTTAAGTTTAAAATATGCTTCAGAAACATATAAATAACCTTGAGGTAAATTACCTGTTCCCCATGAATTTTTTACTAAAAGATATTTTGCGCCTTGCTGATCTTTATACATTCCAACAATGTGCATTCCATGGTCATCTGTAGTTACTTTTCCGTCATAGCCCTCTTGTCGCATTTCTTGAGTAACGGCAACTTCTTTTACTGGTTCTAAAAATGCATTCGACTTGCGGTCTGCACCTGCATTATTGAAGTTTTTATTGTCGCGACCACTTAATTGAATTGTCGATTCATCTTCTGGAACAAGCGCAATACCATTTCTATATGAAAATCCTTTTTCAGAAACATCAGCTCCCCATGCAACAGAGTATCCTTTACTTAATGCGTTTTCAACCACTGTCCATAAGTCATTTAGCGGAACATTGTATGAGTCTCCCCATGCCCAATTGTCTGGTATAGCAATTTCACATGCTTCATACATTGCATCGTTTGTAAAAGAAGTAATTGAAACATATTCATTCATCTTTAAACCCAACGATTCTGCATACGATTTTGCAGAATATTTCTTACCTAAAACTGTAAATTCTGATGGAACTTCACCTAAGTAAGCATCTAAAATAGAAGAAAATGCTTTTTTCCATTCTGTTCCAATTCCATCTCCTTTTTGAACTTGAACTAAAATTGTTTGCATAAAACTGTTCAATACGCTAAACAATTCTGCGTGATCAACCTCTGTTTTTCCGTTAACAAAACCGGAATAAGCAGATTTTGGAACAATTCCATACCGTTTAATGATATACGGAATGTCATGAAAAGCACCTCCTTCGCTAAAGTTTATTTTCCCATCCATACGAATAAAACGATCTGCTTTTTCTTCATATGCTTTGCGAACAATATACATTTCAGATAACACTTCTGGGTTTTTAACTCCCAAACGAATCAATTCTGATTCAAAATAGGAAAGTGAAGAAAAAGACCAGCATGTTCCTGAGTTTCCCTGACTTTCAACTGGTGTTGCTTCTAAGTGATTTATTTTTGTGAATTCGTATTTGCTTTCAGCACAATTTGTAGATGTTTGTCCAAAAAGACTAATTTGTGCAATAAAAGCGAGAGAAAAAAAAATTGTTTTCATAAATATATTTTCTTTGTTTATCTGTAAAATTAAAAAATTAGTTGGAAAAATTGTTTTTTCACTTCTTTAAAATAGATTCTTACTCTTTTTGTTAATTCAATTTATAGCGCCTTCCGGGCAAACACTGAACAATTCCATTCAATTCGAGTTGAGAAAGCGAAGCGGCAATTTTACCGATTGGAGAATCAATACTGTAACTTAAATTGTCGAGAGATTTGAATTCACTTTCCTTTAATTTATCAATAATTTGTTGCTCTAAATCTGTTGCTTCATAAAATATTTTTGTTTGAATTGCGCTTTGTTTTTTCTTTTCATCGTTCCAACTCATTTGTTTAATTATGTCTTCAGCTGAAGTAATTAATTGAGCTTGATTGTGTTTTATTAAATTTAAACAACCTTTTGAATAGGGCCTGCCAACATCTCCAGGAAAAGCAAAAACCTCTCGGTTATAATCAAAAGCCAATTTAGCAGTTATTAATGATCCGCCTTTTTCTCCACTTTCCACAACTATTGTACAATCAGATAAACCAGCAACAATTCTGTTTCTCATTGGAAAATGATGTGGTTCTGCTTTTTGACTTGGAAAAAACTCACTGATTAAGCCCCCGTCTTCAAACATTTTTATTGCTGTGTTTTTATGTTCAGACGGATATAGACTTCCTATTCCGTGACCTAAAACACCCCATGTTTCGAGTTTATGCTTTACCGCTAATTGATGAGCAAGAATATCAATTCCGTATGCCATTCCACTAACAATTGTGACCTCGTGTGCAGCTAATTCTGCTACTAAATCTTCTGTTAATTTTTTCCCATAAGCACTTGCATTTCGGGTTCCTACAATGGAAACAATTTTTTGCTTTTCCCAGTCGAAACTTCCTTTCGTATAAAGTAAAAGTGGTGCGTCTGCACATTGCTTTAAACGATTGGGATACTTTTTATCAGTAAAAAATAAAATTTGCGCTTTTTTTTTCTCCAGTTCTTGCAATATTTCGTCTGCTTTTTGAAGCACTTCTTGTCTTTTTTGAAAACTCGCATAATTTTTATCGACTCTAGGAAGCGATGAAATATTTAGTCTTTTTTCGCGGTAAAACTCTTCTAAATCAGCAAAATGCGCTAGAATTAAACGTGCTCGCTTACTGCCCACACCACTTAACAGTGTGAGTCCAATTTGATGATGTTGTGTCGTGTATTCCAAAATTAATTGTATTATTGGCTATTGAATTTAGTCAAAAAGTTGATAATGAAACAAATTTTTACATTACTTTTTTCGCTAATCATCGCACTTTTTTCGCTTAATATTTACGGACAAGCAATTGAAGGAACTGTTTTCGACAAAGTCTCGAGAGAAACAATTCCTTTTGCAAGCGTACGTTATGCCAATTCAGGGGTGATAACAGATGAAAATGGATTTTTTAAATTGGACGTGAGTGAAAGCGTAATCGCAATAATCACTTCTCCAGATTACATTTCTGATACGGTCAACTTGATAGTTGGTGTTCAAAACAAAATTGGATTACAAGCTATTTCCTCCGCAACAGAAATTGGACCAGTGGTGGTTGCTGCCTCTCGGAGAAAACAAAAACTGGAAGAAGTTACCGTTTCCATGGACGTAATTTCCGATGAGTTAATCGCAAATAAAGGTATTACAGATTTAAGACAAGCTGTAGATCAAACACCGGGTGCATACGTAATGGATGGGCAGGTAAGTATTCGTGGAGGAAGTGGTTTTTCATATGGAGCTGGTTCACGGGTTCTAATTTTATGGAACGAAACGCCCTTACTTACAGCAGATGCTGGCGATGCAAAATGGAGTTCAATTCCACTTGAAAGCGCACAACAAATTGAAGTAATTAAAGGTGCCTCTTCTGTTTTGTATGGAAGCGGGGCGCTAAACGGAATTGTTTCAATGATTGAAAAAGAACCGGGAATTGACCCCACTTTAACTGTGAAATTACAATCTGGTGTTTACGACGATCCTATTCGTGAATCTTTGAAGTGGTGGACAAAAAACCCAATGCAATACCAAGGAGATTTATCCTTTGGAAAACAATTCAACCGTTTTGGTTTAAATTTGGGTGCCGCTGGATTTAAAACGGAGGGCTATCGCCAAGGTGAAACAGAAGACCGTGCACGAATTAATGGAACCGTTTTCTGGCGACCAAAACAAGTTAAGAACTTGAAAATAATGCTCGGTTGGAACGCACAAATTCAAAAACAAGGAAACTTTATTCTTTGGGAAAATGATTCTTTGGGATATTCTCCTTTGGGTGGTGCAGATACAAGTAATGCTGCTGCAACATTGTCTTATTTCCGTGGAATTCGCGTTTCAGTTGATCCGTCCATAAAATACATTGATAAATTTAGTAACCGCCATCAATTAAAAACACGTGGCTATTTTGTAGATAATTTTAATTTCAACAACCCCGAACAAGGCGCATATTCTCAAGTTTTATATGCCGATTATCAATTTCAACGCACATGGAACGAAACGGCTTGGGTTTTAACCGCTGGAACGTCTTCAACAAAAAACACGGTTCGTTCAACGCTCTATGGCGATCATGAATCGTTTAACGGAGCCATTTATGCGCAAGGAGAAAGAAATTTTAACCGTTTAAATATTGTTGCCGGAGTTCGTGCTGAATATTTTGAACAAGATGGATTAAGGGGCGACTCGGATGTGTATTTAGGAAAAGATTCGGTTAAAATTCCTGTTCGACCAATCTTTAGAACTGGTATTCATTTTCAAGCTGCAAAATATACGCACCTGCGCGCTTCATTCGGACAGGGTGTTCGCTATGCTAGTATTGCCGAACGTTACGCGCAAACAAATGTAGGCGGATTGCTTATTTTTCCGAATCCTGTCTTAAAATCAGAATTTGGAACTGCAGCAGAATTTGGAATCAAACAAGGAATCAAAATCAAAAACTGGAAAGGTTTTATTGATGCTTCTGCCTTCATTAATGAATATAAAAACATGATGGAATTTACCTTTGGCAATTACCTTCCCGATTCTATTCCATTAAATTTCTTCAATCCGAATGCTCCTGGTTATATCTTGAAATGGTTAGGTTTTCAGGCGCAGAATGCTGAACGCGCTAGAATTATTGGCTATGAGGTTTCAGTTGCTGGTGAGGGTGAAATTGGAAAAGTGAAAATTCAAACGCTTATTGGATACACATTTATGAATCCTGTTGCTATTAATCCAGATTCGACTTACCTAGATACATGGTCGAACGACTCGGCTGGCATACTTAAGTACCGATTTAAACACCTAGCAAAAGCAGATCTTCAAATTGAATATAAAGGGTTTGGAATTGGCGTCTCTGGCAGATTGAATTCTTTTATGGTGAACATTGATAAAATATTTGAAGACGGAATTTTTGGAAATCAAATACTTCCGGGAATTAAAAACTACCGAAATGAAGAGATTAACCAAAAAGCTGAATTGGCTTTTGACGCGCGAATTAGCTATACATACAAAGAGAAATACAAAGCTTCTGTAATTGTAAACAACTTAACGAATGCAGAAATAATGGGTCGACCAGGAGATATTCAAGCTCCTCGTTTGTTCTTGGTTCAGCTTTCCTACAAGATGTAATAGTATTTTTGCTTTGAGTTTTTCTATCTGTGTAAGCTTATCTTTAAACACAAAACTTACGAGTCGTTCAAGCGGGTTTTTAAATTCTGAAATGGTTGACAATAACTTTCGCCTTTGCTTTACCAACTATTTCGGCTAATTTTTCTTCGCTTTGTTCCTTCACCCGTTTAACTGATTTAAAAGTTTTAATTAGGTCTTGAACAGTTTTCTCACCAACCCCAGGAATGGTTTCTAATTCGTTGCTTAGTGCCGATTTTGATCGTCGGTTACGGTGATGAGTAATTCCAAAACGGTGAGCTTCATCGCGCATTTGTTGAATAACTTTCAATGTTTCAGAACGTTTATCGAGATACAACGGAAATTGATCACCCGGAAAAAACAATTCTTCCAATCGTTTAGCAATTCCTAAAATAGCTATTTTTCCTCTGAGATCTAATTTTTCGAGTGCCTCGAGAGCGGCGCTAAGCTGACCTTTTCCTCCATCAATTACAATGAGTTGCGGAAGCGTTTGATTTTCTTCCAGCATTCGGCGGTATCTTCTGAAAACTGCTTCGCGCATGGTTGCAAAATCGTCTGGTCCCTCAACAGTTTGCACATTAAAATGGCGGTAATCTTTCTTGCTCGGTTTTGCATCTTTGAATACTACACATGCCGAAACCGGGTTTGTGCCTTGTATGTTTGAGTTATCGAAACATTCAATATGAACGGGCAATTCCTTCAAACGTAAATCTTTTTTCATTGTTTCCAAAATGCGGTTGGTGTGGCGTTCAGGATCTTTAATTTTTTCTCTTTTAAGATTTTCTATTCGGTAAAACTTTGCGTTGCGAATGGATAAATCTAACAGCGCTTTTTTGTCGCCCCGTTGTGGAACAAAGAATTCCATACCATCTAGTTTCCAGTCAATTAATTCCTCCACTAAAATCTCTTTCGACTCAGACTGAAACCGTTCGCGCATTGAAATTAAAACAGCAACTAAAACCTCCTCTTTTGTTTCGTAAACTTTGGGTTTTACTTCAATTGTCATTCCGTGAATAATTGCGCCCTTGTTAACAACCAAGTAGTTGAAATAATAGGTTTTATCGGCTTCGTCGAATACAGAAGATAGCACATCTACCTTGTCTATTGTTGGTGAAACGATGGTTGATTTTGTTTGAAATTTCTCTAATGTTTGAATTCGAAGTTTCACTTCTTGTGCTTCTTCGAATTTAAATTCGGCTGCAAAATTATTCATGAGTGCTTTTAACTGCAGAATAACTACCGAACTATTTCCTTTCAAAACGCCTTCAATTTGATCGATCATTGCGGCATATTCGATCGGATCTTGCTTGCCAACGCACGGAGCTTTACATTTTCCGATGTGGTATTCGAGGCACACTTTATAGTTGCTAACCTTTACCTTGTTTTCAGATAAATCGAAATTACACGTGCGCAACGGATATAGTTCTCGAATCAGATCTAGCAAGGTGCTTAAAACTTTATAATTGGTATATGGTCCGTAGTATTTTGAGCCATCCTTGATTTGCTTTCGGGTAGAAAAAACCCGCGGAAAAGCTTCTTTTTTAACACAAATCCAGGGGTAGGTTTTGTCGTCTTTTAGAAGAATATTATACCTCGGCTGGTACTTTTTGATCAAATTATTTTCAAGGAGCAACGCGTCCATTTCAGTTCCCACAACAATATATTGAATGTCTATTATTTGTTTAACAAGCACATTCGTTTTTCCTTGGTCGTGCACTTTATTGAAATAGGAAGCAACACGTTTTTTTAAACTTTTCGCTTTTCCAACATAAATAATCACTCCATTTTTATCGAAATACTGATACACTCCCGGTTTTTCTGGGAGCGTTCTGAGTTTTAGTTGGAGTTCTTCGCTATTCATGTGTGGTAAAAATACGAATTATCGGCTTTTAAGTCCTTTCAATCAATTTTTCCTACAGATAAAATTATTGTCGTAATATCTAAACATTTAATCCGTTACATTTCAAAAAACGATACATCATGAAAAAGCCAATTTTAACACTCCCTTGCAAGATGAATTTGTCTGATTTTTCTGTTCACTCGAACGGATATCATTGTAGTAATTGTGACAAAACTTTAACAGATTTTCGATATTCAAATGCGGAAGAAATAAATTCTGCCATGAAAGCAACTACAAGTTCTGTTTGTGGAATTTTTAATAAAAATCAAGTAGATTCGAAAGTTTCCTTTTTAAACCTTCCACTCTGGAATGCGCGCGTATCACTTTCTTTACTTGGTGTTCTTGGTTTCATTGGAAGCGCAACAGTTTCTTGTGAGGTAGACACGCCCGTTGTTCAAGAAAAAAAGCTACATGCTTTCAATGTATTGAAATTTCCGATGCGTTTTCGTGGAACAGTAACTGATAAAAGTTCTTCTGAAATTATTCCGAATGCAGAGTTGAAAATTATTCAAAATGGACAGGTTATTCGAACAGAAAAAACAGATGCGGAAGGCAACTTTGATTTCTTCCTTCAAAAAAGCGAACTAATGAATGAAACTTTTGATTTGGTTTTTAAATCGAATGAATTTGTAAATGACACACTCAATAATTTAAGTTTTGAAGAAGCGAAAACTAAAAGCATTCAACTGAGTTTACAAGCCCTAAACTCAGATGATTCTAAAAATTGCACAACAACCATGATGGC
Source organism: Crocinitomicaceae bacterium (assembly GCA_031409255.1). Classification (GTDB taxonomy): domain Bacteria; phylum Bacteroidota; class Bacteroidia; order Flavobacteriales_D; family Crocinitomicaceae; genus Fluviicola. Next base: position 48,800 of record JANNWW010000223.1, read on the forward strand.
TGGCGATGTAGCATGTGAACCTGTTTATGGAGAAAATTCTACTGAACCCGCAATTGCTGGAGTGCCGTTATTACGCGAACCCGTTCAATTAATAGAGCCAAAAGTGGGGGAAATTAAAAAATAATTTACTTTTTCTTGATTAAAGCAAGCGGAGAAATATTCTCGATCTTAAGAACCAACAACACAAATAAAACAATAAACACGTTGTTTTTTAAGAAACTCAAAAGCACATTTTCAAAAATGATGTTTGATGCAATTAAATAAAACAACAACATGGAGCCCATGTATAAAGTAAACTTTCGGAGGTTGTATTTGATGGGGTAATGTTTTTGTCCCCAAAAGTAAGAAAGCGTCATTTGGGTTGCATACACAATTAAGGTTGCCCAAGCAGCCGCAACATATCCGTAGGTTGGAATAAATAAAACATTAATACCAGTTGTTAAAGCTGCGCCAATGATCGAAATATAGGCTCCGTATTTCGTTTTGTCGGACAGTTTGTACCACACACTCTGATTGAGGTAAATTCCCAAACACACATTTGCAAATAACAGAATGGGAACCACATGTAATCCAGCCCAATATTTTTCGTTCGGAATAAAATATTTAAAAACATTAATATTCAGTGAAATAAACAGAAACATAAAACAAACAAAGGCTACAAAATAATTCATGAGTTTGATGTAGGTTTTGTTTAGGTCTGTGTTGTTTTTCTGATTGAAGAAAAAGGGTTCGGCTGCATAGCGATAAGCTTGAAGAACAATAGAAACAAGCATTGCAATTTTATAGCATGCGCTGTAAATTCCTATTTCGTGCAGGGCATTTTGGTTTTCTGGAATTAGTTTTACCAGTAAAATCCGATCTATTGTTTCGTTTACGATTCCAGCAAAACCAGCAATTACTAAGGGAAAAGCATAAATAAGCATGCGTTTTCCGAGTTCTGCGTCCCATTTTAACTGAATGCTTTTGAAATCCATATAACACAAAACGGGTTTCACCAAGCTGGAAATCAAATTTGCAATAAGAATAAGTAAAACACCTTCTTCTGGGCGCGCTTTATCAAAGAAAAAAGTGAGTAAAACAAGGTTCAAGATCACATTTACACCAATTCCGCTAAACTGAATTAGTGCAAAGCGTTTGGCTTTGTTTTCTTGACGAAGTTTTGCAAGTGGAAGTGCTGAGACCGCGTCAATTAACACAATTAAACCCAAGAGTGTAATGTATTCGGGGTGTTCCTCTACTCCTATCCACGAAGCAATGGAATTATTTGCAAAAAAGATTCCAATAAAAAAGACCCCATTCACGGCCATTAAACTCAAGAACCCCATTTGGAAAACTTTTTCTTTATCTGTTTCGTCTTGAACAAAGCGAAAATAAGCGGTTTCCATTCCGAAGGTGAGAAGAACCATTAAAAATGCAACAAAAGCATATAAAACTGAAATTACTCCGTAATCTTTTGGGTCTTGAAAAATGTAAACATAAAAAGGAACCAAGAAGAAATTAAGGGTGCGCGAGATTATGCTCGACAAACCGTAAACGGCTGTTTGACCTAGTAATTTCTTTATTGGATTCACGGTTTATGCTCTAAAATTCGGTCTTCTTTTTTCAAGAAAAGCAGTTGTTCCTTCTTTAAATTCTGTTGTTCCGAAGCATTTTCCGAACTCTTCTATTTCTGTGTCGAAACCTGCTTGTCCGCCCTTTGCATACAAAGCATTCACCGAACGAATGGCAGAAGCAATTGCCATGGGTGAATTATTCAATATTTTGGAAGCAATTTTGTTTGCAAGATTCATTAATTCTTCTGGTGTGGTAACGTGATTTACTAATCCCCACACAAGTGCTTCATCAGCAGAAATCATTCCTGCAGTAAAAATTAGTTCGTTTGCTTTTCCTTTTCCAACGAGTTGAGCAAGTCGCTGAGTTCCTCCATAACCCGGAATAACTCCTAAACCAACTTCGGGTAAACCTAATTTAGCGTTGCTAGATGCAATACGAATGTGAGATGCCATTGCAAGTTCCAAACCTCCACCCAATGCAAAACCGTTCACAGCTGCAATTACTGGAGTTGTCATGTTTTCAATGAATGTGAACAATAATTCTTGTCCTTTTGCTGCAAGTTCTCTTCCCTGATTAATAGAGAAATCTGCGAATTCTTTTATGTCGGCCCCAGCTACAAATGCTTTTTCACCTGAACCAGTAAGAATAACCACACCAGTATTTGAATCGTCATTTGCAGCTGAAAGTGCTGCGTTTAACTCTTCAATTGTTTGCTTATTAAGAGCATTCAACTGATTTGGACGGTTAATAGTGATCGTTTTAATGTGTGCGTTTTGTTCTACAAGAATATTTTCGAATGACATATTGTGTGTTTTTATAGGTGTAAAGATAAGTATTCAAATTAAGAATTAGGAATGCCGCATAATTAGATGTGAAGAAGAGGACGTGAAATTGTGTTCGGGTCGGGTTTACTCGAAATTAAATCTGTAAACACCAATTGATCGTATATAAAACAAAACGCATAGATAAAATTTACGTACTTTTGGTTTAATATGAAAAAGACACTTTTATTATTATCGCTTATTTTTACTGGCTTTTTGTCAGCAAAAGAAGCTCCATCTCATCAAATTTTTGATGAGTTATTACAGAAAAACGTTTCCGAAAGTGGGGTTGTTAACTACAAAGCTTTTCTTGCCGATTCAAATAAATTAAATTCCTATTTAACTCTTTTAAGTGAAAATGCGCCCGCTGCTTCTTGGTCTAAAAACGAAAAAATGGCTTTTTGGATGAATGCTTACAATGCATTTACCATTCAATTAATTCTTCGCAATTATCCTGTAAAAAGCATTAAAGAAATTGGCGGTTCTATTTATAAAGTAAATACAACTTGGGATATTAAGTTTATCAAAATTGGGAATGAAATACTTGATCTAAATAACATAGAACACAAAAAACTGCGCAAAAAATACAACGATGCGCGCATTCATTTTGCATTGGTTTGTGCTTCAAAATCTTGTCCGATACTTTACAATCACGCATATACAGCTAATAAATTAGATGAACAGTTTACTTTACAAGCAAAAAAATTCTTGGGAGATACTTTTCGAAATGATTTGTCAGATATCAACAACCCAAAGCTTTCGAAGCTATTTGATTGGTATGGAATGGATTTCAAATCTAAAAAAATGACCAAAATTCAATATTTAAATCAGTTTTTGGATGTAAAAATTCCTGAAAACGCGAAAATTACTTACTTAGATTACGATTGGAATTTGAATGAATAAAAAAATTTCTGTCATCATACCGACATTTAACGAAGAAAAGAACATTGAATCTTTGTTGACCTATTTTTCGAACGTTACATTTGAACAAAGTTCTATAGAAATGATTGTTGTTGACGGCGGAAGTAGTGATAAAACTGTTGAAATTGTTAGGCGTTTTCCCACTGTTCGGTTTTTTACTTCAGCCGTTCGCGGAAGAGCTAATCAATTGAATATTGGTGCTCAGAATGCAAGCGGAGAAATTTTATTTTTTGTTCATGCAGATACCCGCCCACCTGAAAATTTTGCATTACACATTCAAACATCTTTCTCAAAAAATAGAAAAGCCGGCTGCTTTGCTTATCGGTTTGATAGCCCTGGTTTTATGCTAAAAATTCTGGCTTCGTTTACCCGATTCAACTGGTTTTATACAGGCGGAGGCGACCAAACTTTGTTTATTTGCAAAGACTTATTTAAAAAACTTGGCGGTTACAATCAGGAATATGTAATAATGGAAGATTTTGAGTTGACATCAAAACTTATCAAAGACAAAAACTTTGTTGTTCTTCCTCAAAAAGCACTTGTTTCTGCACGTAAATATGAAAAAAATTCGTTTTTTCAAGTAAGTAAAGTAAACGGAACCGCTTTGCGCATGTTTAAAAAGGGCTGTAGTCCACAAGAAATAAAAAAGTATTATTCTTCCAACTTAAAATGACAAAATTTTTATTCCTCTTTTTTATTCTACTTGTCGGAATGAATGCATATTGTTCAGACACTACTTTCGTTTTGCTTCCAGTTGAAAAGAAAGACAGCTCTAAAATTAAAAGATTCAAGGTTTTGGGTTTGCCCTTGTTTTTCTTCACTCCAGAAACAAAGTTTGGCGGCGGAGCTGCTGGTTTGGCAACCTTTAGTTTTAAAAAAGACAGTGCCTTCACCCGCCCATCAAGTTTGCAATTTGGCGTGGCTTTTACTCAACTCAAACAAGTTTTAATTTACTTGCCCTTTCAATTGTGGTTGAAAAACGAACAATGGAACGTGAATGGAGAACTCGGCTATTATAAGTATAACTTTTATTATTATGGCATTGGAACTAATGTCAAAGCTTCGAGCAGAGAGCGTTACGATGTTTTATTTCCAAGAGTCAAACTCAGTGTTTTAAAACAATTGAAGAAAAATTGGTACTTAGGTGGACGCTACTTTTTTGATGGTTTTAAAATTACTGGCACAACACCGAACGGAATGTTGGCCAACAAAACAGAACCTGGAAGCGAAGGTGGAATAGTTTCCACATTGGGTTTGGTGTTTAAGATTGATAGCCGCGATTTTCAATTCAATGCTTCAAAAGGCGTGTTTTTGGAAACTGCTTTGCAACTCGACAGCAAATTGTGGGGCGCAAGTTTTGAGCACATTCGTTGGACATTTGACTATGCGCGTTACAAAAAATTTTCTTGGGGACATGTTTTAGCTGGAAACATTTATGCCAGTTTTGGAAATGGAACTGTTCCTTTTTATCAAATGGCAGTTTTGGGTGGAACCAAAAAGATGCGTGGGTTTTATGAAGGTCGTTTCCGCGATAAAAATATGTGGATGCTGCAAGGCGAATACCGCGCAACTTTGTGGAAACGTTTCGGATTAGTTGCTTTTGCTACTGTTGGAGACGTTGCTTCGCGCGTTGGTGCATTTGAATTAAAAACAATAAAAGTTGCCTACGGAACAGGTTTGCGTGTTCTCATTGACAAGAAACAACGAATAAATGTGCGCTTAGATATTGGTTGGGCAGATCCGAAACCTAATTTTTATTTGACGTTAACAGAGGCTTTTTAGTCGGTTTTTTCTTCTTTATCCTTGTTTTTAAACACTCTTATCTTTTGCCAATCAAATCTATACGAACCACCAAAAGTTAGGTGAATATAATTTCCCACATTCAAATCTGGTGCACCAGCTGAGGTTAAATTGTAATAATATAAGAAATTCCCTTCAGCGTCGTAATGATTAATTTGATAGTTTACATACTGGTATTCAAAATAATTAAATGCTGCCCGAACGCCTACATTTAAATAAACATTTTTAGCAAGTGGGAAATTTGCTTTTGCATGCCATTCAAAATTCATAATTTTTGGTTTGTATGAATCTCCAAAGTTTTTATTCTCATAAAAATTATCATATTCGTACTGAACTGTTGAATTGGGATAAGTTGACGGTAATTCGCCTGTAGTTCCACCAATGTGTGAAAACTTATATTGACGATACGATAAATCAAAACCGAAGTCAAAATTAATTTTTGATTTTTTTAGTTCAAATCGTTTTGTTAAACCAATTTGCAACTCTGAGCGAATCACTTTATAATTTGCAACATAATAAATAATGAAACTTTCAGTTATATTATTAAATCTGTTGAAAACACCATATTCATAACCAAAGTTCCAAAACAAATTCCACCGTTTAATAAATGGATGCTTGTATTCAATTCCAAAAGCTTGGTCATATAGCCAATTAGAACCAATTACAGTTCCACTTTTCCCTTGCGAATATTTATCCTGAGAATTATAATTAGCTCGTAAACGACTACCAGCAATCCCAAGATTATACACCAAAGAAACCTCACCGCTTTGAGCGGCGAGATTTTGAATAAATAAACAAAACAAAAGTGCATTAAAATAAATTGTTTTCATTTCATTTTCAAATTACAATTATGAATTTATTCTTTATCTGATTTATTAAACAACTTAATCTTTTGCCAATCAAATCGATAAGAAAGACCAAGTGTTAAATAAAGATAATTCCCTCTTGTTAATTTTGGTGCCCCGGCATAAGTTAAGTTATAAAAATATAAGAAATTTCCATCCGCATCGTAATGATTGATTGTATAATTAGTATATTGATATTCAACATAGTCGAAGGCTAATCTAGCACCTGCGTCTAAATAGAAATTTTTATAGATAGGAAAATGAGAATTAAATTGTAATTCTAGATTTAAAACTTTGGGTTTTTTAGAATAACCAAAATTAAAATCTTCATAATAAAAATCATATTCGTATTGAACAGTCCCATACGGATAAGACGTCTGATATTCTTCACTTGCGTTTGAACCCACTCGAGAAAATTCATATTGACGATACGATAAATCAAAACCGCAATCAAAATTAATTTTTGAGATTTTTAATTCAAATCGTTTTATCAATCCAATCTGATATTCCATTCGGTTAATACGGTATTTTACAACATCATAAATAATACCGTTTTCAAATATATTGTTAAATCGATTGAAAGAACCTCTTTCTATTCCGAAATTCCACAATACGTTCCAACTTTTAATAAATTGATGTTTATAGTTAAATCCAATAATATGATCATTTAACCAATTTGATGATGTTAAAAGCCCACTTTTCCCTTCTGAAAAATTGTCTTGAGAGTTGTTATTAGCACGTAAACGACTTCCTGCAATACCATACTGATAATTTAAAGAAACCTCACCACTTTGAGCGGCGAGATTTTGAATAAATAAACAAAACAAAAGTGCATTAAAATAAATTGTTTTCATTTCATCTTCGAATTACAATAGTCAATTAATTCAATAATTTATGCTTTTTCATGTTTTTTAAAAAGCTTAATTTTTTGCCAATCAAATCTATACGAACATCCTATTGTAAGATAAATATAATTACCAACTTTTAAAATTGGCGCGCCAGCAGTTTGAAAACTGTAGGAATATATAATGTTACCACTTAAATCATATTTTCTTATTTCATATTTTAAATTTTGATATTCAAAATAATTTAATGCAACACGAGCCCCAGCGTCTAAAAAAAAGTTTTTAACTAAAGGGAAGTGTGAGTTAAATTGAAATTCTAAGTTCAATGTTTTTGGTTTATAGGAAGAGCCAAAGCCAAAATCTTCGTAATAATAATTGTATTCGTATTGAACTGTTCCATACGGATAGGATGGTTGATACTCTTGAGCAGAACTAGTACCTTGAGAGAATGTATATTTTCTGTAGGATAAATCAAAACCGCAATCGAATGAAATCTTACTGGTTTTTAATTCAAACCGTTTATTTAAACCAATCTGATATTCCATACGATTGACGTGGTGTTTTACTACGTCATAAATAACACCACCACTCAAAGCAATATTATTAAATCGATTAAAAGAACCGTGTTCAACACCAAAATTCCACATTAATTTCCAGCGTTTAATAAATTGATGTTTGTAATTAAATCCAATAATATGATCATTTAACCAATTTGAAGCTACAAAATTCCCGCTTTTCCCTTGTAAAAATTTGTCTTGCGAATTATAATCCGCTCTTAATCGATTTCCCGCAATTCCATATTGATAATTCAAGCTAATCTCACCGCTTTGTGCAGCGAGATTTTGAATGAACAAACAAAACAAAAATGTTTTACTAATTTTCTTTAACATCCTATTCCGTTAATTTTGAGTTCAGTGATAATTATTACACTACCTTTTACAAGTTTATGCTTACTATTAATGTCATAATTAATTATAGCCTTGTATTTTTTAAATAATTTGAATTTCACAACATCTACTCGCTCTTGGTTTTCTTGATCTAGATCACTAACATTTTGAACATAGTTACAATTGTCATCTCTCAAATTCGCATTTATTCTAGCTTCAATGCTCGCTATTTTTCGGTTCCAATTGCCATTGTTGTTTTTTTTCCATGAATGCGTTCTTGAACCAACTCTATTGCCAAGCCAATTATTTGACACCCAAATTTCCGCATACATTTTCCAGTCACCAGACTGATTCCATTGAGATTCTAAATCGTCTGATTCTAAGCATACACCAGCATAGATAGTGTATCCAATTTCATCTTGTTCTGGATACAAAGAAGGAGAATAACCATCCTTAAAATCATAAATTTCTCCATTGTAAACAAAGTTCAATTGATAATAAATAGTTTTATATCCAGGGAATAGATCAATATGTTCAATATATTGGTTTTTATATGGAATTCCTGGGGCATAGCTTGGTCCATAGGTTGAATAAACTGCTGGCCAACCTACTGAAAGTTCTCCTTGATTTGCATTAGTTAATAGTAATGGTACACCATCCAATAAAGTAATAACTTTGAAATTAATTTTTTGATAATCACAAGGGTTAGTTGGATACAAAAAAGCATAGGTAGTTGTAATATTAAATTTCGGATTTATTGACCCTGGTTTCGTGTCTTTTGCAAAATCTTTACTAATAAATAAAATGTCGCTCAGAACATCAACATCTTTACTAAATGGCAAAAAAGAACCTCCCTCAACTAAATCAAAGTTTTCAATAAGTGAAATTCGTTCATTTTCACTTTGAAATTGATTTAAAAAATCTAATTTATACTTCAAACTTGTATAAAAATCATGGTAATAGAAAACTTCTTTTTCAATAATTACCATTCTATACTTATTTAAAAAGAATTTTAAGATTTCATCACTGAAAAAATCTTCTTTTTCAATTTTTTCAATTTCAAGTTCAGTGTATCCGATATTGTTTGTTCCCTCATCAGGATACTTCGTTTGAAAATGTTCTCTAAAAGAATTATAATTATCTATTTTAGATTCTATTGATGTTAAAGCATCCTTTTTTCCTGGAATATTCTTTTTTGTCACTAAAAAGTTATCTATTAATGTATACAATTCATCAAAATGTTTCTTGTTCTCAAAAACAAGTATTCCATTAACAACTTTTGGTAAACGATACAAAATAGCTGGGTCAATATAATTTACTCCGTTATTCTGATTACCAGAAACTTGCTCCTTTGCTTTAAATAAATTATTAAAAGAAGCATCTTTAATTTGTTGAAATCCATTTGGGTCTTGTTGTTGATCCAATTTTACAATATCACCGTAATGTAAAACGGTAACACTCGTCATTTCAGATTTGAAATATTTACCTGTTCCGGGTTCTTGAAGAACATAATATCTTGTTCCTCCAATTTCAACAGAGCCTAAGATGTTGGCATCTGATTCTTGAGCAAAAGTCAAAAAGCCTAATGCACCAAAAGTTAAACTTAAAATAAGTTTTTTCATAATTTTAATTTAAATCTGTCTTTGGTTCTTAAGACTAGTAAACATAACGAAGGGCGTGAACCTTAGCAATATTCAACGCTCGGAGGCTCAGCAAAAGCCTTGTGAATTGAATACACCAAAGAACACGCCCATTTCTGGGCGTATCTCTGACGTTTTCTCTCACTAAATTTTGCTGATTTCCGAGCGAGAAAAGTCATGCTACGCACTACAATTTCTATATTAATGCGATAATATATCTTTTTTTGTCTTTTCAAAATTTATCTCTAGCTTTCTCTAAACAATCAATTGCTTTGAGCATCATGTTTTTTGAACCCGTAAAATAACCACAGCGTTGGTGTAACTCTGTTGGAACGATGTCTAAAATGCGCTCTGTTCCGTTCGTTGCCATTCCTCCAGATTGTTCAGCAATTAATGCCAATGGATTACACTCATACAATAACCGCAATTTTCCTTTCGGACTTTGATTTGTTACTGGATAAATATAAATTCCACCCTTAATTAAATTGCGGTGAAAATCGGCTACAAGTGAACCAATGTATCTTCCTGAATACGGTTTTCCGTCTGCTTGAACTTCCTGACAGTGAAGAACGTAATCTTTTACGCCCTGTTCGCATTCGTGAACATTTCCTTCATTCATTCCATAAATTCGTCCGTTTTCTGGCATTTTCATGTTGGGGTGAGAAAGGCAATATTCACCAATTGAAGGGTCAAGCGTGAAACCGTTTACGCCTTTACCCGTTGTGTAAACCAGCATAGTAGAAGAACCATACAAAACATATCCTGCTGCAATTTGCTCTGTTCCTTTTTGCAACAGATCTTCAATTGTTGCGGGTGTTCCTTTCGGAGATAAGCGTTTGTAGATCGAAAAAATGGTTCCGATAGAAACGTTTACATCAATATTAGAAGAGCCATCAAGCGGATCGAACAAAACAACATATTTTCCATTCATTGCTTTTTCTGATGTGAAAGCTAAAAAATCGTCGTTTTCCTCAGAAGCAATTCCGCATATTTCACCTCCGGCCTCGAATACTTTTATGAATTGTTCGTCGGCTACCACATCTAGTTTTTGTTGTTCTTCACCTTGAATATTAACTTCGCCTTGAGCTCCGAGAATGTGATCTACCAAACCAGCCCTGCGCACATCTCGTGAAACAATTTTGGATGCTACTGCAATGTCGTTTAAAATTCGAGACAATTCTCCTGAAGAACCCGGAAAATCTGCCTGACGTTCCATGATAAATTCAGTAAGCGTTACAATGTGCGACATAATTTTATTTTTACAAAGATAGCTGTTGACTTTCAATTAGCAATTGATAGACTAAATTTGTGTTTAACTTTGGCGCATGCTAACAAAATTTCGATATCACATCCTGATGCATTTCATCATATTTTTATGGGGATTTACAGGGCTTTTGGGTAAACTTATTCACATAGATTCGCTTTATATTGTTTGGCATCGCCTATGGATTGCTGCGCTTTCGCTATTTATTGTGGTAATAATCTTTAAACTTCCACGCAAACTTCCAAAAGGGAAACAATTGGCCTTGATTTGTTTAACGGGTGTATTTGTTGCAGCGCATTGGCTAACTTTTTATTATTCTATCGAACTTTCAACCGCTTCATTGGGAATTATTTGTCTTTCAACCGCAACCTTACATGTTACTTGGTTAGAACCGTTGATATTAAAAAAACACTTTTCTAAACTCGAATTTTCTTTTGGTTTTTTAGTGATTTTTGGAATCTATTTTATTGCGAATGATTTCAATGAAAAAGAAATTCTTGCATTAATAATTGGTTTGTGTTCTGCGTTGTTTGCAGCAATTTTTTCTGTTCTAAATGCCAAGCTAATTGAAGAAACACCTTCCTCGGTTATTACTTTAGTAGAACTTACTATTGGCTTGGTGCTTGTTAGTATTGTACTTATTTCTCAAGGAACCTTCAATTCTAAGTTATTTGTTATGACAAGTAATGATTTTTTACTTTTATTGTTTTTGGGAATCGTTTGCACTTCTTTTGCTTTTCTGTCAATGATAGAAGTTGTGAAGCGTTTGGGCGCATTTACAGCATCGTTGAGCATCAATATGGAGCCAGTTTACACTATTTTACTTGCAATTCCTTTGTTGAATGAAAACAAAGAAGTGGGCGGGAATTTTTATTTTGGAGCTGGTTTTATCGTGTTAATTGTTGTTGCAAATGCGGTGGTTAAAGCCCGAATTAATAAAGTTGCCCCTGCGAATCGCGCGAACGATACACAACCCTAAAAGAACCGCCTGCAGCTGCAAATTGACCAATATAACTTGTTTCTTCGCGTTTTAACCAATAGTTAAAAGCGCCCAATTGAAAATTATTGAAAAAGGAATTATTTAGGTTTACGGCGTTTGCGTTTAGTTGAAAAACTACTTGCTCGTTAGATTGAGCAGCGCCATTTTCGTCTTGTCCTTGTGCATAAAAAGTTACCCGTTCATTTGCTAAAACTGCTGCTCCATACCAAGAAAAGTAATTGTTTATTCCTTTTATAAAATTCTCGTTCTGATTTCCATCAATGTAATTAATTCCGAACGAATTATTGGTGTATTTTGTTCCTTTACTATCTGTGAATTCTATTTTAATCGGACTAATAAATCCGTTTAAATTTTGTGTGAAAGTGCTTTTTCCACTGATTCGTTTTCCATTAAAAAAAACTTTTGCACCTCCGTTTAACTTCAGTCTTCTCCCCGAGGCATCCTTTTCACGAAAAGAAGCAGAAATTTCAGTGTTTCCTGTTTGATCATTGTAAACAACTTCGTAATCTTGATAAATTTGATTTTGATCTATTGCCGCCGATTCTTTTTTACACGCAAAAAGAACTATTGCTAAAATGAGTATTAGTAAACTGTTTTTCATGGTCTAACTTTTTATTTACCTTACAACTTTTAAGCCAAATTATGTTTTTGATTTTGCTAAAAAACTCACCCAATCGGTCGCCTGATTATCCGTCATAACTCGCGGAAACTTGTTTTGCGAACCCCACTTCCCTTTTTCTTCCATGAATTGATAAAAATCTTCTGTTCGGATACAGGTAACTTTCGGGATTTTTAGCGTGTCGTAATTCCGAACAGATTTGTAATCGTCGTTGAGTTCACACAAATGCTTATCAACGGTTTTCATGACCAATTCGGCATTAATTTCCGTTTGTGTTCCAAAATACCACGAATGATTCAGTGATTTTGAGTCGGCAAAAAGGCAAAACTCTGGAATTGAAACATTTAGTTCTTCAATTGTTCGTTGAATTGCTACATTAATGTTGTCTAAAGATAAGTGCTCGCCAACCAAACTTAAATATTGTTTAATTCGTCCTGAAATTTTTATTAAGCGTTTTTCTACATCGGTAAATTGAACCAAATCACCAATCATGTAGCGCCACAAGCCAGCATTTGTTGAAATAACGAGCGCGTAATCTATTCCGGCAACAACTTCGTTAACGGTATGGGTTTTTGCATTGGGTAAAATGGTTCCTCTTTCATCAAAATGTGCACGATCGAAGGGAACAAATTCAAAGAATGTACCTGCGTTTAGTATCAATTTCATGCCCGAGTCGTCTGGATTGACTTGATAAGCAAAGTAACCCTCAGAAGCTAAATAGGTGTTTAAAATATGTACTTTTTTTCCACACACTTTTTGGAAGCGAGCTAAATACGGTTCAATGTAAACTCCTCCAAAACAATAGAGTTCGAGGTTTGGCCAAATGTCGTGAATTGTTTCTACTTGATAACGTTCCACAATTTTTTCCATGAGCATAATGCACCAGCTCGGAATTCCGGCAATTGTAGAAATATCCCAGCGTGGAGCCATTTCTACCATTCTTTCTAGCTTTTCGTTCCAATTTTTAATAGCCGCGGTTTCTGTGTCTGGTTTTGTGATAGGAGAAAGAACAATTGAGGTATGTTTTTTTAGAATTCCGGATAAATCTCCTTCAATTCGTTTGCCTATTTTTTCTAATTTCGAACTTCCACCAACTGCTAAAAACGACTTTTGATAAAACCCGTCCGATAAATTGAGCATTCCTGTTGACGTAAATTGTTTAATTGAAGTGCGCTGAAAAGAACGAATCATTTGCTTGGTTACAGGAATTCGCTTACTGGGTGAACCTGTTGTACCTGACGATAACGCAAAATATTTAATTGCTCCTGGCCAAGCAATATTTTTTTCACCCTCAACAGATCTGTGAAGCCATTCTTCAAAAAAACTGTCGTAATCGCTTATAGGAACTCTTTTTTGAAATTCTTCAATACAATTTTCATGTAGAATCAAATCTTGAAAGTCGTAATGTTGTCCGAACTCAGTTTTTGAAGCGTATTTAATTATTTTCCGTAGCACTTTTAATTGGTAGCGAAAATGGAGCCCTTTGTGGACAGTTCTTTTCGCTGAAAACTCGGTGGTTTTCTTTACTAATTTTCCAATTATCGGCATCGTGTGAGTCTAAAGTTTTGAGCTAACTTTCCACAAAAATGGTAAAAAATTAGCGGAGTTGAATTATTCGCATTGTTTTTTTAATTTTACACAGCAATTGTTAGCAGCAGATACTACTACATTTATTACTTTTGCACAAACTAAAAACACTAAAAATGAGCAACAAAAACATCCTTGTACCCCACGATTTTACTGCTGTTGCAGACAACGCTCTACTTCACGCCATAAACACAGCAAGCAGATCAGATGCAACAATTTATTTATTACATGTTGTTGCAAAAGATAAAAACTGTGCTGAAGCTGAAATAAAGTTAGCTGAAGTTGTTGTAAAATATGCTAATTCTGCGAAAATTGTTCCAACAGTTCGTGTAGGAAATATTTTTGATGATATTGGCGATTTTGCTTCTGAAGTTCATGCCGAACTAATATTTATGGGCACGCACGGACAGCACGGTTGGCAGCACATTACCGGTTCGCATGCTCTCAAAGTAATTACACACTCTACTATTCCTTTTATTGTTGTTCAAGAGAAACCAATTAAAGAAACGGGATACGATGATATTGTTGTTCCGCTAGATTTAAATAAAGAAACAAAACAAAAATTGGCATATGTTGCAAATATTGCAACTTACTTTAAGTCGCGTGTGCATTTAATTACTCCTGATGAAACTGATGAGTTTTTAAAGCGCCAAGTGCGCGTAAATATTCAGTTTGCAGTAAAGTTTTTCCATGAGCGCGGAGTAGAGGTTACTACAAAAGTAGCCAAGGGTGGAAGTTTTGAAAAAGAAGTGGTAAAACACGCTGTTCAGTGTGAAGCAGATTTAATTGCAATTATGAACTTAAACCGCAACAACATGTTAGGTGTTATTTCAGCAAATCATGAACAATTTATATTAACTAACGACGCTCAAATTCCTACTCTAATTGTAAACCCAGTGGAAAGTAAATATGGCGCAAGCGTATTATTTGGATAAAAAAACAACTCATTTATACTTTTAAAGCTGTTTCATTTACGAAACAGCTTTTTTTATTCGAATTTATTCTTCTTCCACCCGCAAATATTGCCGCCAAACCGAACGCGAAACGTTTGGTATACCAACTTCAATTTTGTAGAATCCTTCCTTTTTGGGAACTTGTTGGTTCCACCTGAACGTTCCTGCGGGCAAAGAAATAAGCTCGGTTTTTATCACTTTTCCCTGCTCATTTGAAAGGGTAAAATTTAAGTTTGTTGCCTTAGGAGTGCTTGCATAAACGAAATAACGCATTCTGTTTTTATTGTACCAAACCGGACAAGCTTCTTTCTTACAACTAACCTGAATTTTGGCGTTCGAATACACGCTTTTTACCTGCAATTCTGAACTTTGAAACAATGAAACCTTATAAATTACTGAAGAAGCCTTGCTCTGGTCTTCGTCGTTAATCCAAAAGATGTTTTGTTTTGTACTTTCAATTCCACCAATTATATAACCCAAATCTATGGTTTCAGCCCCATTCGGATTCCATAAGAAATAATCGTTTCTCCAATTAATGTTTCTGTTTTGAACAAATTGTGCGCCCGAACCCAAAAGTGCGGGCATTTTTGTTGCTTGTAAATATTCAAAACAAGTAGAATCAGAAAAAATTGCTAAGCGCGAAATTGCATTTGTAAAAGGCACACTGTTGTCTTGAACTAAAGTTCCTAAACTGTCATAATACTGAGAAATTCCACCAAACAAAAAAGCATTAGCAGTTTGGGAAATAGAATCGTAAATAATTAAATCGGCGCATTCGTAATGGTTGTAATATTGCTTAAAATTTCGAACTTCAAACACTTTTCCTTTCGAACTAATTCTTCTAGCTTCTAAAAAGGGAAGCTCTAAACCGTATTGAAAAACACCACTTAGTGCTAATAAATATGCGTCTTCAGGACCGTTCGGTATTTTTAATAAATTATAATCGCGCACATGCAGAAGTGTGGAATCTTTAAATTCATTCAAAATTTGCGGTTTTGCATCCTTCCAGTCAAATTCAATATACCCATTTGTATATTTTTGAACGAAAGTTGGTCTATCAATCGGATTGTAGGCGCCATCAAATCGGTGACCTCCTACTAGAAAAAACCGTTCGTTTAGTTGTTTCAACTGTCCGCCAGTAACCGCTAACCGCTCTTCTTTTACTTGTACAAAAAAGGCGTTTGAAGTACGTTTATTTTTAACCGCTTCTATTACATTTCGAACAGAAAACTTTAATGCAAATGGAAAGGTAATGTGTTCGCTTGTTTGTTCATTTATTCCATAGCCCCCCACAACAAAAAGTGAATCTGCTACTTGCGTAGAGTTATGATTTGTTGCTTTGAGTTGATTGTATAAATTAGCTTCTAAGTGATTAATGTCTTCTTTCCATACTTGCTTTGTTTGCAGGTTCAGTACTATTAATTGATTGTTGTGACCAGCAGAATCGAAACTTGCAAATGGTTGTCGGCGGTGAAGTCCGTCTAATCGTCCACCCACAATTAACACCTCATCTTCAGAAACACCTAATGTAAAAGAATGAACTCCAAAAAAATCAGAAATTGAAATCGGCTCTAATTTAATTTGATATTCAACAATTGTTTGAGAAATTAAACAACAACAACAATGAATAGATAAGACAAATAGAAAAAGTTTTTTCATTGTTAATCTTCGTATTCATTTCGCTCTAGCCGAGCAATAACTTCTAATAAATTTTTCTGTTTTTTTTCTTCTCTGCTTGTGTGTGCAGTTGCTGTGAAATATTTGTGTGCGGAAAGAAATTTTACTTGAAGTTCATCCCAAAAACGGTCAGAATTAATTTTTCCGTGTTCTTTTAGTTCTTTTCGTAATCGGTCTGCAATAATATGAAAATCATCTCTTCCGAGATAATCCAAATCAGCATCACAAATTATCTCTTCTAATAAATTTTTAGGGCTGTGCGGAATTTCAGTAACGAATATTAATTCTTTAATTCGGTCAATATCTGCTTGTGTGTAGCCATATTCTGGTAAAATATCTTGCGCCATTCGAGCGCCAATAGGCTCGTTGTGTTCATAATTTTCAACAAATCCGGCGTCATGATAGGTTGCAGCCGACTTGAGTAAAAACAAGCCCTCATCTGTAACTCCTTCCATTAGAGCGTAGCGTTCAACAGCACGAACCACATCTTGTGTATGTTCAATACAATGGTAATGTAAACGCTTATCAAGACCTTTTTTCAACACTTTTATGATATGTTTTTCCGCTTTATAGTAATTAATACTACTGTATAAATGTAGGTTTACGATTTGATGGAAACGGTCGTTGGGATAAAGTCCTTCTCCGTCTACAGACAGCTCGGGTTTAATTCGATCAACAGTAAACATGTCAATCATTCCCTTACTTTTCGATTTTACTTTTCCGCGGTAGGTGCAATCAAAATACGGCTCAATTAATTGGAATGTTGCTCCAGAAACATTCACTTTTCCGGGGTCACCCATGTTTTCCATTCGTTGTGCATGGTTTACAGTTGAACCCCAAATGTCATATGCCAAACGCGTACTACCAATTACGCCTGCAGTTACTTCGCCTGTGTTGATTCCTATTCGCAATTCCCAATATTCTTTTTCATCGGCAATGGCTTCAAATTTTAGTTTTTGAATGTAATCTTGAATTTGAAGTGCTGCAAGGGTTGAGTCCCAAGGGTTTGAGCTGTTTCTAACCGGAACACCACCCGCACACATGTATGCGTCTCCAATTGTTTTTATTTTTTCGAGGTTATTGTTTTGAATAATTTCATCAAACTTTGTAAAGTAGACATCTAATTTTTTTACCAACTCTGTTGGCTCCATGTTTTCAGCAATTTGTGTAAACCCAACAAAATCGGTAAACATGACAGACACCATTTTGTAGGCTCTTGCTTGGGTTTTTCCGTGAGCAACCAAATCTTTCGCGGTTTCAGTTGGAATCACATTGTTTAAAACAGATTCCGTTTTATCTTTCTGAATTTGAAGTAGACGTCTTTGTTCTTCTACTTTGTTTTTTTCTTCTTCAATAATTCTTCTTTGTTCTTCAATTTTTACGTTTTGTTCACGAATTTCTTTTGTTCGAGCAGTAATTTTCATTTCAAGGCGAATCTGCTCGCGGTTGAATTGAGACAAACGTCTGCGCACTATTATGCGAATAACAAAGAATAAAATCAAAGCGGAGATTAGCCAAAACCACCATTTCATCCAAAATGGTTTTGCAACTTCCAATTCTATTGTTGCTGGTGTTGTGCTCCAGGAACCATCTATTCTTCGGGCATAAACTTCCAAAACATATTCGCCTGGAGAAATTGAATTAAAATGCACTTCATTTACACCACCTAGAAAAACTTCTTCTTGCTCGTCGCCATTTAATGTATACTTGTATTGAATTAGTTTGGCATTCCCTAAATCAGATGTAGCAAAACGAATCGAAAAGTTTCGTTGATTATACTTTAAACTGAGCCGTTTTGTTTCAGAAAAAGTTGTAACAAAAGGTGCGTTTTTTTCACCTGGTTTGATCCACTTATCTTTGAATTTGAACTTAACAAAATGTGTTTCTAGGTTCTCGTTTTCAGTATTTAACTTTTCTGGATTAAAAGAGTTATAGCCAAAAATTCCTCCAAAAAAGAGCTCACCGGTTTGTGAACACATGAATGCATTCGTGTTAAATTCGTTGCTCAACAAGCCATTTACTTCCGTAAAATTAGTTCTGCTTTTTGTTAAGGAATTGAATTTACAAAGACCTTTATTTGTGCTTAACCATAAATTGTTTTTCGAATCGGCTGCAATACAATACACGAAGTTGTTGGGTAAACCTTCTTTTCGGGTATATTTTTTCGTTTTTCCAGTTTGCAGATTTAACTCCAATAAACCGGAGCCAGAGGTTCCGAGCCAAAGTGTTTTATCGTTGTTTTGATAAATGCTGCACACATAATCTTTTGAAATTTCTAAAATATTTGCGTTGTATTTATAGGGAACTATTTTCCATTTACTGCCTGTTTTTTTAAGCAAAAACAATCCGCCAGACGACGTTGCAAAATATATCTGATTCATTTCAGATTTAAAAACCAACCTACAAACCCCCGAACCAATAGATTCATTTGGTTTTTTAGGGTTGTAAACAAAAGCTTCAAAGTTTCCGCTTTTACGGTCGTATTTTAAAACACCCCCTTTTGTTGCTAAAAAATACGTGTTTTCATCTGCTTGTTCTATTCTGTAAACTTTTTCAAATGCTGCCGGATTTTTTATTCCTTTGAATTTAATTTCAGTGTATTTATATTCTTTTCCAGAAAAATTCAATTCATATAATCCGTCTGAACATCCAACCAATAATTTTTGATCATTAATGGTGAACAAACTTAAAATACTCGATTCACTGTTTTTTGATCCATGACCAGTAAAATCAAAATGCGTAAACTTCCCCGTTTTACGATCAATTTGTGAAACAGCAAAATCAGTTACAACAAATACGTTTTTTGCATCACTGTCTTCTTCAAATGCCCAAACACTTTCGGAGCGCAATCCTTGATCAGAATTTGCACTCGGCCCTACACTCAAAAATCCTTGTTGAAACGGTTGAAAAGAACTCACCCCTCGAGATGTTCCTAACCAAATAGTTCCGCTTTTATCGCAATAAAGATTGTTTATTTGATTGTAAAGTAAACCGTTCTTTTGTAAGTTATCTTGTTGTGTATTGAAGGTGATGTATTTTCCTTTTTCTTTTTTTAAAGTAATTAAACCTTTTAAGGTTGTTCCTAAATAAATGTCTCCTTTTTCTGTTGTATGAACAGAAGAAAATTCTTGCACACCCCATTCTTTGTCGAATTGAGTTAGAAATGGTTTTAATTCTTGGGTTTCAGCGTCGTATAACCAAACACCTTTATTTGATGTTACAATAAAATTCTTTTCCCAGAAAAGCTTTACGTCTGTTATTTCAAAAGTAAATTCTGTTGTTTTTTTAAGCAGCGTTTTGCTTCTTTTTGTTCGAATATCGTAAATAAAAGTTCCTTTGTCTTCTGATGAAATTAACAATTCTGTGGGACTAACAAAAACTAAATAATTCAGTTTTTTACTCGGAAAATTTGCTTCTAAAACAAGTTTTTTCTTCGCTTTATTAAAAAACATTAGTCCTCTAGAGTTGCTCGCTAACCACAGATTTCCGTCAAGATCCTCATCGATATTTTCAATGGAAGAGTAAAAACCTTTTCCAAATAAATAACTTTGAAACGTCTCTTTTTTGGCGTTATATTTTGTTAGTCCGTTTGTTGTTCCAAACCACAAATCGTTGTTATCAGAAACATAAGCACATTGAATATAGCCGTTCTGTAGACCTTTTGTGTTGTCTGAATTAAAGACTTCGAAATGTTGTCCGTCGAAACGGTTCAAACCGTCTTGCGTGCCTACCCAAAGCGTGCCTACATTGTCTTGAATAATTGCTGTTACACTACTTTGTGAAAGACCATCAGAAATTGTAAAGTTATTGAAACGATAACTCACCTGAGCTTGTGTAAACAAACTCAAGAAACCGATAAAAACAAAAGTGAATAAACGGAACAACATAACTAACCTTACGTAATTTTACGGAAAAAGTTCCAGTTCAGCAATTTATGCTTTTTCTTCAGTGCTTGGAGCTGTTGCCGTAGTTTCTAAATCTCGGTCGAAAAAGTACAATGCACCACGGTCTCCGCCAATTAATTTTAATTTATCTAAAATTCCGCGAGCTAGCGCCTCTTCTTCCAATTGCTCTGCAACATACCATTGCATAAAATTGTGCGTAGAGTAATCTTTTTCTTGTAAACAAACATCAACAACGTTGTTGATACTTGCCGTAACATCTAATTCGTGTTTCAACAACAATTCGAACACTTTTTCAAGTGATTCAAAAGTAGCGGGTGGTTGTGGAACGGGAGGAATTAAAGCTTTACCTCCTCTTTCGTTTACAAATTTCACTAATTTCAACATATGAAAACGTTCTTCGTCTGAATGTTGGTACATGAATTTTGAAGTTCCGTTTAAACCATTCGTTTCAGCCCAAGAGGCCATTGCTAAATAATATTGAGACGATGAAGATTCTTTTTCAATCTGATCGTTTAGTGCCTCTTCGATTCGTTTATTCATGAGTGAAATTGTTATTACAGTATAAAAATACGTGTGAATTTTAATTATAGCAAATGAAAGTTACTTTTTGTTGAGTTTTCTCTGCTAATTAGAATGATTATAGCTAATTTTAATTTACAAAATCGTTAAATAAACTATTTCTTTTCTTCCATGAATTGATAGAAGTTTTAGAAAGCGTATTTTTGAACATATACTCAAACTATGCACAAAAACAAAAACTCAAACTTTAAGAAAAAAGACAGCGGTTCAAGCAAACTCAAACACGGAATTTTTCACATTGTGCGTAAATTGTTTCATCAACACGAAGGTGCGGTTTTAAATTATAAACAAGTTTGCTCTTTGCTCAACATCAATGATTCTGAAACCAGAAAATTAGTTGTGGGTGTTTTGAGAGATTTGTGCAAAGAAAAATTTCTTATTCAAAAAGGACACGAGGCCTATCAATTAGGTGGAATAAAAGATGCGATTGAGGGAGAATTAGAAATTTCTAGATCTGGCGCTGGTTTCGTGCTCGTTAGTAAAAAGGAAATAGACATTTTCGTTCCTCCTCACATGATTGGTAATGCTATTCATGGAGATTTAGTAAAAGTAATTGTTACAAAAGAAGGAAAAACGCGCAGAGAAGGAAGAATTATTGAAGTTGTTTCTCGCGAACGAACACAATTTGTTGGCGTAATAAAGAAAATGGATAAATATGCTGTTTTACTTCCAGACAATACAAAAACAGGAATTGAAATACAAATTCCTAACGAAAAATTGAATGGAGCAAAACACGGCGATAAAGCATTGGTTAAAATCACTGTTTGGCCAAAAAATGCCGAAAAACCATTTGGTGAAGTAATTCAAACGCTTGGTGGAAATTCGCTTCACGACAATGAAATGTACTCTATTTTAGTGAATCAAGGAATTCCAATAGAATTCGATTCTGCTGTAATGTCTGAAGCCGAGCTTGTAACAATGGAGTTAGACCCAAAAGAGGTTGCAATTCGAAGAGATTTTAGAGATATTCTCACTTTTACAATAGATCCTGTTGATGCAAAAGATTTCGATGATGCGCTTTCTATTCAGTATTTAGATAACGGAAATTTAGAAGTGGGCGTGCACATTGCTGACGTAAGCCATTACGTTCGTCCTAATTCTGCACTTGATAAAGAAGCTCTAAAGCGTGGAAACTCTGTTTATTTGGTAGATAGAGTTATTCCAATGTTGCCTGAGCAATTATCGAATATGGTTTGCTCTTTGCGTCCTCTTGAAGAAAAATTTACTTTTTCAGCTGTTTTTGAGATAGATGAAACCGGTAAAATTTTCAAAGAATGGTTTGGTAAAACAGTTATTCATTCCAACCACAGATTTGCATACGAAGATGCACAAGCGATGATTGAGGGAGGTGATGGACCCTACAAAAAAGAGGTTTTACTCTTAGATAAAATAGCAAAAATATACCGAAAAGAGCGTTTTAAAAAAGGTGCATTAATGATCAATTCTGAAGAAATTCGTTTCAAATTAGATGAAAAGAAAGAACCAATTGGAATTACAATTAAGGTATCAAAAGATGCAAACCAGTTAATTGAGGAATTTATGCTTTTAGCGAACAAACGGGTTGCAATTCGAGTTGGAGTTCCTAAACAAGGTCAAGATCCGGTTCCGTTTGTTTATCGTGTTCACGACTTGCCAGACCCAGAAAAAATTGCTTTATTTAATCAATTTGTTCATAAATTTGGCTACAAATTAGAATTCACCAGTCCGGATAAAGCTGCGCAAAGCATCAATAAATTATTGACAGATATTCAGTTAAAAAACGAATTCAGTATAATTCAACAAATGGCAATTCGCAGCATGGCGAAAGCAACATATGAGGTAGATAACATTGGTCATTATGGTTTAGCGTTTGAACATTACACCCATTTTACTTCCCCAATTCGCCGTTATGCAGATTTGATGGTTCACCGTATTTTAGAGGAATGTTTAGATAAAAAACCACATAAATACAGCTCTAATTTAGCAGATGTTTGTAAACGAATTTCAAGAACCGAACGAAAAGCAACAGAAGCAGAGCGCGAATCGAATAAATATTTCCAAGTTGTTTTTGTGCACGATAAAATTGGTCAGGAATTCGATGGTATTGTTTCAGGAGTAGCAGAGTTTGGTTTGTTTGTAAAAATGACAGAAAACGCATGTGAAGGAATGGTTTCAATGCAAGAATTACCAGGAGAAAGATATGGTTACGATGAGAAACGAATGGCAATTGTTGGTCAAAAAACAAGTAGAACTTTTAGCTTTGGAGATGCTGTTCGGGTAAAAATTACAGAAGTTAGCACAAAACGTAGAACAATTGACTTAGAGTTAATTATAAATTCTTGATTATAAATTATTAAGTGTGCAACTTAATAATTACTCGTTAATAGTTATTAAAGAAGTTTGATTCTGTTCGTTAAATCGTCTCGGTAAGACCCGCCTATTGGAATTAATTTTCGGTCGTTTTCTAACTGTAAATTTGGAAAATCTATTGAGGCAATTTTATCTAAGCGAACAATAAACGAACGGTGAACACGAATAAAATCTTTGTTTCCTAACTTACTTTCAATTTCCTTCATTGTAGAATGAATGGTATAGCGAGTTGTTCCTGTGTTAATTACTACATAATCTTTTAATGCTTCAATGAAATAGATTTCATCCATTTTAAGCTTTACTAGTTTACTGTTTGACTTAACGAAAATAAAATCGTGTTGATTTTCTTTTTCTTTATTGTCAACAATAGAATACAACATTTCACGCTCCCGCTCTACCTCCTTTTCTTTCTTGTGCTTATACAAAGCCATTTCGATGGAAGTGTGTAAGTCAATTTCTTTAAAAGGCTTTAAAATGTATCCGTAAGGTTCTGTAACTTTTGCTTTCGAAAGCGTAGCTTCATCTGCATATGCTGTTAAATAAATTACAGGAATTGCATATTGCTGACGAACTATTTCTGCTGTTTGAATTCCGTTCATTTCTCCTTTTAACATTATGTCCATTAAAACGAGATCTGGTTGGTCTTTCTCCATTATTTCAAGTGCTCTTTCACCTGATGGAGCTGCACCAATAACGTTGTATCCTAATTTTTTTAAACTTGCTTGTATGTCCATCGATACGATGAACTCATCTTCAACAACCAATATGTTCGCCTTTGTCATAGGATTCGATTTGTGTCAAATTTAGTCAAATATTTGATTATATCTACAATTCACATCAAATAGGAGTAGATAAAAAGTCATTTGTCTAGTAGAAAGTACTATTTGAGATGTAAAAAACCAAATATTCGTCGAAATTGTCAATTCAGTAAATAATAAAAAAAGAAAAAAGAAAAAATTTTAAAACCTTTTTATTATATTTATTATAGCTGTTCATTCGTGTATAAGAAGTTTGCTTTTTATTTGCTAAAATGCTTTACACACATTTTAGTGTGTTTTATTAACATTAAAAATTTAGTGTTAATCTTTCATTATCAATTAGTTTACTTAGTTTTAAACAAAGCTGTGTGTTTTGTTTAATGTGCGTAAAATTTTAATGCTTAACTAAATTTTAATGGGTATAAACTGTGTGTAAATAGCTCATAATTTACGCTAACTATTACATGTTATCTCAGAAATTAGAACATATATAACGGATTAATTAATTATACAAGTTTTAGTTTTCAGTTTTTTCAAACAGCTATCAACAAAAATTGCTCTTTTACTGTTAACAAACTGTTTTCAAAAAGTCTTTATAAACAGGCTTTTAACTAAATCAATATTTCCAATATGTTAATCATTTGTTCAACTTGTTAATATCTCTTACATTTGAATCTTATAAAAAGAAAATGAAAAAAATAGTTCCGATTGGCGCAGATCATGCTGGCTTTGATTTAAAAGCAAAAATAATTAATCTTTTAAACGAACTCGATTACGAAGTAAAAGATTTTGGTTGTTTCTCTAACGAGAGTATTGATTATGCAGATTATGGACATCCGGTAGCTGAACATGTAGAAAATACGGAAGGAAGTTTTGGAATTGTTATCTGTGGTAGTGGAAACGGAATAAACATGACAGTTAACAAACATCAAGGAATTCGTGCTGCATTGTGTTGGACAAAAGAGTTGGCAGAGCTAGCCCGTCAGCACAATAACGCAAATATTCTTACTCTTCCTGCACGATTTATTTCAGAAGAATTGGCGCTACAAATGGTAAAAGCATTTATTGAAACGGGTTTTGAAGGAGGCCGTCATTTAACAAGAATTAATAAAATACCTTTAAATAAACAACTATGATAAAAGTACTTTTTTCGCTCTTTTTAATTCCGTTTATTGGTTTTTCTCAAACGAATTTTAAAACAGATTATTCAGTTATTTACGCCAAAACTATTACATCGCTCGAATTAAAAACACATCTTACTGTTCTTGCATCAGACGAATATGAAGGAAGAGAAACAGGAAAGTTGGGCCAGAAGAAAACAGCTGAATATTTAATCAAATCGTTTAAAGAAAGTGGTTGTGCTCTTGCTCCTGGAATGAAAGAATACGAGCAACATTTCGATGTAATTGAAAACCTACCTGGCGGAACGTTTTCTTTTCTAGGAAAGGATTTAAACTTTAAAACAGATTTTATTTACACTAATTCAAAAGCAAAATTTGACTTTGAAAATTTACCTGTTTATACTTCTAAATCTGTTCAAACGCATGTGAACAAAGATTTGGTAATTATAGATAAGGTTGATAAAACAGACATTAGAGCAGCTGTTCAAAAATTAAAAGACAAAGGATTAATTACTAAAAACGTAAAAGCAATTATTTTAGTTGCCAGTTCTTATTCAGATATTTATGGCTATTACGAGCATTTTTTCACCTCAAAATCTATGCGATTGGCCGGAGATAAAATGGAAAAAGAATTAACAATTATTATTGTTAATTCAGAAACTGTAAAAAAGTTTTTACCTAGAAAACTACGCTTTTTATTAGGTAGAGGAAAAGAAAAATCACTAAAAACGAGTATTGGTAAGGCATCCGCGTTTTTAAACAAAAACGAAGAAAGATTAACTTCTTCTAATGTATTGGCCTTTATCCCTGGAACCGACCCAATTCTTTCTAAAGAAATAGTTGTTATTACTGCGCATTACGATCACATTGGAATAGATAATGGAATTGTTTACAATGG
>JANNWW010000224.1:0-16686 GCA_031409255.1 Crocinitomicaceae bacterium
CATTGAAATTGGAACGGTAACGCCTATTCCTCAAGACGGAAACCCAAAGAAAAGACTATTTCGCTTGGTGAAGGATGAAGCAATTATTAATCGAATGGGATTTAACAACGACGGACTTGAAGTAATTGCCGAACGTATAAAAAACACAAAACCAAATTGTATTATTGGTGGAAACATCGGTAAAAATAAAATCACATCAAATGAAGAAGCAACTTCAGATTATGTAAAATGTATGAAAGGTTTGAATGATTTTGTTGATTACTTTGTAGTAAATGTTTCATCGCCTAACACACCAAACTTACGCGAGTTACAAGAAAAAGAACCACTATTGGAACTTTTAACAACCTTAATGAATGAAAGGCAAATATTGAATTCTTCAAAACCTATTTTTCTTAAAATTGCACCCGACCTTACAAACGAACAATTAGATGATATTATTGATATTGTTAACAAAACAAAAATCGAAGGCGTAATTGCTACGAATACAACAATTGACAGATCGAACTTAAGAACTGATTCCGAAGAAATTGAGAAAATAGGAATGGGCGGACTTTCAGGTAAACCACTGACCAAACGGTCAACTGAAGTGATTCGTTATCTGCATCAAAAGTCTGGAGGTTCTTTTCCAATTATTGGGGTTGGAGGTATTCATTCTGAGAAAGACGCAATCGAGAAAATAGCTGCAGGGGCTTCATTGATTCAACTGTATACCGGTTTTATTTACGAAGGTCCAAAACTGGTGAAAAGAATTAATAATGCATTGATAAAAAAGTAAGATGGAAGATAGAGTTTTTTTAACGGAATGTCCAAGAGATGCGATGCAAGGAATCAAAGATTGGATTCCAACTGAATCTAAAATCACTTATTTAAATCAATTGTTGAAATGTGGATTTGACACACTCGATTTTGGAAGTTTTGTTTCACCAAAGGCAATTCCTCAAATGCAAGATACCGCTGAAGTATTAGATAGATTAGAATCGTCTGAAACAAAATTATTGGCAATTATTGCCAATGAAAGAGGAGCAGAGTCTGCAATAAAACATGAGCGAATTCATTATTTAGGCTATCCATTTTCAATTTCAGAAACTTTTCAAGAACGAAATACAAATGCTACTATTGAAGAGTCTTTGCTGCGTTTAGAAGCAATAGATTCACTTTGCACGAATTACAACAAAAAATTAGTTGTGTATTTATCGATGGGATTTGGGAATCCGTATGGCGACAATTGGTCGATTGACTTATTAAGTGAATGGGCGCACAAATTAGCTAACAGATTCGATGTAGCTCGAATTTCGCTTTCAGACACTATTGGATCAGCTACACCAGCGCTCGTTAAATCAATTTTTTCCAGTTTGAATACTCACTTTTCAGCCATTGAATTATCTGCTCATTTGCATACATTGCCAGAAAATGCTCAAGAACTAACTAAGTCTGCGTTTGAAGGTGGTTGTCGTTATTTTGAAGGCGCAATTAAAGGTTACGGCGGTTGCCCAATGGCGAAAGACGATTTAACAGGGAATATGCCAACAGAAAAGATGCTTTCTTGGTTCGATGAAGAAAAAATTTATACTGGAATTGATCAATTTGAATTTTCAAAAGCTTTTGTAACCAGTTCAGCAGTTTTTCATTAATAAACTACAAGTAAAATGAATACAATGAAAAATCTATTTTTATTAACTTTACTTTCATTTGTTGTGTTTGCATGCACGGATGAACCTGAAAAAGCGGATGAAATTAATAAGAAAAATAAAACTATTAAACCAGTTGATCCAACTATTTCTACTGATTTTAATGCGAATAGTTTTTCGAGTAATGTGGAAGCTGAATTATTAAAAGAAATTCGAATTTGCGATCCAAAAGCGGTAAATGATACAGATCCTAATCGGCCTTCATGTTCTCCAAATTTCTTTGCGTTTTTCCCTTTGTCGACATCAATTCCACTAAAAGATGGATTTAAAGTGCTTATTAAAGCTGGAGTGAATGGTTTTCCAATTCGACGGCTACTCATTTTTCAACGTGAAAAAGGAATGTTAGTTAAACTGAACGGCTTTAATGGAAATATAATTGAACAACGTAAATCAGGAACTGGTTACGATGATTTAATTCTCCGTTTTCCAGATAATATTAATAATTCACTGACTTATTACAATTGTTTATTCCAGTGGAAAAATGGAAAATATGAATACATTCATTGTGAAGAAATTGACGAAGATGTACCGCGTAAAATTAAAACGGAATTCATTGATTCTATGGGTGTTGAAATCAAGAAAATATTGATTAGAAACAACATGTTATTTTAATATGGAGCGAATAATTCTAGTCTTGAGTTTAATATTATTTTCATCTTGCTCAATAAATTCAGAGCAAAAGGTAAGAAAAGATATTTTTTTACATGACAATTCGTCTAAAGTTTGGTTGGTAAATAAAATGCTTGTTGGAAAAAGAGATTACACTCCTGCGCAAGAGAAATATAAGCAAGTCATTGTTTTTCATTCAAATAACAATATGTATCTCTATATTTTAAAAGATATTGGAGAAATTCCTGGAAAAAAAATGACTTTTTATTTAGACTGTGATAAAAACCAGTTTTCGTTTATTTCAGGTTCAAAAGAACGAAAATTTAAGGTGAAACAATTGAGTAGAACAAAAATTATTCTTGTTCCAATCAATAATTCATATCCATATACAATTGAATTGATTCCATTTCCGGAAATGTAGTTTTCATAATGAAAATAAAATTGAACCCGCAATAACTCGTATTCTAATTATAATTTGTATTTTAGATTAAAATTTTGAAAAATGTATAAATCAATTCTAGCAATCTGCCTTCTTCTTTTCGTTTCAAGTTGTGGCGATAGTAATTCGAATTCTACTTCTAAGATTGATAAATCTCTGAAAGATTCAATTCCAGAAGATATTACAGCGCCAATTAAAAAAGATACCATTCTATCTAAAACAGCTGAAGTTGAAAGTGTGAAAGCCAAAATTGAAGAAAAATATGGTGAGCAATGGGAATTTTGCGACTGCATTGTTCGAAACGATTCTATTACTGATGCATTTGAGAAAAAATTGACAACTGCGCAAGAAGAAAAGTTAATGGCGCGTTGGGAATATGTTGATACAAAATGCAAGGAAATAACCATAAATCCGGCTACAACACCAGAAGATCGTACTAAGCATGAACGTAAAGTAAAGAAATGCTTGAAAGCAAATGGTTTAACGAAATAAATGAAAAGGCAAAATGTAAATTAAAAAGTAAATTAATTTACTTGTTCAGGTTTATAGTCTTTTCGTCATGATGAAGTCGTCCATTACAAATCCATTTCCGATATCGATAACTTCTTCTTTGAAAATTTCAAAACCATTTTTTTGATAAAATTGAACACCTGAATTGTGTTTATTGACATTCAGATTTATAAGTTCACTTTTATTCTCAATTGCCAAACTACTTGTTTTATCTAAAAGTTGTTTTCCAATTTTTTTTCCTTGCGCTTCCGGAAGAATATATAGTTTGTGAATACGTGTACTATTTTTCTGCTGATAAAAGTGTTCAATACTGCAAAAGCCTTGTAAGTTGTTTTCAGCTTCAAATACTAGAAAGTCAAATTTTTCTGTTTCAATTGCTTGAGTTAATTTTTCGGTTGAATACATTTTTTCCAACATGAACTCAATTTGTTCTGTAGAAATAATTCCAAGATAGGTATTCATCCATGTAATTCGTGCTAATTTTTGAATTTCAGGCACGTCATTTTTAGTTGCAAAACGAATCATTTCAATAGTCTTTTCCAAATGTATACATGTCGTTGTGATTGAACTCAATTTCGTCTTTCACTACTTTTATTTGTTTTATTAATTGAAAAATCAATGGATCTGTATGAACATTTAACCATTTAAAACTTTCTAAATCATCGTCTATAGCTTTTGCTCCGTGCAATAAGATTTCGAATCCATGCACATCTAACCATCTTTGGGCAGATTCATTTCCTTCTGAACCATTTACAAAAGCCATTAAATGTGGATAACCACTTTTCAAAAGCCATTTTCGAGCAGTCTGATTCAATAAAAGTGCTTGATGGGTGTGGTACAATTCTTCGAAACCATTTTCGAGTAAAAAGATTCCAATTTCCCGATTTCCTTCAAGTGATTTTATCCAAGCTAGAATAATTTTAGGGGGATAATTTAAATGTGCAAATTTGATGTTTGCTTTTTGAACTTCCGATTTTTTATTTTCTTCTTTTCCGAACAGATTTTTGAACCAACTCATTTGTTTTCAGTTGAATGACAGATGTTTACAAAATTTTCAATCAGTAACGCACCACTATTTCCAGAAACTTCAGGATGAAATTGAACACCAAAAAGAGGTTTCGTTTCGTGCATCATTGCTTCATTTATACAAGAATCAGACACGCCAACGTGAATGAAACCTCTGGGAATTGAAATGCATTCACAATGATCTTCCATGAAATCTATTTCGCTTGCCATTTTATTAAAAAGCAAGCAATCAGCAATAATTTCAACTGTTTGCCAATCGCGGTCTTCTTTTTGTCGATTTGGAAAAGCTTCAAAAGTCATTCCCATCATCTGATGTCCGAAACAAATTCCTAAAACGGGTTTTTCAATTGTTTTCAACCATTCAAACTGATCTAAAAATGGTTGAGGATGTTTTTCTGTAATTAATATGGGCGCTCCAGAAATAATATACCCCAAAGCGTTAACATAATCATTAATTTGAAAATCTGATAACAAAACAGTTTCAGTGTCTTCAAATTCGTAGACCATTTCCTCAAGTAATGGAACTTTTGTGCTTCCGCAATCAATGATTACAATCATATCTCGATAATTCCAATTCCTTGTCGAATAATTTCCATTTCGCCACCAACACAGTTAACAACCGTTGAAGCCTCCAAATTTCCAATTCCGCCATCGATAATCATTCCTACTTCGTCTTCATAACGTTCATATAATGCAGTTGGATCGGTAAAGTAATCGGTAATTTGATCTTCTGAATCGTGAAGAGAAGTTGTTGTTATAGGATTACCCAATGCTTTTACAATTTCTAAAATAATTGGGTTGTTAGGAATTCTGATTCCAATTTCTTTTTTACTTACATCAAATAATTTTGAAACTTCATTTGTTGCATCTAAAATAAAGGTAAACGGACCGGGTAAATGTTGTTTTAATAATCGAAAAGTTGATCGGTCTAATTGTTTAACATAATCAGCTACTTCGCTCAAATCTGCGCAAATAAAGGAGAAGTTTGTTTTTGAAAGCTTTGTGTTTTTCCACTTCGCCAATTCGTTAACCGCTTTTTTATTACGAATATCGCATCCAATTGCATAAACTGTATCTGTTGGGAAAATGATTAGTTCGCCTTTCTTTAAACAGTCAACAGCCATTTGAATTAAACGCGAGTCAATATTATATGGATTTATTTCGACGAACATAAGAACAAATATACGACCTTTGAACAATTAAAAGAATTGAACGTTTAGAGATTATGAGAAGAATTTGTCTATTTGTAGCTATTATGTTTGCGTTTGTGTTAATGAGTTTTAACAGGAAATCTGTTTATACTGATTTGTCTTCAGAGAGTGAAACTACAATTGCTGCTCAAATTAAAAGTTTAAAGAAATTAAGTTCTACATCTGAAACACGTGCATTTATTGGTGTTTTTGTAATGAAATCTGCTCAATTTGAGTTTGCACCTTGGTCGAAATGGAATGTTTTCTCTCGCGGAAAAGATTTGTTGGAAAAAGAAATTTCGGCTCATTCTTCGAACGTAGAATTCAGATTTTTACGTTTGTTGATACAAGAAAACGCTCCCGGAATTGTAATGTATTCGGATAATATCGACGCAGACGCTAAAATTGTCAAGAAAAGTTACAAAACATTGGAAAAGGAATCGCAAGATTTTATTTTGAAATATTCAAAGAAATCTGAAGCTTTGAAAGGATTGAAGTAACTGAAAATTTATTTTTTTTTTAAAAAAAGTTTTTTTCGACTCTCAATTTAATTCGCCTTTTTAATTTCCTGTTTTAAATTAAACTTTTTCAATCTCTTCTGCTTTCAATACATTTCTGTATACGTGTGAATTGAATATATGACGACGTGCAAAGCGTTCAGGAGAAGGAGCTTGGCAAAGTTTTTTATAGATGTTATTTTGCACACCGAAGTATTCGTAAACGGCACCGTTAAAGAAAGTGATTTTCAAATTCATTCCTTTGTGCTGAAAGTCGGCAATACCACAGGTGTTAATTGTTTCCGTATATGTTTCTAAGTATTGTTCTTTCGTTTCGGGAGCAATGCTCACTAGAAAATGATAAGCATCAATAATTTCGGTACTTTTTTTCTCAGCTTCCGCTTTTAATGGGTCTCCTTCTTGAAATTTATCAGGATGCCATTCTTTTACCAGTTTTCTATATGTTTTTTTTAAATCTGCTAAAGTGATTTCGTTTTCTACTTGAAATAGTTTTTTGTATGCTCCAATACGTTTCATATGAATTGTTCTTATTGTTTATTAATATCCGTGAAGTGACAATTGTTCCGTTTCTTCAAAATCTATTTGTTTGCCAATTTTCTTTTGAATGATTTTAAAATGATGTGCGTCTTCTGGAGTAAGCAATGTGAAAGCTTCTCCTGTTTGTTCAGCTCTACCAGTTCGACCTATTCTATGAACGAAATCTTTTGCTGAACGAGGAAGTTCGTAATTGATTACGTAGGGAAGATATGCAATATCAATTCCGCGTGAGATTAAGTCAGTTGCAACTAAAATAGGTGTTCTACCTAATTTAAAATTCTGCAAAGCTTTTGTTCGGTGATCCATACTTTTTTTACTGTGAATGGCTACAGCATTTAGTTTATTGTTACGTAATTTTTCGACAACTTGGTCTGCTTTGAAGGTTGAACTCACAAAAACAAGTACTTGTTTCATCTCGCGCGACTTAATTAAGTAGCGAAGTAATGGACCTTTACGTTCTTCAGAAACCATAAAAGCGGTTTGCGAAATTAAATCAATTGAATTTTCTTCGGCTTCAATTTTTACAACCAATGGGTCGTGCAATAAAATGGAAGTTACTTCAGAAACTTGGTCGTTAAGTGTTGCTGAATAGAGTAGGTTTTGTCGTTTTTTAGGTAAATGTTTTACAATTGCTTGCATTTCATCTTGAAAACCTTGGTTGAGCAATTTATCTGCCTCGTCTAAAACCAAAGTTCTTACAACGTTAAGTTTAACTGCATTCGATTCGATGAGTTCAATTAAACGTCCTGGTGTTGCAATTAAAACAGTAACACCCATCATTGCTTTCATTTGCGGATTTATGGAAACTCCTCCAAAAACGGCTAAAACTTTCACTTTATTTTCGAGTGAATTTGTAAAATCTTTGAAAACCGAAGCAACTTGAACCGCTAATTCACGCGTTGGAACCAAAACTAAAACAGAAACATTGCGCGAGTTTTTAAGTTCGGCAGAGGCTAATCCGGATAAAATTGGAAGAACATAACTTGCAGTTTTACCCGAACCTGTTGGCGCAATTCCCAAAACATCTTTTCCAGATAAAACAGCCGGAATTCCTTCTTTTTGGATAGGAGTTGCATGCTCGTAATTTAATCTGATTAGTGTTTCAGAAAGATTTGAACTTAATTTTAAATTGTTAAACGACATATTAATCTTACACTTTTCAATTTAAAGCGCGCACAAAAGTACTACATCTATTTTAAGGAATTCTAATTTATTCAATTTTCGTCGAAATTTGACTTCAATGAAGACGATTTATTTCTTTCGTCTAAAGAGTTGAAATCTCAGATCCAGTAATTTTTTCGCTTTTATTTTATTTTTTATGTTGTAAAAAATTGATATTCGTTCAATCAGTGAGAAACGCTATGCACTCATATGGTAGGAAGCACGTCATGTCCCTTCAAAAGCTTTCAGATTTTTCATTTCAAAACTAACGAAATTGTACATTTATAATATTGAAAATCAATTAATTAATTGAATAAAACTAACAATATTATGATTATTAATTTGGTAGCACTAACGTTTTATAACGGTCAGATAACACTTAAATGTCTCAAAGCACTCTTATTTTGTATCAATTGTCATTATAAAGTTACAGATTTTAAGCTAAGAAATTTTCTTGAGTTGTTGATGAAAGGGTGATTTGGAATGCATTTATGTGAAATTACTATTTACGTTTCACTACTATTTATTGAAACACGACTATTAAAAAATCGAGATGAGGAACTTATTTATTTTAGTATTTTTATTTATATCAAGCATTTTTGGTTTCTTTGGGCAAACTGATGTATGTAGTTCAACTGTGGAGCTTTTACCAACGAATGTAATCTGCAATTTTGATAGTGAATCAACTCCAAATTTGAACACGAATGGCGGAATTGGTTGTGGTCTGGGAAATCCTGACGATGATGTTTGGTATCGATTTATAGCCACAAATGCTAGTCACATAATTACTGTTGATGGTAACGCAAATTTTGATGCAGTTATAGGTGTGTTTTCAAACTGCACTGGATCTGTTGTTTCTGGCGGTTCATGTGTTAATGCAACAGGCGGAAATGGAATTGAAACACAAACTTTAACTGGCTTAGCAATAGGAGCCACCTATTTTATTAATGTTTATGATTTTGGCAACGGTGGAGGTGACTATCAGATTTGCGTTTCAACTCCTGTTCAAGTTCCTGTAAATAATGAGTGTGTTGGTTCAATAAATGTTCCTGTTTCTTCAGGACCCTGTTCCTTTACAAGAGGATCAATTAATTTTGCAACAGCTTCTGCTCAAGTAAATGGGTGCGCTGGTACTGCGGATGATGATGTTTGGTATTCATTTGTAGCAACTGCTGTATCTGTCACAATTAGTCTCACAAATGTTACGGGATCCACAACTGATTTGAATCACAGTGTTTTTTCAGGGAGTTGCACAGCTCCAGGCTTAGCAATTGTTTGCAGTAATCCAAATTCAAGTATAGTAAATGGTTTAACGATTGGAAATACTTATTTTGTTCGAGTGTATTCCGCTACAGGTACAGCTGGTCAAAACACTTTTTTTGATATTTGCATTCAATCTAACGGTATTTGTGGAACACCTACAACCCAGGATTTTTGTACTGCACCAGCACTATTAACGCAAGGTCCGGGATCATTTTCAGCGAACACTTCAGGGTCTTACACCACAGATATACCAGCAAATTTGTTAGCAGCTTTTTGTGGATCAATTGAAAATAACTCATGGTTTCAGTTTACCGCGAGTGCCACCACAGAAATTTTTAATTTCTCGAATGTGGCTGCAACTAGCCCTGGCAGCTGTCCGAATGGGGTACAGGCAGTTGTGTTGAATGTGACAGAGGACGTTAATGGGTGTTGTACAAATTTCGCTTCTGTTTCCAATTGCTTTGAGCCTGGTTCAGCAGTTGGTGGTCTTGTTACTGCTACAGGTTTAACTGTTGGAAATCAATATGTTTTAATGGTAGATGGAAATTCAGGTAGTATTTGTGATTTCACAATATCTGGTTGGTCCGCAACAGGAATTATTCCGCTAGGAGTTGATTACAAAGATTTTTATGCAGTTGAATTGCCCGAATTTAATGCGTTAATTTGGGAAACATCAATAGAACGTGATTGCGATTATTTTGATGTATTGCGCTCTTTTGATGGTCTAACTTTTGAGAAAATCGGCACGATTGATGGACAAGGAACAAAAAACACGCTTTCAACGTATCGTTTTGAAGACAGTGATCTTCGCTCTGGAACAACTTATTATCAGCTAAAGCAAACAGATTTAAATGGCTCCTCAAAGAATTCAGATATGATTGTTTTAAATCGAAAAATGGATGAAAAGGTATTCCTTTATCCAAATCCAACTTCCAAGACCTTAAATTTTGAACTGAATAATAGTGATGTAACCAAGATTTCTATTAGTAATCTGAATGGTCAAATTATTTATTCCTTTGAAATTGAAGAAAATGGATTTCAGAAAAAAAGTATTGATATTTCTGAATTTGATAACGGACATTATTTGGTCTATGTTATACAAAACAATCAATTGGATATAAAATCATTTATAAAATTATAAACTATGAGATTACTCTTACTATTTATGTTGCTTGCTGCTCAAACGTTCGCGCAAAGTAATACCCATTTATATACACAAAGGCAACGATGGGAAAATGCTATTTTTCAAGGAACAAAAAATGATGAAATAATTTGTTTTACAGAAATTCAATCAAATTCTGCAGAATTCAATTTAAATCAGCAAAGTCAATTTTTACAATCAATTTACCTAACGGAAGGAATGATTGACGTTAATTTTCTTGCGGATGGTATTATACAGTTTTATCATTTTCATAATTTAAATTATGACAGTCTTGGGTCACTTATTATTCCCTATTCATCTGATTTTTATTTAGTTATTACAAAAATTTACACTAAGGAAGAATTACAAGAATTATACATGAATAAACATTAATTTTGAAGTCAAGATTAAAAGGACTTGTCCACAAATTCCGGAGACCAATTTAAGCTATGCGGCTAAGGTCTGATTATTTTTTTGATTGTTAAACATTTGAATCGATTTTTGTTTTAGTGCACTGTGGATTCGATTCGTATTATTCCACCCTTCCATCCATTGAAACACGGACATTTCAGCTTCTTTTCTAGTCAGATATTTGTTTCTGTAAACGCATTCTTTTTTGAGTGATTTGAAAAAACTTTCCGCTACAATATTGTCCCAACAGTTTCCTTTTCGACTCATACTTTGAGTTATCAAAGGGTGATTGATGGTTTGCTTAAATTCATTGCAGGCATATTGGATTCCACGGTCTGAATGAAAGAGTAATTCATCAATAATTGGTCTGTTATTCTTAGCCATTCTCCAAGCTACAATCACCGTGTCATGAGCGGTCATGTTATCGCTCATTGCCCAGCCAATTTCTTTCCTGTCGTATAATTCAGGGATGACCGTTAAATACAACCAACCTTCTTTTGTTGAGTTATACATGAGGTCTGAGACCCATTTTTTACAGGTCTTGTTGCAGTAAAATCTCTGTCTAGAATGTTCTCTGCGACAGGATATTTATAGGACGAATCCGTTGTGACTTTGAACTTTTTAGCATGAATCGAACGAAATCCACACTTCATCAAAAGCAGTGCTTTTTCTTCTTATCGCTTTAGAGAAGATGATGATCGCCTTTTTTAAGATGTCCCTTTCCATAGTCATATCACGAAGTTCGCGCTCTAACTTTGCTACTTTCTTCTCTTCTTCGGTTTGTTTTTTGTTCTCATTCCCAGGAAAAGCAACTTCTTTGTGGTTTTTGTATTGATGACGCCAAATAGAAAGTTGTTGAGCTTCTATTCCATACTCTTCTGCTACATCTTTTACATTGCCTCTTGTGAAGCTTATCTCGACAACTTTTAACTTAAATTCTTTGTCGTACTTTTTCTTTCTTCTGCCATAATACTTCGCTTTTGTAACCCCTTGCAATATAGCTTAACTTATACTCCGGTTTTCTGAGAAGGTTCAGTACAGTTGAAAACCTTACAAATGATAAAGCGCAGTCTTGCCAAGTAATCCATTGAAGATTTGAACTTTATGTTTTCCAGTATTTGCAATGAATTTCATATTGAAACAAACATTTTTTTTAGAATTTAATGATTTTAACTATTTTTTTTTAAAACTTTAAAAATCAGTTGTTTAATTTTTAAAAACTAATGTTTATAGTATATAAAAAGAGAAACTGCTAACGTTTATTAACGCTAAAAAAAAACCAATCGATTTAACAAAATATATATTTGCAAAGAAATTTAAGTTAATGAATTAGGGGATTAAGTATGGTCAATATAGTAGTAGTATTGATGAGTAGATTATAGTTTTAGTAGTTTTAGGTAAGTCCTTTTCATTTTAAACAAGAGGTAGTTTTTACTACCTCTTTGTTTGTTTAAACAGTATTTATAAATCGAAAACTATCAGTATTTAATTGAACTTAGCTTTAAAGAATCTTAATTTCTGTTCGTCTATTTGCCTGATGATCTGATTCAGAACAAGTAACACCGTCCTTACATTGATTAATTAATTGAGCTTCGCCATATCCTTTTGCAACAATCCATGCTTTTGGTACACCTTTTTTAATTAAATAGTCTACACAACTTTGCGCTCTGTTTTGAGAAAGAACTTGATTTGATGGAGCCTTTCCGCGTGCATCTGTATGAGAGGCAAGTTCAACTCTTAATTTGTTTTCCAAAATGAATACGGCCAAACGATCAAGCGATTCTGCACTTTCCGGACGAAGAGTATACTTATTGTAGTCGTAGAAAATGTTTTCGAGCTTGAACTTATCACCTTTCTTAATTAATGGAAGCTGAAGGGTTAATTGAATAACCTTGTCGCCATAATTATCTGTCTGAAATTGCGTGTTATCGTCCATATAACCTCGTTTTGTTGCTTGAACAGCATAATCCGAATTACGATCTACGCGAATAGTGACAATTCCTTCTTTATCTGTCGTTAAAATCGTATCCATTTTTGCTGTTAGACCTTTAATTGTGGTTTTCGCATACGGAATAATATTATTTGTGCCCTTTTCAACTACTTTCAAAGAAACCATAATTGTTGTTGGAATCAAATACAAATCGCCTCTTAATGTGCTGTCTTTTACACAATTTGCAGTTGTAATAAAGAGAGATTCTTTGAGTTGAAAGAATTCTTTTTCTGAATGAAAAGAGTAGATATGCTTGAAAATCAGGGACGAACTAAATTGTCCCAATGAATCTACTACTAAAGTGTCTTTCGTACCAGCAGTTTCATCGGTCATAACTACCCAGTGATTTGGAATTGCTTCGATAGGAATATATTCAGCAAATAGATTTCCTTCAAAATTCACAATCGGATCTTTTCGTTCCCATTCATAAATTCGGTCAATAAAATCTCCTCGGTTAGATGAAAGGAAACCATTTTTGCCATCTGGCATTGCAATAATTCCGAAATCGTCGAATGAAGTATTAATCGGATAGCCTAAATTATTTATTTTTCCATTTAAACCTAAATCGGTGTAAAAAACATCTAATCCGCCAATTCCAAAATGACCTTTTGAAGAAAAATACAATGATTTATCTGTCACATATGGAAATAAATCATCTTGATCTGTATTCACATTTGAACCTAAATTAGTTGGTGAAGTCCAACTTCCTCCACTAAAATCGCTGTAATACAAATCGGCACCACCTGCACCTCCAGGCTGATCGCTCGCAAAATAGATTCTATTGCCATCAGCAGAAAAGCAAGCATGTCCAACATTGTAAGTTGGATTATTATGAGCGAAAGGTTTAAGTTCACTCCATTCTCCGTTTAATTTTTCGGAAAAATAGATTGCTAAAACAACCACATCGTTTCCGTTTTTTTTCTCCAATGTATTTTTTGTAATCACCATTTTAGTTCCTTCTTTGGTAAAAGAAACCGGTCCGTCGTGCGCACGTGAAAAGAAAGCATCTTTCACCACTTTTCCATTATTTAAAGTCGAATCTGCATCATAAGAAGAGTAAAGCATATTGATGAAAAAACTATTATCCCAGCCGTAACGCGTATTTAAAAAACCTGCATTTTTAGCTTTCGACATATATATGATCCCTTTTTCGTAGAATGCTGGACAGAAATCTCCAACATCTGAATTAATAGCTAAAGCATTAATATAGTATGTTGCAGAATCGGTTAATAAAAAATCAAATTTTGAATTTTTATCTTTTAATAATTGAACAAAATTATTTCGAGGATACACTCCATTTGCGTCTGTTAATAGCAAGTCTGCTGTTTCATAATTTCCAACTGTACGCAACAAATCAATGTATTCTACAAAATCTAATTCTGTTAATCTATTGGTTTCGTGTAGTTTACTAAAGTAATATTTGGCTTTATTGAATTGAAAAACAGCTTTATTGGAATAGGCAGCTTTTCGAACATTTTCCCAGTTAAACTTACCCTTATTATAGATTGCTTTTTCAGCCAACTCCTCATAGATTGGAGCCGCAGAATAGTATTCCAATTTAGAGAAATGGAGATCAGCTTTTCGTTGTTTTGCTTGAGAAAAAAGGTTGGTTTGCGCGAAAAACGTTAAAAATGAAATTAGGAGTATGCGTTTTAACATATTAAAAGTAACGTGGTGAATTGTAAATGTGTTTTTTGAAATTGATGTCGTAAGTTAATATAACTTCATGAGAACCGCTTTGATAAGTTCGCAAACCATTTATTGGAAAATCGAACGCATAACCAACTTGTAAAACATTTTTGATCTTAAAAATAGCATTCATTCCAACAGATTCATTGAACCGATACATTGCTCCAAGCCAAAACTTTTCATAAAACAGAAAACTCAAGTTTCCATCAAGTGTAAGAGGTGCATTTGGAGTATATTTCACCATCGTTGCTGGTTTAAATTGAATAACTGAATTGATATCAAAAACAAATCCTGCCGTACCAAAATAATGTCTTTTATTTAAGTTCGAAACAATTGCATTCGGATCCGAAATTTTTAGTTCCAATAGGCGAGGAGAGGAAATTCCGATATAATGTCGGTCGCCATAATAGTAAATTCCAGCACCCACATTTGGTTTTGTTGTATTGAGCGAAGCTCCATAATACGGGTCGTTTATATCTGTAACATTTAGGTTCGAAAAATCGGCTGACAAAAAATCGGCTCCACCCGAAACGCCAAATGCTAAACGGTGATTTTTCTTATTTAACTGAATACTAGCTGATAAATCTAAGAACGCTGCTGTTCTGTTTCTGCTTCCAATTCTGTCGTTTACAAAATGTCCGCCAACTCCTAAACCACCAATTGGAAGTGGAGTATGGGCACTAAACCACTGTGTTTGTGGGGCGCCTTCAAAGTTCAGCCATTGAAAACGTGCCAGAGAAACCAAAGAGAAACTTTGTCTACTTCCTGCATACGCTGGATTGAAGTAGAGTGGGTTTTGCATATACAACGACATTTGCTCGTCTTGTTGAGCGAATGAATTGAAGAGACTGCAAAATGCGAATATAAATAAAAAGTGTTTTTTCATTTTTGTGCCAATTAGTATTGTAATTCAAGGAAACCTTTGTATTCAGTTTTCTCTGAATCATTTAATTTTATCAAATAATAATAGGTTCCAAAAGGAACTTTCCCAGATTTTCCATCAATTGTTAAACCTTCATTCGGTTCACCTGTCCAGGGAGAAGCATACGGTTTTACTTGATAAATCGAATTCCCCCAACGATTAAAGATTGAAACTTCAGCATCTGGGAATTCGTCTAATCCTTCAATGTTCCAAGCATCGTTGTGTCCATCTCCATCTGGAGTCACCAATTCTGGAATATTTAAACAACCAGCATTAAATGAAACTGAAACAGTAACTGAATCAATAGATTCGCAGCTATTTGAGTCGATCACTAAAACTTGATAAATTCCTTCGTTAACAACTTGAATGTTAGGTATTGTAACGTTCGCACTTGAATTGGTGTAAGCGTTCGGACCTGACCAACTATAAGAATCGCCACCAGAAGCGACTAAATTTAGTGTTTGACCCGGACAAAGTGTAGTTTGACCTGAAATTGAACTGAAATCATCGGCGCCAATAACCAAGTTGAAACTATCGCTATTTGTG
Organism: Crocinitomicaceae bacterium; assembly: GCA_031409255.1. Taxonomy (GTDB): domain Bacteria; phylum Bacteroidota; class Bacteroidia; order Flavobacteriales_D; family Crocinitomicaceae; genus Fluviicola. Next base: position 15,641 of record JANNWW010000224.1, read on the forward strand.
CAGCCGTAACTGTCAATTACTTCGATCAAATATGTCCCTGTATTTGCATTCGAAATTGGGTTAATTTGAACGATGTTGTTGTAGTTATCGAAACCATTCGGACCTGTCCAATGATAAATTTGTCCGCCAGTTGCAGATAAAGTTGCATTCGAACCAGAGCAATAGAAATTAGTATTACTTGCGTCTGTGGTAATAGTAATTGTTGGATTTGGAAGAACTGTAATATTGATCGAATCTTGGGAGCTACAATTCTGACCATTCGTTCCTGTTACTACGTAATAACCATTTTGTAAAGTATCTGTCCCTAAAATAGTTACTATTGAACCTGAATTAGAATAGCCATTCGGACCCGTCCAAGAATATGTTGTTCCACCAGTAGCTGTTAAATTTAAACTTTCATTCAAACAAGCAATTGTGTCGTTATTTTGTGTCGATAGATCAATTATCGGAAGATCATTTACACCAACCGATTCACATGTTGGAGAAGACATACAACCATTTATACTAACTGTTAAACAATAATTCCCTGTGTAACTACTATTAATTGGGTCAATAACAAAACTTGAACTTGAACTTGTAAATGAATTTGGCCCAATCCAAGAATAGATAGAGCCAGCCTGACCAACTCCCGAACCTTCAATTGTTCCATTTACACATGGTTGATTATTCACAAAGTTGATTGTTGGAGCAACAGGGTTAGGGAAATTTTGAACGGTATATGGTCCGAAAGTAGAATTACAACTGTTCCCATCTGTGACACTAACTGTATAGCTTCCAGCTGAAACATTCGTTAAGTTTGAACCAACTCCAACAGCATTACTACTTGCATCTAACCAAACATAACTTAAAATTGGTGCTCCACTAACAGAAATTCCTATTAGAGAACCTGTGGGTGAATCACAATTAGATTGGTTTGAATTTGGAGCTGTATTTAAACTTGGAGGTGTAAGTACACTTACATCTATTGAAGCAACTGATGAACAACCATTCAGCGTTCCTGTAACTGTATAAGTTGTCAAAACTGTTGGCGAAACCGAAATCGAAGA
>JANNWW010000225.1:0-2330 GCA_031409255.1 Crocinitomicaceae bacterium
AAATCCCGTATTCTTCTGCCACTTGTTTTACATTTCCTCTTTGAATACTGATTTCTACCACTTTGAGTTTATACTCTTTGTCGTATTTTTTTCTCTCTTTTGTCATTTTTTTAAAATTAAAATTAAGCTTTATTTTTTATATCTTAACTTTGACTCCGGTAAAGTGAGGAACACCAAAGTTTTTGGCAAATGTTTTTTTACAGAACGAAATAATATTGGAGAATATGAAAATTCGGCATTGGAAAATATCAATTATCTTTTCACAAACAATCCAGGAACTTCACAAGCTGATTTAAATACACAACAAAAGCGTTTTTGGATTGCGGCTCATGCAATAAATTCAGTCTATGAACAACGTGCATACTGTTTGAACGCGGGTATATTTGCACCTCCCACTAATCTTAATATGTGGATTACTAATCAAAACACAAGTGGTAATGCGTTGTCTAAATATGCAAGCGCTCCTATCTTTAAACAGATAGGTTATACAAGTAATTTAGTAAATTTCGCTCAGTTATATTTAGTTGTCACAGGAAGTCCTGTATTTGCAATTGCAATGGAGGTATTATTACAATTTCCACCCGATATAACTTATAATTACTCCGAAAATGAATATTATTATGAATATTCAGATATGGTTACTCAAATTTTCTACCATGAATTATGTCATGCTAGTCACTATAAAAAAAGTTGGAAATAATTATTGGCTTACTCTTGGAATAGCTGAAGTTGTCAATGGAGCAGCAAATCCTCCTTATGGGCTACCTACTGATTTAAATGCGGGGAGGATAGCATTGTGTGAATCTTGGGCAGAATTTTGTTCAGCTGAATTTGCTCATATGAAATATGGTACTAATAATTCAGGTATATTAAACCCTATTTCTTGGTCTGATTATTTAGAAAAATTCAAACCCTATGGTTTTGGAGGATATTGGCGCTGGATACCAGATGGTATCATGCACGATTTAATCGACGATACTTTTGAGCCTGGATCTACGGGGGTAATTGACAGCCCTTATGGCTTTACTATCAGCCAGATATTCAGCTCGTTGGATGATGATGTTGTAACAATGCAACAATATGAAGATAGACTAGTTTTAGAAACAGGAACTTGGCAATCTTCTGGAATTGCGACTCTTTTTAAATCTTATGGTTATTAATTAAAAAAAAAGGGCTTAGATTTATATTCTGAGCCCTTAATATTATCATTATGAAATATTTAATATTATTTCTTTGTTCAATAACATTTTTTGCTTGCAGCAAAAAATGGAAAAGAAAACACTGTGATAGAGAATATCACTTAGAGCATCCCGTTTCGATTTATCCCGTTCAAAATAGTTACAATATTGGTGATACTATTTGGGTTGATATAAATTTGTCAAATAAATTCAATGCTGAAATAATAGAAGCAAGTAAAGACAGTCCCTATTTTCAGGAAATTACACTTGAAAATTTTGATTTTCATAGAAATTACATTTTTATATCAAAATTAACTGATTCTACGCAATCTTATCAATCTCAGAATGCTCATGTTTGGTCAAATTTTAATTATATTCTTCAAAAAGGTTTTATTTTATCAGAAGATGAATTAGGACCAGAATATAAATTAGAATATTCAAATAATCAATATAGTTTCAAACTGGGGATTATTCCAATAATTTCAGGAAGGTATTTGATTCAATTACATAGAAATCCATATTATACTAGTCCCGATCAGATGGAGTATAATGAACAGGATATTTTACCTGATTGCGATAATGAAATAATAACAAAAATCAAATTTCCAATAAACAAACAAATTAATGGTTCATATAACAATAATTACAATGTGTTTACAGAATTCATGAATCCATATTTAGAAAATGATATAGACCGTATAAAGCAATATACATTTAATTTTAAAGTAAATTAATTCATCTTCACACAACAAACGTTTGGCAAAACCAGCCTGCCGCAGGCGCATCACAAGCAGGCTTCGTCAAGCGCCACCGTTAGTAGCCATTTTAGAGCGCGACGACGTAAATCGACAAACCAAATATAAAAAGTGAGTTTACCAAAAGAACATACAGCAGAAACTAAAAGATTACTTAAAAAAGTTTCTAACGACAAAATTGCAAAATGGCTTTTGGAAGAAGGTTACTATCCAGAACAATATATCGTTCCGCCAAGTTTTAAGGTTAATAAATTTGACTAACTACATGACAAAAATATAAACATCTAATAGTCAGTAAATTAAGTTCGATTAAATTTGTTTAAAACCTTGAAAATCAGTATCTTAGAGGATGATTCTTAGTTATCCAAAAAGTCCAATTCCCAAGGTTAGTCACGAA
>JANNWW010000226.1:0-1989 GCA_031409255.1 Crocinitomicaceae bacterium
GAAAAAGCCAATACAAAGAAGAAACTCAAACAATTTCTTTTAGAGTACCAAAATCACTAATTGAACCGATTACTAAATACGTCAAACGTGCGCTGGCAAAAAGTAAAAAATAAATTGTACATAACGGTTGGCAGATAAGCGAAGGCACAAATAGCGTTGGCATTGTGCGGTTGGATTTTGGCTTTTGCTTATGTGCTGTTATAGGTATGTGTTTTTTGCGTAGGAATTATTAAAACTAAATATAAAATGGAAGAAAAATTAAACAAGATTATTGAAACTCACGAATTAAACTTGGTAAAATATACACAAGAACGTGATGCCAGAAATGCAGAAATGCAATTTCTTAGAGAACACAATTTTGAAAAGGAGTATGAACATTTATTAAATCAAAAAATGGCAACAAGTGATATGTTTTACGATTACAGAAATGCTATTGATGAATTTAGAAAAATGTTAGATGCTTGGAACTCGTAATTGTGCGGTGGGTAAAAACATTACCTATAACGGTTGGCGGCTTGGTGTCTGTTATTTTGCCTTGCAGATACTTCAAGTTTTAGATAAATTTAATAGGCAAAATAATAGCACCAAACCGCCGTTATAACCAGTAGGGATTTTTAGCACAAATGCTCATTCGGAGAACTAAACAAAAAATTAAAACAAAAAAAGCGTAGGTAATAATTAATCAATTTAACAATTAAAAAAAAAGAAAAATGAAAATCGAAACAAAGTTTGACGTAAACAATTTGGTAGTTAGTAAATACCAAAGAAACCCAATCACGCAAAAATTTAAAAATGATTTATTGTGCTGCTTTGAAGTAATTGACATTAACACAGGAACGTGTATGGCAGGAACGCAAGTATTTTATGTTTGCCGAAGCATACACGGAATGACTGACACGGATTATGTTGATGGGAAAAGAGTAACAACCTACAAAGATTTTGCAGCGGGTTCAAATTCAAAAGGCGAATACATAACCTTTAGAGAAGATGAGATTATTGAAGCACCAAAAGAAGTGATTGACTTGGTATTAGGTAACTCATAATTAAATCATTTGTGGGTGGGCTTTTTTGTTTTAATTTGTTGAACGATAAAGTTAATTCGGAGCAGTTCACCCCTATTGGTTATAACTATTATATGTACGTATTTAATGTAATTTATTAATAATCAAAAGCAAAACTTATGCAGATTCCTAAGTACGTAGAATTATATCGGAAAGACTTAACATTAAAAAACTATGCAAATAGTAGTATTGAGAATTACGTTTCTCAGGTAACCAATTTTCTACATAATCACAACGGTAAGTTTACTGAGCCTTCAAAAATAAATGAGTCGGCAATTAAAGAATGGTTACTATTATCTACTTCAATAAACGGAAGGAAACATCGAATTTCATCCTTGAAATTGTTTTATCAATTAACGATAAAGCAACCAATGAAGTTCAAGCATATTGAATATCCAAGAGCAGATAAAAAACTACCAATAGTTTTGAGTTAGCAAGAAGTACAGAAAATGTTTACCGCTTGCTCAAATTTAAAACATAAGGTTATTTTAGCGCTCTTATACTCAACTGGCATTAGAGTTTCTGAATTAATCAATCTCAGGTGGAAAAATATAGATAGATCCAGGATGATCATAAATATTCAATCACCACTTAATCAAATAACACTATGAAAGACGGACTACGCTTTAAATCAATCGACATCGAGCACTTCAAAGGCATCACCAAAAGAACATTGGAGATCGACGGACGCTCACTTCTTATCTTCGGAAAGAACAAAACTTTTAAATCCTCATTTATCCAAGCTCTCCTCTCGCCACTAGACGTTAAGATACGTCCATCGGTACCTATACAAGAGGGAGAAGAAAGAGCTTCTATTATAATGAAGCTAGCTGGCACACAAAGAGGCGTAGAGGAAGAATATACCTGTGAACTGTACTTTTCCCCCAAAAACCAAAAAGGTCGCTTAGTACTCACTAATAAACTTGGG
>JANNWW010000227.1:0-1989 GCA_031409255.1 Crocinitomicaceae bacterium
CCTCTTTGAATACTGATTTCTACCACTTTGAGTTTATACTCTTTGTCGTATTTTTTTCTCTCTTTTGTCATTTTTTTAAAATTAAAATTAAGCTTTATTTTTTATAGCTTAACTTTGACTCCGGTAAAGTGAGGAACTCCATGGTTCATCATTTAGCCAACATAATTTCTTTATAAGCACTGCAATTTCATACTCAACTGATTGTAATACAATTAATAGTCTAGTAATAAAAGATACTATAATTTGTAAGGGTGAAACTATTCAATTGTCAGCTAGTGGAGGAATAAATTATGAGTGGCTACCTCAAACAGACTTAAGTTGTTCTAATTGTCCTAATCCAATTTTTTTGGGTGATTCATCACAATTGTATACAGTTCGAATTTGGGCTAATGATTCTTGTTCTGTTGTTCGTCCAGTTATGGTAAAAGTCAGACAACAACCACAAACAACATCTTATTTTCAATCAAACACTTTATGTGGAGATTCAACAGCTTCAATTAATTGGCAGAATATAGGAACTAATGAGTATTCAATCGATAATTCAATTTTTCAAAGCTCAGGTATATTTAACTTAGTTGGTTCAGGAAATCATACATTGACTATTAAAGATACATTTGGATGTGTATATGACACTTTGATTTCTATTGCTTCTTATACAACTGTTAATTCGAATTTCACATCTACACCAACAACAGGAGTAGAACCGCTTTTAGTTCAATTGTCAGAATTAAACTCAAATGAAGATGGCTATTGGTGGAACATCAATGGAATCTTATACCCATCTTCACTAACTGAGTTTAATTTTATTAATTCAGGATCGTATCAAATTAGTTTGATTGCATTTCAAAATGATTCAGCTTGTACTGATACTTCATCAATTACAATCGTAGTTTATAATGATTTAACACTTACTATTCCAAATGTGATTACTGCAAATAATGATGGAGTAAATGATTCGTTTGAAATTATTGGATTAGATAATTTCCCAAACAATGAACTATACATTTTCAACAGATGGGGCAATGAAGTATTTCACATGGTTAATTACGACAATTCATGGAATGGTGAATGTAAAAATGGTTTTGGTAAAAAAGATGAATTACCAACTGCAACATATTACTACATTTTAAATGCCGAAGGAATAGAATCTGTGCATGGTTTTATTTGGTTGCAGAGGTAAAACTATTTTTGTTTTTAATATTCCTAATAAATATATTGGTTATATTCCACTCATGTTTTGATATACTTGATTTCAATCAACTATTATCAAACGCTTAACGTATGAAAAAAAATAGTCTTTCGTTTTAAAAAATATTTTTCACCAAACTTTTACTCTACCGTTACCGATTTTGCCAAATTTCGGGGTTGATCTACATTACAACCGCGCATAACGGCAATATGATAACTCAATAATTGGAAAGGAATTGTTGCTAACAACGGAACCAAGTGCTCGTCTGTATCAGGAATTTCAATAATATGATCTGCCATTGCTTTCACTTCCGTGTCGCCTTCCGTTACAATTGCAATAATTTTTCCTTTGCGCGCTTTCACTTCCTGAATATTGCTCACTACTTTTTCGTAAGAAGTTCCTTTTGTGGCAATCACAAAAACAGGCATTTCTTCGTCAATTAGTGCAATTGGTCCGTGTTTCATTTCCGCTGCTGGATAACCTTCTGCATGAAAGTAAGAAATTTCTTTCAATTTTAACGCACCTTCTAAAGCAACAGGAAACGAACTGCCGCGACCTAAATATAGAGCGTTTTGAGCATCTTTGTAAATGGCTGAGATTTTTTCTATTTCGTCGTTTTTATCCAAAATTCGTTGCACTTTCTCTGGAATTAATTCCAACTCAGAAAGCATTGTTCGGTATTTCGATTCACTCAATGTTCCTTTTTTATGCGCCAACGACAGTGCCATGAGCGTTAAAACTGTTACTTGCGCCGTGAAAGCTTTTGTGGAAGCAACACCAATTTCTGGTCCAGCGTGTGT
>JANNWW010000228.1:0-9463 GCA_031409255.1 Crocinitomicaceae bacterium
AGAAATTGCTGTTACTTTAACAAACCGTTCAACAATTATTTTGGATCAAAACGTTCCAAATCCATTCGCAGAACAAACAGTTATCAATTTCTCGATTCCTGAAACAGTGAAAAAAGCACAAATTCATTTCTACAACCAAGAAGGCCGAATTATCCAAACGGTTGATGTTCTTGAAAGAGGTTTGGGAAGCGTTACAGTTTTTGGTGCTGATTTAAGTTCTGGTGTTTACACGTACACGTTAGTTGCCGACGGACAAATTGTTGCAACAAAGAAAATGATGAAACTATAGTATTTTTGTATTCATTGAAATAATTGAACAGAATAAATAAAGTAGGTACTAATTTAGTATCTACTTTTTTAAACCCATTCTTTTTCCTATTTCCCACATTAGTTCAATAGCCGCTTCGTATTCATTCGGAATTAAACCTTCTAAAATGGCGTCTTTTATTTCAGTTTTAATTAGTCCAACTTCTGCACACGGACCTAAATTTAAACTTTTCATAATGAATTCTCCTGAAACAGGAGGTTGAAAATTCCGTAAATGATCTTTGGCCTCCACTTCGCGCAATTTTTCTTCCACTAAATCAAAATTCTTTTTAAATTTCTTTACTTTGAATTCATTTTTTGAAGTTATATCTGCATTACACAATGTCATGAGTGAATCTATGTCGTCTCCGGCTTCAAATAAAAGTCTACGAATTGCCGAATCTGTAACCGTATTTTTAACAAGTGAAATTGGCCGTAAATGCAGCCTCACCAATTTCTGAACCAGCTTCATTTTATGATCTAAAGGCAAGCGCAAACGGGTAAAAAGTTTTGGAACCATTCTGGCGCCCATGTCCTCGTGTCCGTGAAATGTCCAACCCACTTTTTCATCAAAACGTTTTGTTGGCGGTTTGGCTATGTCGTGCATAATTGCAGACCAACGAAGCCATAAATCATCAGAATTTTGGGCAACATTGTCTAAAACTTCTAAAGTATGGTAGAAATTATCTTTGTGACTTTTACCATCTATGGTTTCAATGCCATGAAGAGCAACCATTTCAGGAAAAAATTGGTGCAATAATTTTGTGTTATACAACAATTCAAATCCGCGGGAGGGTTTATTTGAAAGAATTATTTTATTTAATTCGTCAATAATTCGTTCTTGACTAATTATCTCTAAACGAGGTGCATTTTCGAGCAAAGCTTTTAAACTTTTTGCTTCAATCTTAAATTCCAATTGCGTTGCAAAACGAATAGCACGCATCATTCGAAGCGGGTCGTCTGAATAAGTTTGAGCGGGTTCGAGCGGAGTTCTAAGAATTCCGTTTTCTAAATCGTTTAAACCATTAAATGGATCGATTAAATTTCCAAATGTTTCATTTCTCAAGTCAATGGCCAGAGCATTGATTGTAAAATCACGTCGTTTTTGGTCGTCCGACAAGGTTCCGTCTTCCACAATTGGTTTTCGGGAATCTCTTTGGTACGATTCTTTGCGTGCGCCAACAAATTCTACGTCTAAATCTTTGTAACGAAAATGCGCTGTGCCAAAGTTCTTGAAGTAAGAAACTTTTTTTACGCGTAGAATTTCGGCTGTTTTCTTGGCCAATTCCAATCCATCGCCAATTACAACTATGTCTATATCTTTCGATGGTCTTTCTAAAAGTAAATCGCGCACAAAGCCACCAATAACGTAAGCTTCCTGATTTGCTTCAGTTATTACTTGTGCTATTACCTTAAAAACTGGGTGCTTAATTTTATCAGCGAAATTTTGGGACATAGGGAACAAATTTACCCATTTTTGCTTTATGGACGAATGATTTGAACAGAACTATTTAATCCAATTTTGATTATTTGCGAAGGAGCGGTTCTTATTTCATTCAATCGTTCTAAAACAATTGCGTCAACTTTAGTTTTAATTTCGGGGTTAATTTCAGAATAGGAGCATGCATTTTTTTCTCCTGATAAATTTGCTGAGCTAGCTACAATTGGTTTTTTTAGTGCACGAATTAGCTTCAAACAAATGGGGTCTTTTGTTAATCGAATTCCAACCGAACCGTCTTCTGCAACAACCGATGAAGCAAAACCTTTTGCATTTGGATAAACAAGTGTAAGTGGTTTATCAGCAAAATCTACTAATTCGTAACATACTTCCGGAAATTCAGGAACAAATTTTTCAATCATTTGCCAAGAATCTGCTAAAACAACGAAGCTTTTTTCATTTGGCCGATTTTTAATTGCCATCACTTTTTCGCAAGCAGTTTCATTCGTTGCATCACAGCCAATTCCCCAAATTGTATCGGTTGGAAAAAGTAAAGTTCCGCCGTTTTTTAATGTTTCAATTGCTTCTGTATAATCGAATTGTTCGTTCATTGTTCGTTCATAAATGTGTTATACAAATCTGGTCTGCGCGTTTTTGTTCGCTCTAGGGCTAAATCTTCTCGCCATTTTTCGATTTTTGCAAAGTCGCCTGATAAAAGAATGGGGGGAACTTTCCATCCATTAAATTCAGGAGGACGAGTATAAACTGGCGGACTCAACAATGAATCTTGAAAACTATCCGTTAAGGCAGAAGTTTCATCGTTCATAACGCCCGGAATTAATCTACTAATTGCATCCACAACAACTGCAGCTGCTAGTTCTCCGCCAGTTAAAACGTAAGATCCGATAGAGATTTCACGGGTAATGTAATGCTCGCGAATGCGCTCATCTACGCCTTTGTAATGTCCGCAAAGAATGAGTATGTTTTCACCTAGCGATAAATTATTGGCGTGTTTTTGTTCAAATAATTCACCGTCTGGGCTCATGTAAATGATTTCGTCGTATTTGCGTTCTGCTTTCAGTTTTTCTATAAGAAATGCAATTGGTTCAATCATCATCACCATTCCCGCACCGCCACCGTATTGATAATCGTCTACATTTTTGTGTTTGTTTGTTGAATAGTCGCGGATGTTGTGTAAATGAATTTCTATAATTCCACGTTCTTGCGCGCGTTTCATTAATGAAACCTGAAAAGGGCTAACCAAAAGTTCTGGTAGTATTGTGAGTATATCGAAACGCATCAGTTAATTTTATTTCAATTTATTAATTAGGGGTAAAGACCAATCTGGATAATTAGAATATTTTTTTGTTAGTCTTCCATTTGATGCACGCAAAATTAGTGTTGCATTTTTAGATTCAATTGAATTATCAAGTAAATAGAAACGGTCTACAATGGATAAAACTAAAGTTGAATTCGAAATGGATTTAAAATATCTATTTATAATTTTTGGAATTGGTACATCATGTCCACCTTCTAAAACTCTTCTTGTAATTCTCGCAGAGTTAATTGAAGGATGCGAAGTGCTAACAAAGAAAAATCGAATAAAATAACCTTCTTTTTTGGCGAATTCTATAAATTCTATTTTGTCAAATCTAGAAAAAACGGTTTCGAAAATTAGATTTGCTATAACTATTAATGAGGGTTTTAATATTTCGCTTATCATTTTCGATCCAAAAATCGTTTCTGCGCATCAATTAAAGCAGTTTTCATTTGATATTTAAAATTCTTTTCACCTATTTTACGTCTAAATAATACTTCCTTGCGCGCATCGTCTAGTAAACGCTTAAATTGAGAGTCGGTTGGTTCTCCCTTTTCAAGTAAAATATTTATTGTTTTCATAAAAAAGAATTATAACAAAAATACAGATTATTTATCAATAAAAAAAGCGCCTCTGATAGAGACGCTTTTTAAAATTTTATAAAATTAAGCCATCACTTTCGGTGCAGCGGCTAAAATATTTGAAGAAGTTTCTGCGGCATATTGCTCGAAATTTTTAACGAATTGTCCTGCTAAATTAGCTGCAGTTTTGTCATAGTTGTTTTTGTCGGCCCATGTGCCACGTGGATTTAAAATTTCACTCGGAACATCCGGACAAGTTGTAGGGAATGACAAATCAAATACAGGTAAATTTTCAAAAGTTACATTGTCTAACTGGCCAGTTAAAGCAGCCGTAATCATTGCTCGTGTGTAAGACAATTTCATTCGACTTCCAACTCCGTAAGATCCGCCAGACCAGCCAGTGTTAATTAGCCATACTTTCACATCTGAACCAGCTAATTTTTCACCTAATAATTTCGCGTATTTAGCAGGGTGAAGTGGTAAAAATGCTTTTCCAAAACAAGCAGAGAAAGTTGTTGTTGGTTCTGTAATTCCTACTTCAGTTCCTGCAACTTTTGCAGTATAACCCGACATGAAATGGTACATTGCTTGATCAGTTGTTAAACGTGAAATTGGAGGCAAAACACCAAATGCATCTGCAGTTAGGAAAAATATATTTTTAGGTGCTTTCCCAACTGACGGAACCATGATGTTATCGATGTAGTTAATCGGGTAGGAGACACGTGTGTTTTCCGTAATTGATCCGTCTTCGTAGTTGGGAACAGAAGTTCCTTCATGAAAACCAATATTTTCTAAAATGGAACCAAACTTAATTGCATCCCAAATTTGCGGCTCTTTTTCTTTCGATAAATCGATTGTTTTAGCGTAGCAACCACCTTCAAAATTAAAAACTGAATCTGTTGACCAGCCGTGCTCATCGTCGCCAATTAAACGGCGATTAGGATCGGAAGAAAGAGTTGTTTTTCCAGTACCTGAAAGTCCGAAGAAAACAGCCGTGTCACCACCTTCACCAACGTTTGCAGAGCAATGCATAGACAATACATTTTTTTCATGAGGAAGGACAAAATTTAAAACAGAGAAAATTCCTTTTTTAATTTCACCCGTATAGCCTGTTCCTCCAATAATAATCATTTTGCGTGTGAAGTTCAAAACAGCAAAATTTGCTTGGCGAGTTCCATCGATTGCAGGATCAGCTTTAAAACCAGGCGCACAAACTACATTCCATTCAGCATTAAAAGTTTCAATTTCTGAATCTGTTGGACGTAAGAACATGTTGTAAGCAAACAAATTCGACCAAGGGAATTCAGTTGTAACACGCACATTCAAGCGGAAATTAGTGTCAGCACAGGCGTATGAATCGCGCACATATACATCGCGACCATTCAAATAAGCTTTCATTCTGTTGTAAAGATTATCGAATTGTTCTGTTGAAAGCGGAATGTTAACATCTCCCCACCATACAGCGACTTCTGTTTTAGCATCTTTCACAACGAATCTGTCTTTTGGAGAGCGACCAGTAAATTCGCCCGTATTAATTGCGAGCGCGCCCGTATCAGTTATTTGTCCCTGTGCCTTTGAAACGGTAGTTTCAACTAAGTCGGCAGCACTTAAATTCCAATATACATTTCCGAGATTTTCTAGTCCAATAGTTGCTTTTAAATCAGCGTTTTGTCCTTTTTTACCAAATTCGTTCATATCATTTGTTTGCAGCAATCTTTGAATAGTCTTGCTTGTTTCACTTTGCAAAATTAATTTGTTTGAGTTAAATTTCTCTAAAAAAGTAGAACTTTTATCAACAAAGTAGGCTTTTGTAGTTCATTTTAAGTTGATTAAATAGTTAAAAAGAGCTTGTTTTTTGAAAATCATTTATACAATAACAAATCTATACCAATTTGAAGTTTACTTAAGGAACTTCTTCTTTTGCTTATTTTTATTTGCACCGTTTATTCAATTACACCCATTTTTCGCATAATAAATGTGGCACTTTTGTTTTTACAAACCCCTTCCCGAAGCGTATAATCAAACTGTAAATCATTTTCCAATAATTCCACTTCAAAGCATCTGTTAATCAATTGTTCCGGAAATTCTTTACTCAGTTCGCATACAGCTAAATCATGCGTAGCAATCATTCCATTTGTATTCATGCGTGCTAACTTTTTAACAACACCTAACGTTCCTTCTAATTTATCGTCTGAATTTGTTCCACGAAGTATTTCATCGAGTAAAACAAAATAGGGCTTTTTTTCTAAGTTCTGAATAATTTGATTTAATCGTTTCACTTCCGCATAAAAATAGGAAGTAGCATCAGAAAGAGAATCGCTTAAACGCATTGTTGCAATAAATGGAATTGGCAAATAACTTACTTCTTTTGCCGAAACAACAGACCCACTATTACTCAAAACCATACCAATTCCGATTGTACGTAAAAAAGTACTTTTTCCTGACATGTTTGAACCAGTTAGAATTGTGAATCCTTGATTTGAAAAATCGATCGAATTTCCTACTGCAATTGTCTTTTTTAAGAGCGGATGGTGAATTGTATCAAATGAAAGTGAATTTGCTAAATGCGGAAAAACATATTCTGGATTGTTGAATTTGAAATTCGCGAATGAATTTAGCTCCTCAAAATCTCCAATTAAATTAATCCAATTACTCAGATTAATTGTGTTGTTTTTTTTCCAATTAACTAATTTTCGGTACTGATGCACATGGAAACAAAAAAATCCGTTTGCAATTAATAAAACAGGAAGATTGGCTATGTTTTCTAGATGATTAAAAATTGTTCCTAATTCGTTTAAAGTAACAGAAGCATTTTTATTCGAATGGTTTAAATTTGATTTCAATTCATTCAATAATTCACTTTCAAAATCTTGGATTTCAATTTGATGAATAATTTCAGAATATGACTTGAATTGGGTTCCTAATTCGCCAGAGTATTTTAATTCTTTCATTATTTTTCGAATTACTGGCGAAGAAAACGACAAGTTAAAAGCGAATAAAACTCCTGTTATTTTTAAATAAAACGGATCTTGAACTACAAAATATAGGAGCAACGATGCAACACAAATTATGGGTAAAATATAGGCGCCAATTCGAAGAATTTTATCAATTTTTAGTGTTTGGTTTTGCCATGTATTTATTGTTGAAATAACTTTTGGTTCATCTTTTCCTAATTTACAAGCTACTGTAAATTGTTGACGCCAATCTATCAAATCATTTAATTCAGCTATTGCTTTTTGGCGTTTTTGAATTTTTTCCTTTTCAGAGAAGAAAAGCAAAGTTTCGGCTAATTTTCTTTTCCCTGCCTGAGATTCTGTTCTATTTAAGTGTTGATAGAGTGAATTCTTACCAAGAACATCTATATCAGAACAATACGGATGATTTTCAGGTTCAAATTCAATTCCATCAGTGAAAGGAGTTGTATTTGATTCCAAAAATTCGATTTCAATTTTGTTTATTTCAACTAGCAAATTTAAACGTTGAATTTTGGCTTTCGATTTTCGAAAGAAATAGACTAACACAGCAAAACCTAGAATCAATAAAGCAATGAATACAATTTTTAAAGTAGTAGCGTTAACAATTGCATTGTAAACTAAAATTAAAGTAGTAAACCCGAGAATAAAACGAAGAAAAGTCAATTTTCCTAGTTTTCCGTCTTCCTTTTTTGCAAGATCAGTATAGTTCGTTTTTGTTTGATTGTAATAATCTAATGCATTCATTCTAACATATTTTTTAATGCCGCTATGGCCTGACGAATATTTGAGTTTACTTCAGTAATTGATGCATCCATCATGTAACATGGAGCAGAAATAACTCGGTTTTGTTTATCGATAAGAATTTCAGTTATATTTTTCATCTCTGAATTCATACCAGTTTTTGAAAGTCCGTCAGTGAATGCAGAAATATCATAAGGTGATGGTTCTTCTAATGTTCCGAGGGTTATATTTAGTTGAATTGAACTATCTTCAAATGCTTTTGCAAGAACAATCGGACTAACGCACAAAGCAACAACCGGAACGCCAGCATTTACCAAATTCACCAGTAATAATTTCACTTCTGGAAGAATTGTTGATTCAGGTCCTTCGAAAGCCCAGCTTGTAAAATTCTTTGCCGATCCAAATCCACCTGGAATAACCAATGCATCAATATTTGCGGCAGTAATTTCGTTTGTGTTTTTTACATTTCCACGTGCAATTCGAGCTGCTTCAATTTGCATGTTTCGCTCTTCATTCATTACTTCACCGGTGAGGTGATTAATTACATGGTGTTGGTTTTTGTTAATCGAAATGCACTGATAATTCGCTCCAATTTCTTCTATTGCGAGCATTGTTAAAACACTTTCTTGAATTTCTGCTCCATCATAAACTCCGCATCCGGACAATAAAATTCCAATAGTTTTTTTCATGTAGTAAAATTACGAAAGTTGTGGTAAGAAAAAAGCCCTTCCAAAAATTCGGAAAGGCTTATAAAAAATAGGAACAAAAATTATTTTTTTGTTAATGTCATTGATGACTCGTTAGTTGATACATTTCCAGATGTACTTGACGAATTTGATTTTGATTTGAAAATAATTTCTTTTCCTTTCAATTGATCAATAATCAATGTTTCTCCATCATTAACTGAAGTTGTTTCTTGAGAACTAGTGTTTGCAGTATTAGCTAAATCAGTGTAAACAGTTTTCTTAGTATAAAATACAACAAGTTCTTTGTTTTTGTATTCGTCTGCTTTGTTTTTTCCAGCAAATGTCCAGCTACCTGTTTCTTCATACTTTTCTTGATCTGTAGAATTGATAGTTGTACGAGAGAACGAACCATCTTTATTGATAATCATTTCAATAGTATAGTTTGTAGTACTTGGGATACTGACACCCCCAGAAGAATAGGTAGAATTCTCAGTTGTTCCGTTATAAGTACTTGTTGAAGTAGTTGTTGTACCTCCAAAAGTATTTGAACTTGTTGAACTTGAAGCAGACACTGTCCACTCTCCAGCTAAACGAGCTTTTCTTGAACTTAAAGACAAAAACGGATCGTTTTCACCCTTTTTACAACTTGTTAGTCCCGCAGATAAAGTAACTGCTGCTAATGCGATAATAGTTAATGCTTTCATGTTATTTTAATTGAAGTGTTGTTGTTGTGTTACTTGAATATTTATCTGTAGTTGAAGAACCACCAAACGAAGAAATGTCTGTGTTTTCGATTGAGTTTTTAATAATAATTTCTTTACCCTTTAATTGGTCAAGTTCAAAAATTATTAAAAAACCTTGGTCACCTTCATATGTAGCAGAAGAAACAACACCAACAGTTGGAGTTTCAGTAAATTTTGTGATATTTAAACCAACGTTTTCTTTTTTCTTGATGTCAGAATCTTTAGATTTACCAATGAATGCCCAAGTTCCTTCGTATTGAGTAACTCCACCAATTGTTGTTGCTTTGTAAGTGAAAGTATTGTCTTTGTTGAAAGTCCAATCTTCAGACTGAGTGTAAGTGCTCGTGTTTGAAACTCCAGATGTTGCATCAAAGTCTACTTGAGTAACTAAACTTCCATCAGAAGTAGTTGTAGTTTTGTCGCCGTCTGATTCAACATCAGTTGTAATCGAAGAAATTACTTTCCACTCTCCAACAAAACGAGCTTTTCTAGATTTCAAAGATAAAAAAGGATCGTTTTCACCTTTTTTACATGAACTTACTGCGCTACCTAATGCTAAGATAATTGTAAGTGCAATTAGTGTTTTTTTCATAGTGTTATTATTTATTTTGTGCAAAACTACGATTTTTTAAAATTGTTTAGGTGTTAAAAAACCATAAAGCTATCAATAAGTCA
>JANNWW010000229.1:0-19175 GCA_031409255.1 Crocinitomicaceae bacterium
TGAGATACTTGAAATTGATTTCGTGAGAAACGTGGGACCTAATTTTTTTAGTAAAAAACAAGTCGCATGCTATCAATCATGCTTCAGGTCGTAAAGTGAGATGGAAACAAGTAGATCCTGATGGAAATGAAGTTTCTAAATCAAAAGAAGTAATTTCTGAATCAGAAGAGGATTACAATCCAGTTACTGATTCAGCGAAAAATCTTCAAGAGTTAGTTGCTGAGAAAAAAGCAGCAAAAGAAGCTGAAGAAACAGCTGCAAAAGAAGTTGAAGAAAAAGCAGCAAAGGAAGCTGAAGCGAAAGCAGCAAAAGAAGCTGAAGCGAAAGCAGCAAAAGAAGGAAGAACTAAAACAACTATAAAACCAGGTAAGTAATCATGGGAGATGTAATTATAAATAGAGTAAGCGGTGGACTTGGAAGAGTTCCCGCTTCTGTTGATGGAGTATCAGGATTAGTAACAACTGCAGTAGCTGTTGTTGGTGGAATTCAATACTCCCAAAACTACGAGCTTCGTTCAATTGCAGATCTTGAGGCGTATGGTGTAACTAAAGCATATGATTCAGTTAATAACTTATTGTTGTGGCATCATGTGGCAGAGTTTTTTAAAGTTTCTCCAGCAGGGACTTTATGGCTTCGTTTGTTAGCTCAAGATGCAGATCTAGTAGCTATGGTTGTTGTGGCTGAAAAATTGATTAATGCTTCAAATGGTACTATCAATCAATTAGCAATTGGATTTAATGGGGTTGTTGCTCCAGCTTCCAATGCATTTGAAGTTTTAGTTCCACTTGTTCAGACTTTAGCTGAAAAGATGTTCAGCGAGCATAAACCATGTTTTTTCATTGTGGAAGGTTTATCATTCGATTTAGCTTCAGCAGTAGATTTACGAACATTGAATTCTCCTGATGTTTTAGTTTTAGTTGGGCAAGGTCGAATACATTCAGGTATTAGATCTGTATCGGCAAACATTGGAACATGTTTAGGTGCATTTTCTGCAGGAGCAGTAAATGAGCACATAGGCTGGGTAGACAAATTTAACTTGAAAGGTGGTGAGTTAGATGTTCCATTTGTTTCGGGATCACCAATTTCGGGATTCACACAAACTCAGATTGAACAAGCAACTGAAAAAGGATATGTGTTTTTCATTAACCATATTGGTAAAGATGGAATTTACATTAACGAAACATCAACTTGCACAAGTGCAACTGATGACTTTGCATATGCTGAAAATGTTAGAGTAGTAAATAAAGCGACTCGTTTATGCAGAATTGCTTTACTTGGAGATTTAAACTCACCAGTACAAATCAATCCAACAAATGGACAATTGGAAGCAATTACCATAGGTGCTTTGTCTGCAAAAGTAAATAAACAGTTAACAGATCAAATGTTAACTGCAGGAGAGATTTCAGGATTTACATTCGTTATTGATCCAGCACAAAACTTACTGGCAACTTCAGAATTGAACTGTGAATTGACTATTATTCCAACTGGAACAGCGCGCAAAATAATTGTAAATATTAAATATTCTAATCCCTTCGCATAATGGCAACACCTTTAATTAATGGAGTTCAATACTCTTGGGCTTCAATAAAATTCAATATGCTTGGTCGTACAATTACAGGAATCACATCTGTAAATTACGCTCAAGATCGTGAAAAAATGGATAACTCAGGAGCAGGTGATCAACCAGATCATCGAACTTATGGTCCACGAAAAGCGAAGGCAGATATTACGTTGTATCAATATGAAGTTGATGCGATTATCGCAGCAGCTAAAAATCAAGGTATTCCTGATATTTTGGATATTCCCCCTTTTGATTTAGTTGTAGTATATCAAGCGACTTCAACTTCACCAGCACGCACAGATATTGTTCGGAATTGTGAGTTCACAACCAATGGTATTGATGTTAAACAAGGAGATATGAAATCAGAGCAAAAAATGCCTTTGATTACATCGCATATTGACATGGCTGTATAATGAGTAAGGTTACTTTAACACAGATCAAACAGTGGAAGGAAGTACACGGTAAGGTTAACCATTATAGGCTCAAAGAAATTGTTGAAGGTAAGGATGGAAATCTAGAAACAATTTACCATGATTTTTACTTCAGAGAAATTCGTATCATTGATTTAGAAATCATGGGATTAAAGGATTCATCAACTTCAAAGAAAATGGCTCTGTTTGATCAATGTATTTTGCATGCTGATGAAGAAATTCAAAAAAATGAGCAGATGAAATTCTCTGCAGCTGCATACATTGATAGCACATTTAAAACTTTTGAGTGTGAGCTGGTAAAGCAATAAACTCCACTCTCTTATCTATGAATGAAGGGCAGCATGAATTACAAAAACTTGCTGCCCTTATTCGATACTATTTTAGAGAAAACATGTATTTAATGACTCATGATCAAGTCATTCAGCGTGCTAGAGAAGTGGAGTTTTTGAACCAACATTTTATCGATCAAGAAATTCAAATTGAATTAAAAAGAATAAACCTTAGAAATAAATTCTAACGTAATGAGTGATGGAACTGTAAATATAAATTTAGAAGGTAATGTATTCGATCTGCTAAAGCAATTGGATACGAGGCTTGGAAATTTAGAAACTACTGCAGATAAAGTTGAGAAAACAACAACTAGTGCATTTGGCAAAATTGCTGGAGCATTATCCATCATGAAATTGAATGCATATTCTGATGCTTTATCAAATGTATCTCAATCTTTAGATGCAATTAATGCTCCAGGAATGAAATTCGAATCCCAAATGCAGGATCTATCTGCTATTACTGGATTGACTGGGTCTGCTCTTGATAATATTGGAGATAAAGCCCGAAAAAACGCAAAAGAATTTGGAGGAAGTGCTGCACAATCTGTTGAAACATATAAACTATTACTCTCTCAATTAACACCTGAACTTGCCAAACAGCCAAAAATACTGGATGATATGGCTCGTAATTCTGCGCTCCTATCTAAAACAATGGGTGGAGACCAAACTGCAGCGACAGAAGTTTTAACAACAGCCATGAATCAATATGGAGTTTCAATGGATGATCCAATAAAAGCTTCCAAAGAAATGTCTGCTCAGATGAATATCATGTCTGCAGCATCAAAAGAAGGATCTGCAGAATTACCTGCAATTAAATCTGCAATTGAAAATTCAGGTATGGAAGCGAAAGCTTCAGGTTTGAGCTTCGCAGAATTAAACACTCAAATTCAATTATTAGATAAATCAGGAAAAAAAGGTGCTGAAGGTGGAACTGCTTTACGTTCCATTTTAACAACATTATCGAAAGGGCGGTTTTTACCAAAAGAAACTCGTGAAGAATTAATGGCTGCAGGTGTTAATGTAGACGCATTAGCAGACAAAAATGTCAAATTCTCAGATAAAATGAGAATGCTCCAGCCGGTACTTCAAAAGGATAAAGCGTTAATATCTGCACTATTTGGTGAATACGGTTCATCAGCTGCAGCATTAATTCAAAATGCAGATGCTGGTGATAAATTTACTGCATCTATTACTGGAACTAATACCACTTTAGATCAGGCGAAAGCTGTAATGGAATCCACTGCAGAAAAGCAAAAAAGAATGCAAGCTGCTATCGATGATGCTAAGATTTCATTCTTTGAAGCAACTGGAGGAGCAAGCGCTTACTTATCTCCTTTAGCAGAAATTGGGCAAACCATCATGGGATTGACACCATTGTATAATGCAGCTTCAGGCGCAGTTAAAGCATTATCAAATTCTAAACTTGGAGCTGCAGTTGCATCAAAAGTTGCTACTGCAGCAACTTGGTTATGGAATATTGCTTTGAATGCAAATCCTATTTTTTTAATTACTGCAGGTATTATAGTTGCAGCTGGTGCCGTATATGCACTAACAAAAGCTGTAAGTGCTGGTACTGCAGCTTCAAGAGTTGACAATGAGGTAAAATCACGAGTTATTGAAAAAACTGCAGATCAAAGAGCAGAACTAGAAATATTATTCCAGACTTTAAAAACAGCTAAAAAAGGTTCTGAGGAGTATAATAACACTTTGAAGGACCTTGAACGAATGCAACCAGGGATTGTTGAAAAATACAATTTACAAGCCGGATCATTAAAGGACATCAATGCTGCTCAGAGAGAAATGATTGCAAACATTGATGCAATCGCTCAAGCTGAGGCTTATAAACTAATTTCGGTAGAAAAATATAAAGAATCATTTAAAAAGAAACAAGAAGGTCCTGGAGCGACTGATTTTATTTGGGGTGCAATTACTAATAGTAATGCATATGCTTCAAATGAAGCTAATGCCGAAACAGACAAAAAAGATGCGCAATATGCTTTAAGACAACAAGTAAAAATTCAAAATTCTAAGCAGTATAAAAATGCCATCAAATCAATTCCAGGATCTGGAGGAGCTTCTGATGCAATTATCACCCCAAAAAATGAAACTGGAGAATCTTCAACCCCTGGTGTTGTGAAATCAGGTGGTAGATCTTCAGGGAGTACTTCTTTTAGTTCTGATCAAAAAGAAGCTAAAAAGATTGATGTGCGCATATCAAACTTGGTAAATAACTTAACTGTGCAAGTATCACAAATGAAAGATGCACCGGCAAATATTCAACAACTAATCTCTGAAGCATTAATTAATGCAGTCCGTGATTTTGAAGTAGCAATGTAATGAAGATCAATTTCGACATACCCGAATTAATTGAATTGGCAACGAAAGTCAATTACAATCCTTCACTTGCTGGAGCGGTTAATCGTTTACTTCGAGCTCGTAATCAAGATGAATATGAGATTGCTCAAAGTGAAGTTAATACTGCTGTAACTGAATATACTATTGATGAAAGATATACATACAAGAACTATGGTTCAGGTAGAAATTCATTCGGGTTGCCAATTTTTCAACCTTTGACTTTAGAATCACCTGATGAGAATGAGGAAGATTTATTTTTATCCAATGCATTGGTTTCATTTAATCGTCAAAAAAACATTATTGAAACCGTAGTTCAAGGTCGAGATTCGAGTATTAAAGAATTCATTAACAATGGTGATTACAACATCACTGTGAATGGCGTTTTATTTAATAAAGGCTTTCAATATCCAGTTGATAAATTGATTGAGTTTACTTCTTTCATGGATAAAAACACAAACATCAAAATTCAACATGAAGTTCTAAATGCTGTTGGTGTTTATGAAATAGTTATTCTTTCGCATGACTGTCCAAAAACACCACAGATAAATATTCAAACATTTTCATTTACTGCAAAATCTGACAAGCCACTACCATTAAAAATTGCAGATATTTCTCAATCATCACAATTACTATGAGAGTTGTTTCAACATACATTAAAATTGGTGATTACGAATTTGACTTCGTGAATGAATTCTCTGTGGAGACAGCTTGGGGAAACTTAACTGATAAAGCAACTATCACATTGCCAAGGAATTTAAAATTTCCTGAAGGCGATTGGAATAAATCTATTCCTAGAGGTACTCAAGTCTTGATTAAATCAGGATATGATAACCAATTGAATGAAGTTTTTAGCGGTTATGTTGTTCGATTAAAACCAGCAGTTCCAATGGTCATTGAATGCGAGGATGAAATGTGGAAGTTGAAACAAATTGAAATCAATGATACTTGCAGCAATGAAGATTTAAAAACATTCCTGGAACGAGTTTTAAATATTCAAGTTGATGCTTTCGAAATTCGAGTAGGAAGGTTTGTTTGCAATAAAATAAATGGCGCACAACTCTTAGATAAAATTAAATCAGAATTTGGACTTTATTCATTTTTCAGAAATGGAAAACTGATTGTTGGGAAAGAATATGATCAGGTTGCTGCAGAGCATAATGTTATCATTGATGATAACATTGCTTCAGAAGATTTGGAGTATTCGTTGAAAGAAGATTTCAAAATGAAAGTGACTGCAATATCAACTTTTCCTGATGGATCAAAAATTGAAAAAGAATTTGGAGATGATGATGGTGATTCTAAAACATTAAATTTTTTCGATGTTAAAGAAGCAGATTTGGAAGCTCTTGCGAAAAAGGAATTAGAAAGAATGAAGTATGATGGATACAAAGGAGGATTAACTCTATTTGGTGAGCCTTTTGTTCGTTTTGGTGATGTAATGAAAATTACTGATCCAAAAGAATCAGACAAGAAAGGAAAATACTTCATTGATGCAGTTACTTATACTGGAGGAGTTAATGGAATTCGTCAAGATTGTAAATTAGGAAGGAGAGCCTCATGACAGAAATCATAAAAGCAATACGTAAAGCTGCAGGACAAAACGCAGATATCATTCTTGGAGAAGTAACAAATTTTGATAAAGAAACTTGGTGTGCAACTGTGAAATTCAATAAAACTTTAGAGCTTGATCAAGTAAGTGTAAAGTGTGTAATAAATTCTGAGGCTTCAGGAATTCTAGTTGAACCGAAAATAGGCTCACAAGTATCATGTGGTTTAATTGATGGTAAGATTGAAAACTTATTTATAATCACTTATTCTGAAGTGGTTAAATACCGTTTAATTACTGATTTAATAGAGTTAAATGGTGATTCAAATGGTGGGTTACTTATTGAATCCAAATTAGTCCAGGAATTAAAAAAAGTGAATCAGCTTTTACAATCACTTACTTCTGTAATTAATGGTGCTCCAGTTCCTGAACCTGGTAATGGTTCTCCATCAGCATTGCAAATTTCATTAAAAGCAGCAATAGCAGGAAAACAATTACCAACATATGAAGATATAACTAATCAAAAGGTGAAACATGGCGAATGATTTTTTAAGTAAAGACTTCGATATCTATTTTGAAAATGGAGATCTGGCATTTGGAGAATCTTCTCACCAGCATGTTGAGGATATTCTTGTTTCTAGATTAGGAGATTTTAAAAACGCTCCTTGGATTGGTGTTGCTATTCAAGATTTGTTGAATGCTCCAACATCACCTTTGATATTGGAAAAATTGAACAAAGAAATTAGACTTCAATTGGAGTCTGATTCAGCAAAAGTTAAAACAATTTCAACTGTTGATATTAATAACATTCAAATTGAAGCTCGTTATGATTAAAGTATTAGAAAATCAAAACATTTGGGATATCGCAATGGTAAATTCAGGATCATTAGAATCGGCTTTTGATATCCTCATTGCAAATGGAAAGAATTCACTTACAATAGTAGCAGATGAAGAATTGAAAATTCCTTCAATTTCAAACATCAAATTGGCGGAATATTTTCAAAAAGAAAAAATAGTCATGTTAACATCAAGTGCAGGAACAGGTAATAATTTATCATTCTCACTTTCATTTTCAAATTCATTTCAATAATGGCACTTACAAAAGCACAAATTCAAACTAAAATTAATCAATATTTAATTGAGAATACAACTGGTTCAATAACAGCTTCACAAATCAAAGAATTGTTATTGGATATTCTTTTGGCGTATCAACAAGAAGGCGGTTCAATTACTGTAGCTGATTCAATGGCATTAGAAGGTTTAACCTTAGCTCAAGTAATTAATGAAGTAATTTCAAATTTAGGACAGCAAGTATTTTTTACTTCAGGTTTTATTGATAATAGCCAAATTCCACCTTCTATAACAAGAGACTCAGAACTTGCTGCTGCAGTTGCAGCTTTAGTTGACTCAAGTCCAAACACACTAAATACTTTAAATGAATTAGCTGCTGCTCTTGGTAATGATCCGAATTTTGCTACTACTATTTTAGCTTCTATTGGTGCTAAAATTGATAAATTTAATTTTGTTCATGCTCCAAAATCAAATATAGCTGCAGCCGATTCAGATAATCCAACAGCTGCAGAAATTAAAGTTTGGAATGATACTTTTGAAAATCCACATCAGAATAAAGTAATTTATTACAATAACTCTGATAATTCTTCAGTATTAACAACGTATGCATTTTGGGTGGACAATTCTGCTATTGTAATAAAAATATCTCAGCCAAATCAAGAAAAAAGTGATTGGAATGCTTCATCTGGAGTTACTCAAATCCAAAATAAACCAACAACATTTCCACCCGAAAATCATGGACATTCTCTTGCTGAAGTAAGTGGATTAATTGCAGCATTATCTTTAAAGTTGGATAAGTTCAATTTTGCATTTATTTCATCTGCAAATATTACTCCTATAGTTGTGGGTTATCCTTCTGTATCAGAAGTTACAGCTTATTGTACTGGTAATTCTTTAAAAAACTTATACGTTTATTACAATCAAACAATCACAAGTTCCAACATTCCAACACATTTATGGTATGTTGATAATTCAGGATTAGTGATTAAAGTTTTTGGAGGAAAGAAAACGATTTATATTCCAACAATGGATTTTGATTTAGTTGCTGGTACTGTTCCTACAACGACTGCAGCAACTAAATCATTGTTAACAACAACAGGTGTAAATGCAATTTCATTATCAGGTGCAGCATCCAATTCATTTGCTTTCACTTTTCAAATTCCGGAAGATTATAATTCTAGTGGTTCTTTGGTTATGTGTTATACAGTTCCAGCTGCTGCAACTGGCAATTTTGTTGTTTCCACAATTCAAACACAAAGTCAATTAGGAAATAATTATTCTGTTATTGATGGAACGAATAATACAGGTGCAGTAGCTATGACAATCGCAGCAAATTCACCCGTACTTGAACGTGAAATTCCTTTAGTTGTTGCAGCATTATCTGGTGCAATTTATACAGTAAGAGTATATCGAGATTCAGCAAATGCTCTTGATACTTCTTCACAAGCTTTATTAATAACTGGTTTTAAATTTTTATACCAATGACAACAGCATTAGACGCTCCAAATTTTCGTTTGACAGGTAAGATTGATTCACCAATAAACTTAGACTATGACATCTTTGGATTTCAAAAATTCCGAGGCTTTGTTAAAGGTGAATTAATTGAAGTTAAGTTAATTAACTCTGAAGAGGATGAAGTTGTAAAAGAAACCCGTGTCTTCACACGTGATGAAAATCATTTTGTTATTTCAAGACAAACAACGATTGAATGGTTTTTAACTGATGGATCAGTTGGTGAATCAAAAACATGGATCAAAACATATTCTGCCGAAGAGGCGATTGTTGAAGGTGAAATCCGAAGAAAAAATGTAATTGATGCAGCAAAATATCAAATGTTTGCATCTGTTGGAAAGTTGTATTCTTTTGATTTCCTTTTGGGAGTAAAAACACAAATGAACTACTACATTGATGGATATACAACTCCATTAATCTCAGCCATAAATACTTCCACTAAACCATATATGACAATTGAAGTAAAACAAGCCATAATTGAAATTTTAACTCTATGAAAACAATTACATTATATAACGTAAAAGACCATTTACAGCAAGTAAACGCAATCATAAAGTCTCGACTATATGGCAAGCATAAATGGAGGCAATATGTTTTATTACAGGATGTTCATGTTGAGCTTTCGAACAAAAAACTTTATGTTATTCCATCAGGTTTTCGATGGGATTTATCAAGTGTGCCACGTCCTTTTTGGGCAATACTTCCACCAGATGGTGATTTTGAAATTGCAGCTTTAATTCATGATTACTTATATCAAAACCAAATAACTTCTAGAAAATTTGCTGACAAGGAAATGCTGATTTGGTCCAAAGCTGTTAATGGAAGAAAAGGAAGTTTTAGAAGAATTGATAATTATACTAGATACTATGCTGTTCGAGCTTTCGGTGGCGTTGTTTGGAAAAATAAATAAGAGATGGCACGAACTATTCAAGAAATATACAATGATATGGCATCGCAAAAACAGGCGATGACTTCGTTAAATGATTTACAACCAAATGTTGATTCAGCTCAAACATTACTAAATGATTTGACAACACCTTCAAGAGTTGCTCGTTGGCGGTTGATTTTTTTCAATATCGCTGTGGCAATTTTTTCATTAGAGAAACTTTTTGATTTTCATAAAGAATGGATTGAGCAAAGAACACTCGAAATTGAAACAGGAACATTGCCATGGTATCAAGCTAAGTCTTTAGAATTTCAATATGGAGATTCCATACAGTGGAATGGCAAAAACTATCAGTATTCTGCAATTAATGTGGCTGCTAAAATTGTCAAACTATGCTCTGTTAGAGAAGTTGGTTCAAGCGTGCTTCTTAAGATTGCAAAATTGTCAGGAACCACAGCTCAGGAACTAACTCCTTCAGAAAAATTGGCTTTTCAATATTACATTAATCAGG
Source organism: Crocinitomicaceae bacterium (assembly GCA_031409255.1). Lineage (GTDB taxonomy): Bacteria > Bacteroidota > Bacteroidia > Flavobacteriales_D > Crocinitomicaceae > Fluviicola. Next base: position 10,203 of record JANNWW010000229.1, read on the forward strand.
TCAAATTCGCAGGAGTTAAGTTGGTAATCGTATCTCGACCAGCCGACTTCATCAAGCTTCAGTATAAGGTCTATTACAATCCTTTATTGTTAAATTCAATTGGTGAAGCTATTTCAACTCCTGGAACTTTTCCAGTTCGAGATGCAGTCAATGAATATCTATTAAGAATGCCTTTCGACGGAATATTAAGTATTACTGGTTTAACAGATGCTATACAACAGGCAATTGGTGTTGTTAATCCAGTACATATTGCTTCTGAAGCAAAATTCGGAGCATTACCATATCAAACAATCAATGATTATTATCAAGCTGATGCTGGGCATATGATTGTTGATCCATTGTTTCCATTATCAAGTTCAATTCAATATATATCAGCAAATGTTTAATCTTGATTTGGGTAATATCAAAATAAGTTTCATTCCTCGTCATTGGCGAAGAGTGAATTTTATTGATTTCCTCACAGCAATATACAAGCCATTTTATACTTTTCAAACAACGTTTAATCAGTATTTTAATGATGTTGAATATGCAATGCTATGGAATGGACAAGTTATAATGCTTGAACATTACTTGAATGATCTTTATGATCCAATTAACCGTGGAATCTATATAACTGATGGGCAGCAATTAGATGTTCTTTATGTTTCAACAATTGAAGAAAATGAACCAATTTACATTTCAACAATTTTAGAGAATAATACAGAATTCATTGTTAATCCAATTGAATCATATAATACAGATTCAGATTTCGAAATAAATATTCCAATTGGAACTTACTTCAATGAAAGTGTATTGAGATCTCAAGTCAATAAATACAAATTAGCAGGAAAACAATACATAATAAATCAAATATGAAACGTCTTTTAATTTTTGAACCGGGAAAACAACCTATAACTTCTCAGGATTTAACATATTTACAAAATTCATACATTGAGGTTTTGAATCAATTACTTTCAGAATTTCATGAACCAAACAATACACAATACATTATTTCAGGATGTGAGATATTGGTTGCTGCAGGAACTATTACACTTAGTCCTGGTGTAATTGTGATTGAAGGAGAAGCAATGGAAGTGGCTGCACAAGTTATTGCGGAGCCAGTCTTACCTAATCATGTTTATTTTACTGTTGAAACAACATATGATCCAACAGGAACAAGGTTATTTCAGAATGGTATTACTCATGAAACATGGGAAGTAAAAAACGCAAAATTAGTTTCCGGAGCTGCATTACCATCTAATGTTCTTGATTACAACAAAGTACCAAATATTCACAATCAAATTCGTGAAAGATTAAAATCAAATTCTCAACCTTGGCAAGAAATCGGATCGTATAATTCTCCAGTTGGAGGCTTATACTTACCTGGAACAACTTTGAGAAGATATGCAATGATTGATTGTGATGACTTTGTGAATTTTGATGGTGTGATGTATTCAGAGGATCCTGCATTAAATCAAGTTTTGTTTAATATTCCTGCGCCTTTCAGACCTTTAACAAATCGTAAATTTAATATTCATCAATTAGATGCTTCAAATCCTGATGCTTCATTAATTATTGAAATACAAACAAATGGAAATGTGATATTCAGATCTATTCAATATCTATCAATTGTTGATTTGTCTCAAATAAGATATCGAATTTAATTTAAAAAGGGAGTAAAACTCCCGACAGGCTGATCCCACTCAATTTAAGCCACAACAAGCACCCGCCAGGAATATACAATATTTTTGGAATTGTTTGTTGTGGCTTTTGCCGTTTTGGTAAAAATCGTGGGATCAATTTCTTGTTACAAATGTATATAATTTAAATTAAAAATGATGAAAAAAACACCAATTTCGTATTACGGTGGAAAACAGAAACTTATTTCCACAATTTTACCATTGATTCCACAGCATGAATTGTATTGTGAACCGTTTGTAGGTGGAGGAGCTATCTTTTGGTCAAAAGAACCAAGTAATGTTGAAGTAATTAATGATACAAATTCAGAGCTTATCAATTTCTATGAGATAGCACAAAACAATTTTGTTGAGTTGGAAACAATGGTAAGGATATCCCTTCATTCTAGGCGTTTATTTGCTGATGCTAAGGTGATGTATCAAAATCCGCATATGTTTACTAGAATACAACGTGCATGGGCTTTATGGACATTGTCTGCTCAAGGCTTTGCTGGAATGCTGGATGGAACTTGGGGATATGATAAAAAGAAGGGAACTACAAGCAAGAAAATAACTAACAAAAGAGAAGGTTTCACGGAGGATTTATCTTTCAGACTTCAGAATGTTCAAATTGAGTGTACAGATGCCCTAAGAATCATTAAAAGTCGGGATACAAAGAATTCATTCTTTTATTGTGATCCTCCATATTACAATTCTGACTGTGGTCATTATGATGGCTATTCATTGGAGGACTTTACTCAGTTACTTGATGTGCTGGCTAATCTTGAAGGTAAGTTTATTCTATCTTCTTATCCAAGTGATATCTTAAAGCAATACACTAAAGTTAATGGATGGCATACAATTACAAAAGAGCAATCAGTCTCAGTTGCTGCAGCTACAAATAAGCCAAGAAAGATGAAAACAGAAGTGATTACAGCAAACTTTAATATTTAGAAAGCCAAGTGTAAACTTGGTTTTTTTGTACAATTCGATTTAGAAAATGTGTACAATTCGATTTTGCGAATATATAATGTTTGGTTTTCGTTTACTCTTCGAATAAATTCTGCTGTTAAATTTTCGGCTTGCATTTGAGATTTGAACGCAAACATGGTGTCGTTAAACAAGGTCTTGCCTTTGTGAATGAGTGTGATATTGTCGCACAACAATTCAACTTCGCCCATAATATGACTCGAAAGAATAACTGTTTTTCCTTCTTCTTTGCAATTTTGAATTAAGCGGAGAATATTTTCAGCTGTAATTACATCTAAACCAGAGGTGGGTTCATCAAAAATGACCACTTGCGGATCGTGAATCATTGTTCTACAAATAGAAACTTTTTGTTTCATTCCTGTACTCAACTTTCCGATTCGTTTGTTTTGAAATTCGTTCATATCGAGCAAATCGAACAATTTACTTTTTCTTTCTTCGATTGTTTTTTTGTCTATAGAATACAAACCTCCAAAATAATGAATGAGTTCGTTGGGAGTTAATCGGGCGTAAAGTCCAGCAGAACCTGTTAAAAAACCAATGTTTTTACGTGCTTCATTTGCTTGTTTCACTGCATCAATTCCATTTATGGAAATGGTTCCTTCTGTGGGTTTGAAAATGGTTGAAATCATGCGGAGAGTTGTTGTTTTCCCAGCTCCGTTTGCACCAAGAAGTCCGTGCACTTTTCCTGGTTCGCAAGTAAACGAAACACTGTCAACTGCTTTAACGGTCTTCGAGGTTGTTGCTAATTCTTTTCGTTGTGATTTCGACAACTCAAAAGATTTCGACACATTTTGAACATGAATCATATAAATCGATTTTAAACAAAAATACATTTTTATCTGAAGAAATTTCACAAATCAAAACAAAAGGAAAAAAGTTATAGATAAACGGCATTAAAACTGTTTCAACAAAAAACTATACTTAACTTAGCTTTGTGAAACGCGAAATTATTGAAACTGCAGACGGTTCGAAAACCATTTTTCTACCAGAATGGAATGAACATTACCACTCATCAAATGGTGCGCTGCAAGAATCTCAACACGTTTTTATTAAACATGGTTTAAGCATTTGTACACAAGATTATTTAACCATTTTTGAAATGGGCTATGGAACGGGTTTAAATGCTTTACTGACTTATTTCGCCGCTGAAAAACGCAATCAATACATTCATTACATTGCCTTAGATGCTTATCCTCCAGCGGAAGAAGAATGGCGAGCAATGGAATACCATAAACACAATCCGAGTGAAGAATCACTAGAGATTTTCGAGAAAATGAACGCTGCTCCTTGGAATAAAACCACTTCACTTTCGGAACATTTTGTGATTGAAAAGCGGCAATTGAAACTGGCAGATTTTTCCTTACCACCAAATACGGTCGATTTAATTTATTTCGATGCTTTTGGTCCGCGTGTTCAGCCCGATTTATGGACATTAGAACAATTTCAAAAATGTTACGAGTGGATGGATCTCGAAGGAAAACTGGTTACCTATTGTGCGAAAGGTCAAGTTAAACGCGATTTAAAAACGGCTGGTTTTGAAGTGGAAGTTTTAGCTGGTCCTCCTGGAAAACGAGAAATGACACGTGCTTTTAAACGTTAAATAAAAATGAGAATAGGATCGTTTTTACTCTTGCTTTTGATTCAAGTAAATTCATTTGGACAACATGTTTTTTTTGGTGAAAGAAATTTGGATTCAACAGAATGGATGAAAAATCCATTAGTTTGTTTCGATAAAAATGGTTGGATTTACCCAGATTTTTTTATTGCTGATTCCGCTTTTAGAAACTCAAATAATAACTTGAAAGATTTTTATTTGAAACATCCTTTTGAAACTAAAACTATTTTTCTGAAATACAAAATGTCAACGAGTCATGTTTTATTGCCTGATTTACTAGCGTTGAATCAACGAATAATAGCAGAAAATTGTAAAAAAATTAGTTTATTGAATTCCACTAAAATTAGTTTTTATATTCATGGTTTTCGGAAAAGTTTTCTGCACATTGAAAACGGAATTTCATCGCCAGAGGAAGCTGAAAATTTAAGGAGTTTTATGCTAAAGGAAGGAAAAGAAACTCCGATTGTAGCTATTTATTGGGATGGACTTTACGATTGTTGTTATTCATTAAACCGAAAACGCAACCAAGAACTTTTTGACTTGTTTGAAAAAGCATATGCTCAATCTCTCGAAGTTGGAAAAGGAGTAGCTCAATTTTTTCTTTCGGTAGAGCAAGAAAACATGCTGGTAATTGCGCATAGTTTGGGTAATAGAATGTATTTGTCTGCTGTTTCTTCTTTCAATGGAACTTCTTTTTTTAGTCAACATTCTGTGAAAAGTTTATTAATTGCACCTGCAACTTCAATAGCTCAAATGAGCGAAAGTTTTGAAAATGCTTCCACAAATCCAGATTTTTGGAATTCAAAATGGAATATCGTTTATAATAAGCATGATTTTGCATTGCGGAAGAAAGATTCTAAGTTTGGCGTTTTCGGCCCAGGAGCTAAGCAATTTGGAGCCACAACCTTAGGATGCAATAAAAGCAATGAGTTAACGAAATATGAAAAGCAACTAAAAACTAGCTATCCTAAATTCGATTTTGATTTATATGATGCACGTGAGATAGGGAAAAAGCATTCACTTCATTTTTACTGTGACTTTTTAAAAACTAATTTTTGACTAGCTCTTTTAATTTTAGTCGTTTAAATACAGTAATTGGTCGAAAATATTGAACTAAACCATTTTGATAAAAAATTTATTTCACCGATATAAAGACTAATTTTTACCGATATACTTTTTCGTTTCTTTCAACTAGAACGGTAAATCGAACAAAAAAAAATTCATTTTTAATGATTTAAACAAGTGATTTTAAAAGCCAAATCGTACTGAAATATGAAATACTTTTATATAATTTACCTCGGGTTTTTTCATGAACAACAAATAAACCTTTACATTTGTGTTCATTTTTAAAAGGTTTATAGCTCAAAAAAATGAATAAAATATTGATTTTGAATGTGTTATAAATACAACGCTTCAATTACTTAACTTTAATAATATGAAAAAAGGTCTGAATCTATTACTCACGGCCATTCTCTTTTTTGAGAGCTTTGCCACATTTGCCGATGGAACAAAACAAGTTTCCCCGACTAATTCTGCAAATGGTGCATCTCTTTTAATTGCTCCGGATTTAGGTTCGGGTTCCTATTTAAACTGCCCAATTGATCAAAGAATTCGTTTTACAGTAGAAAACAATGCGCTCGAATTTTTATATTTGGGTTTTCACACACGTGACTACAACAATGTAGGTTCTACTATTGTAACTAATGTATATTATCGAATTTATGACGCTGGTGGCGCACAAGTTGCTGGTCCGATTTTAATTCCAACTGCTGGTGCAGGGTTTATAAATAGTTATGCGGAAACTTTTGCTGGACCGAACATTGGAGGAGCTACACCTACGGGTTATAATCCTTTGACTTTTGACCCAACTTCAAATGGGGATTTTTACATTGAAATATATTCAAGTGCTGATGGTGGGGTAACGGATGATTTTGCTAGAGTAACCCTTCCGTTTTTTGATTTCACTGTTGCACAAACAAATAATACCCAGTTTCCTGGAAGAATTTTCTGTAGAAATTGGGCTTTTGTAACTACAGATTTAATTTCGGGTAATTTCGAACAAGCTTCCACTTCCTCTTTTACAGGAGATTATTTCGTTTACACGCCAGATGCATTTACTTTACAAATCAAATTTGAACCAGGTTTTAGACCGCTAGCTTATAATTTAGCGTGTAACTACAATGGTGTAACCAACACGAGTAATTTTGTAAACGATAGAAGATCAACCAATGGTACAATTGCTTTGGTAAATGGATATCGTATTTTCTTAACGCAACCTGATGCCACTTCTTTCCCCAATGGAGTTGTCGGTAATCCAGCTTTTCCCAGTAATATTTACGGTTGTCCGGGTGCATATTTTATTCCTTACTTTACGGATCAGCCTGGAGATATTTCGATTACCTTAAATTTAGATGGTGTTCCAGGATATCAAGTTGGAACAGATGTTTTGTTGGAAGCCTATGGAATTGGTACAGGAAATCAAATCATGCCTTGGAATGGATTGAATGGTTTAGGTGTTCCAGTTGCAGTAAATGTTACTACTCAAGTTCAAGTTACATTGTATCAAGGAAGAACGAACCTTCCTATGAATGATGCAGAGTTAAATATCAACGGAATGACTATCTCAGGTATTTTTCCTGCGTCTCCAAATAGACCCATGTATTGGGATGATTTAGCGCTATTACCTGTTGGAACTTGCGCTGCTCAAAATGAAAACACAACTACAGCAAATTATTCTACCACCGCCTTGGTTATTGGAGCTAACGGTCCTTCAAGAGCATTTGATGGTTCTGATGCAAATAATTTAGTTCCTGCTGTAGCTGGGGCAATTGGTTCTGCAACACCTGGTGCTTTGTGTGATGATTATGGAAATATTCGTTGTTTGAATACGTATTTTTATGCAGCTGCTTTAGCGTCGCCTTTAACAGACATGATTGTTCCAGGTTGTGATAAAGATAACGATGGAATTGCCGATTTAGTTGATTTAGACGACGACAATGATGGAATTGCTGATACAGTTGAAAACGGAGGTTTACCAGACGCAAATGCAGATGCAGATTTAGATGGAATTCCTAATTCTGTTGACCCTTCATCTCCGGGTTTCATTGATACAAATTTTAATGGTGTAGATGATCGTTACGACTTTGATGGAGACGGTGTTATTAATTCATTTGATATTGATTCAGACAACGATGGAATAACCGATGTAGTTGAATCAGGTCAGCCAGATACAAATACCAATGGTTTAGTTGACGGATTTGTAGATGTAAACGGAAATGGAATTTCAGATCCTGTTGATGCAGAATGTAATAGTCAATTAATTACTGGGTTTGGAACGAATGCTGGAATTACAGCTCCAGTGACAAATCAAGCAAATGCTTTTGACCAAGGTAACTTAACAAACTTCGCGGCTTTAACAACAGCTAACACATCTAATATTGATTTTAATTTTGGACAGTTATTACCTATTGGATCAACAATAACAATTAGATTAGCTTCAGCTGTTGCTGCTGCTTCAACTGGAAATATTCAATCATCTACAACAGATGGAGGATATGCAAATAATCAAGCATATTCCATTACTACAACGGCAACTACGGATGTTGTTTATACTTTAACTGTTGCTGCTCAATTTTTACGTGTAGGTGTTACTTCTGCAAATGATACGCGTGTTTTTTATGCACAGTTTTCTACTCCTGAATGTAATGGAGTTGTAGGTTTAGCGGTTGTTCCAACAAATACAGATGGAACTGGTGGCGCAAACTATTTAGACATAGATGCTGATAATGATGGAATTGTTGATAATTCTGAAGCTCAAACAACTGCTGGTTATATTGCTCCAACTGTCCTAGATACCGATGGTGACGGTTTAGCAAATGTCTATGATAATTTTGTTGGTCTAGGTGGGAATGGAATCACTCCAACAAATACAGATGGAGCTGACACTCCAGATTATATTGACTTGAATTCAGACAACGATGCTAACAACGATGCATTAGAAGGATGGGACACAGATGGAAATGGTGTTGCAAACACTTTGCCTAGTGGTTTAGATTCTGATAATGATGGCTTAGATAATGCGTATGATGTGAATGATGCATTAGTAAATCCTACAAATGGAACTACTCCTTCTTCATATCCTAATATAAATGTTTCCGCAACCCCTGAAAGAGATTGGAGAGAATTAATTGTTGCTCCAACAGTAACTTTAACAGGAACCACAACCATTGCTGAAAATGCAGTAGGAACGGTCTTGTTAACAGCAACTTTATCTAACCCAGTGCCAACTGCAACTGTTGTAACATTAACCTATACTGGAACAACAGTAGCAGGAGATTTTGTTGCAAGCTCAACAACTATAACTATTCCAGCAGGATCTTTAACAGGTACAGTAACAATTGACCCAACAGACGACGCCATTTCAGAAGCTTCAGAAACAGTTATTGCAAATATCACAGCAGTGTCTGGTGGAAACGGAGCAACTGAATCTGGTGTTCAAACTGCAACTGTAACAATAACAGACAACGATGCACCAACTGTAACTTTAACAGGAACAACAACTGTTGCTGAAACAGCTGGAGGGCAAACTATCACCGCAACACTTTCAAACGTAGCAACAACAGCTACAGTTGTAACAGTAACTTTAACAGGAACTGCAACAAGTGGAACGGATTACGCAGCGGTAACAACAACGATTACTATTCCAGCAGGAAG
>JANNWW010000230.1:0-13107 GCA_031409255.1 Crocinitomicaceae bacterium
GCAAGCAACAACGGTCCAGTTTGTGAAGGCTCACCATTGAATTTAAGTGTTGTTGGACCTGCAGGAGCAACATATAATTGGTCTGGTCCGAACGCATTTACCGCTCCAGTTCAAAACGGAACTATTGCTAATCCAACTGTTGCCGCAACCGGACTTTACACTGTAACTGCAACCTTAAACGGATGTGTTGGTACAACAACCACAAATTCAATTGTTAACCCCATGCAAACGCCAACAATTAATGCAGCTGGGCCATTCTGTTTAAATGCTCCTTCACAAACTTTGTCTGCATCAATAGCTGGTGGAATTTGGAGTGGAACTGGAATTACAAATAATGTAAATGGAACTTTCGACCCAACAACTGCTGGGGTTGGAACACAAATTATTATTTATACTTTACCTGGATCATGTTCAAATCCGGCAACTGTAAATATTACAATTAATCCGCTTCCAACTGTTGCATTCTCTAGTCCGTTAACTTCTGGATGTGTACCGTTCACATTAACTTTGAATGACAATTCTGTTCCTGTTAGTTCAAGTGTTTTATGGAACTTTGGTGACGGATCTACATCTTCACAAATAGGCTCAGTGAATCATACTTACAATACAGTTGGTTGTTTTGATGTAACATTAACTTCCACTTCAGCGGGTGGTTGTACTAATTCTCAAACACTCATAGATTTCGTGTGTTCGGAAGCTTATGCAGATGCCTCTTTTAACGTATTAGATCCAACTGCTTCAATATTAAACCCTACGTTCGATTTCATCAATAATTCTACGAATGCAACAAATTACTCTTGGACTTTTGGCGATGGAACAGGAACTGGAGAAGAGGATCCAACTCATGTTTATCCTCCAGAATCTGGGTCGTTTTTAGTAACGTTGATTGCTAATAATGCAGATAATTGTTCAGACACTGCGTCATTAGTTGTAACAATTAAAGAAGAATTAATTTATTACGTTCCAAATTCATTTACACCAGATGGAGATGAATACAACAACGAGTTTAAACCAATTTTCTTCTCAGGTTTTGATCCGCAGAATTACCAATTAATAATCTACAATCGTTGGGGTGAAACGCTTTTTGAAAGTAAAAACAACGAAATTGGTTGGGATGGAACTTATTTAGGTGAATATTGTGAAAACGGAACGTATGTTTGGACAATTAAATTCAAAGATTCAGGAAATGATAAGAAATATTCAATAAACGGTCACATTACCTTATTGAAATAAACGATTGAAATAAATTTTAAAGGGGCTTCGGTCCCTTTTTTGCTTTAATCATTCTTGCTTTTCCTTGTAAATCAATTTTCAGCTCGATTTCTTGAAAAGATAAGTTGTGCAATAAAACTTCTATTTCTTTGGAATACGCTTCATGAATTTCGAAAAATAAATGTCCGCCAACTTTTAAATGAGCAAGCGCATAAGTTGAAATTGCTTTGTAAAACAATAAAGGATTTTCATCCATTACGAACAAAGCTAAACCTGGTTCATAATTCAATACGTTCTGGTGCATTTCTTTTTTGTTTGCGAAAGGAATATAGGGCGGATTAGAAACGATAACATCAAATTCTGATGTGTTTTCAATAAAATTAAGCGCATCTTTTTCTTCAAATGAAATAGTCAACTGATTTATCTTTGCATTCGTTTTGGCTATTTCCAAAGCTTCATTTGAAATGTCGTAAGCTATAATTTCGGAATTTGGAATTAGTTTTTTTAAAGCTAATGCTATACAACCCGAACCGGTGCACCAATCGAGAATTTTTGAAGGACTTGTTTTACTATCGAAGCTTTCTGCAATCCAATAAACCAATTCTTCGGTTTCAGGTCGAGGAATTAATACAGCTGGACTTACATTTATTTTCAAATCGGCAAAATAAGTAAACCCAACAATGTATTGAAGTGGTTCTCCCGTTTTCAATCGTGATAATGCGTTTTTTAAGATTAAAATTTCTGATTCTGAAAAAACGGCATCAGATTTCAAATCAAAATCGCTTAGTTTTTTGTTCAATAAATCTTCGCAGGTAATTTTAAAAATCGATTTTATTTCTCGCGCTTCATAAATTTCTCTTAGTTCTAAATTCCAGATTGCAAGCGTGTTTGAACATTTATTCATGCTACAAATGTAAGCTTTGTTTGAAAAATAGATGCAACCAATTCCAACCCTTTCGTGTTTTAATAATCAAATATGCATAAAACTAAGCTTGATGCACAAATTTAAAACCTCTATTTTACTTCTACTGTTCTCAACTATTTTCACAATTCATTCTAACGCTCAATATTGGGGAAGAAATACTTTCGGACAATTTACGAATGAAGCAGTTGATGTGGAAATAGACGCAAATGGAAATTCATACATTGCGGGTTATTTAACTGGAGAAACTGCTTTTCAAACTGGTTTAGTTATTTTAAATGGCTATTCTGGAGATGCATACGTTGCAAAATATAATTCAGCAGGAACTTTAATTTGGGTAAAAACATTTGGAGGAAATTTTTCAGATCGTGCAACGGATTTAGCTATTGGATCTGATGGAAATATCGTTTTCACAGGGCAGTTTTTCGGAACAGCAACTTTTGGAGCAATCGCGCTAACAACTCCGATGAATTCGAAAGATATATTTGTCGCAAAATTAGATCCAACAGGAACTGTAATTTGGGCATTTCGAGAAGGCGGAATAGATGCTGAAAACGCATATGGAGTTACAGTTGATAATCAAAACAATGTTATTCTAACAGGACAATTTAAAGGCGCTTCAAACATTGCAGGACAAAACGTGAATTCAGCTATTGATCCATTAACGGGCTTAGCATCTTTCGATTTTTTTGTTTCAAAATACGATGAGAATGGCTTGCCTTTGTGGGTGAGAAACGGTTTTGCGGATTACGAAGACAGAGGTTTAGCTGTTTCAGTTGATGATCAAGATAATATTTTTATGACAGGTCAGTTTTCAGACACGTTGCAGTTTTGTGGGAATACATACTATAACATGGCCTATAATTTGGGATTTGTAACAAAACTTTCTCCAATTGGTGATTTGCAATACTTCAATATCATTAGAGCAGGAATGACGATGCCATCTGATGTGAAAGTAGACGATGAAAACAACGTAGTTATTGCTGGAGATTTCCTTGGAAACATGAATTACCAAGATCAAAATGGCTTGCATCCAATTACGAATCCTTATTCAAAACAAGGTTTTCTAATTAAAACAGAGAATAATGGAGCTTATATTTGGAACTATACCATTGGCTCAGACAATCCTTTTTCATTGAAATCTATTGCAATCGACGAAAATGAGGACATTTATTCAACTGGTTGGTTTGAATGCACTTTGTCTCAAACACACGATACAATTACGCACTTGTGGAATTCTGTTGGTCACCGCGATCCTTATTTATTGAAAGTAAACCGCGATGGGGTTCACGATTACATAAAGCAATTTGGCGGACATTTAGATGATGAAGGACATGGAGTTGCAATTTTAAGTGGAAATCATCCGGTTGTTTGCGGAATGTTTAAGCAAGATTTGGCGGTGCCAATGAATAGTGTTGCTGCACCAGTTTATTCAGCTGGAAGTAACAATTCAACTTTACATTATGAGCCAATTAGTGAACCTTTTTTCTTTTTCAATGGAGATAAATCTGCCAATTCATTTTTACTAAATGCTGTTGATGGAAATTCAGAAGAGTATAATTATTTTATTGATTATTTTAACGGTATTTATCCAGTATCTGATTCTTTAGAGGGAAGAATCTGGCCAGACCTAGATACAATGCATTTATGTATTCCAGAGTATATTGGATGGGGAAGTCAAACTTTCGCCATGTCAGGTCCTGCTTACAATTATTTATGGAATACTGGAGATTCTTCTTATTCAATTTCAGTTGGATTAACAGGCGAATATTCTGTATATGTTGAACGAATAGATGAATGTCTTTTTGATAGAGATACAATTTTTGTTCAAATGGAAGAAATTCCTCCATTGCCTTTTCTTACAGATGACCATTTGGTAAATGACTCAACAATTTCGTATTTAGATTTAGCGTTTTGCAATCCTGAAACTATTGAGTTCTATTTCGATTCCTTGCCTCCAGGAGTAGATTTTTATTTTTCAACAAACAATGGAACTATTCCTTCAGATACAAATAATTTCGGACCATTTATTGATTCAGTTAGCACTGTTTTTTATATTGTTACTAAAAATCAATATTGTTTTAATGGTGATGATTTCCAATTAATTCTTGAAAATCCTATTACCTATGATTCAATCGTTTTAGGAATTGCTATGAACTCGCCAACCTTTGCCAACGATAGTATTGAGATTTGTTTAGGTGAACGAATAGATTTTATTGGAATAGATTACATCACCAATCCGAATGGTAATTTTCAGGCCATTCAGGAACCTTTTATTGATTTCTATTACAACATTAATAATGAACATGATTATATTGAGTCTTATGAATATTATTCTACTACTGGTTGGAAATATTTAGAATTAGATCTTATTTTAGGTTATCAAAACTTATGTGGAATAGACACAACTCACTACCATGCAACAGATTCCTTTTATGTGAAAGTGAATCCCTTGCCCACATTCAATACAGTCTTAAGTGGAGATAATTTATTATGTCCAAATGGTTCAGTATTCATTACAACATTGAATACACATCCTAATTTATCATGGAATCCAACTAATGCAATAGTTTGGACATCAGTTAATGGCGATAGTATTGAAGTGTCTCAACCAGGTAATTATACCTATTCTGGTTATGTTGTAGATTCGATAACCAATTGTGATAAATATTTCTCTTTTTCGTATTCGATTCTCTTCAAACAACCTCCCTTAATTGACTCTGATCCTGAAGATGGAATAATTTGTCCAAACGATTCGGTTTTGTTTACACTCCCAACAAATTACACGAATTATATCTGGATTGGACCAAACAACGACACACTTTCAACAACCAACTCTTGTTACGGAAGCGACATGGGTTCGTATTATTGCCATTTGGTTGATTTGGAAGGTTGCCCACTAACCACTTTGCCTGCTCAATTACTCGAATATTCAACTCCAAGTATTTTTGTTTATCCAGATCCTTTTATCTGTCCGGGTGAAGAAGTAACAATTGGCGTAAGTTATTCAGGAGATCCCAATTTTATTTGGCACCCAACTGGCGAAACTACAGATGAAATCATTGTTTCACAAGCTGGAATTTACAGTGTGCAAATTCAACAATGTGGAGTTACTGTTCAAGATACAATAGAAATTTTTGATGGCAGTTTTACTGTTACCATTTCAGTGAACGATTCAATTCTTTGTGCGAACGAACAAGCTGTAATTTTAGGAAATATGTTCACTGGAACATACGAATGGAATAACGGACAGGTTACTGGGCCTAGTTATCAGACAGATCAAACGGGAAACTACTTTGCTGAGGTAACAAATGAGTTCGGATGTATTGCTCAATCGAATACAATTCATGTTCAACAAGTTGCTAATAGTTCTGCTCCATTAATTGATGATGTAAATATTTGTCCCGGAAATTCAGCTCAACTTGTTTCTACATCTTTGTCGTATTGGTATTCTATGGATTCAGTTTTGCTTGATACAGCATTGAATTTTGTAATTCCAAATGTATTGATTGATACAAGTTTCTTACTTGCATATGTTCAAGCTGAATGTCCAATAATTTACACAGAGGTGCTTGTTTCAGTTATCGATACCATGTATAGTTCGCCAATTTTAATGGATACTATTTTATGCAGCAATCAAGGGTTAACAGCTAGCGTTGTTTCAAATACAAGTTCTTTTGAATGGTTCATGAACGGAAACTTTGTTGGAACAACGAATCCAATTACTCTAACACCGTTGCAAATTAATGGTGGTGGCTCACTTGTTGTTCAATTAAATAATTCATGTGTTCAAATGAGTTTGAGCGACAGTGTTTTTGTTTTTCCATTCACACTTATTTCCTCACCTTTTGATACTGTTTCTTCATGCATAAATGATTCTGTTCTCTTGTTTATTGATCAAAGTTTTGCAACACTAAATTGGGAATGGACGGGGAATACTAGTTTAGTTGACAGTTTATTAATTTCCGTGCAAGCAATTCCAATAATCGTTTCTGTTTCAGCTTTAGATTTGAATGGTTGCCAAACGAATGAACTAGAAATTGTGGTTCAAAGTTTATCGAATTTTCCAACTATTAATTTGCCAGATGTTTCTGTTTGTTTGGGTGAAGATGCGATTATTACCGCTCCAAGTTTACTGAATTGGTATTCGGGCGATTCAGTTTTAATTTCTCAAAACACGAGTGTAACTTTACAAAATGTTCAAAACGATACAACAATTTATTATTCAGACCCATCAAATAGTTGTTCGTTAGTTTTACAAGAATTAGAAATTGATATTAATGGGAATTTGATATTTGATGAAATAGTTGGCGATTCAGTTTTGTGCATGAATGAAGTTGCTCAATTCACTCTTACTTCTAATGCAAGTTCAATTGAGTGGTTTTTAGATGGTTTAAATGTTGGACAGGGTTCTAATCTTATGTTCTACAATGCATTTTCGCCTTTTACAGGACAGTTAATTGCTGTTTTATCGAATTCGTGCCAAATTGACACGGTTGAATTTGACTTAACGCTTCAGCCCCAACCCCAAATTTCAGTCAATATTGATTCACTTATTTCTTGTGCTTTTGCAGAAAATCAATTTTATCTGAATGAAGAAATGTCGGAAATAAATTGGGTAGGTTCATTTGGAACTCAAACAACAGATACATTGAATTTCATTAGTTCAAATTCTCAAGAATCGTTCACTGTTTCAGCTCTTGATTCGAACGGTTGTTTATCAAACGAGTTGGTTGTTTTTGTTTATCCATCAACCGTTTACTTCGATTTTTCTTATTCTACAGCAACTAACTGCTTGAACGACACACTCATTTTTGAAGTCAATACTTCAGCCGACACTTTTTCAATTCAAAGTCCATTTGGAATAGTTGATACCACTCTTTTTGGAATAACTTTGTCAAACGCAACAGCCGGAAATTACATACTTTGGGTTCAAGACGATATGGGATGTGAATATCTCGACACCCTAACAATTCAACCATATCAGATTCCTACTTTCGATTTGGGATCAGATACAATTGCTTGTTTAAATGATATTTATACCTATTATTTCCCTTCAGATACAAATAGTTATAGTTGGACAACCTACGGTGGAAGTACTCAAATCCCTTTAAATAATTCCCAAGATTTGATTCTCACAGCAACAAGTCCACAAGGATGTGTGTTTTCAGATTCATTGTTTGTTCAAACTGTTAATTGTGATGATATTATTCCAAATTTTATTACAGCAAACAACGATGGAACAAACGATTATTTCTTTATCGATGATGCTCTGGCATACCCGAATTGCCGATTAGAAATTAAAAACCGATACGGTGTTCAGGTTTTTAAAGTAGATGGCTATCAAAACAATTGGTCTGGAGAAGATTGTGTGGAAGGGGTTTATTTTTTCATGTTCTATCCCAATCCAAAAGTGGATCCTTTAAATTTCAAATCGGGCTTCATTCAACTGTTTAAATAATCGATGGTTCTAATTGATGATTTTATTGATTTTTCAAATTGTTAATTACCTGTTCATTGCTTCTTCGTAACTATTTTACATGACTTAATTTATTAAACGCAAATGCTTTAGTTATCTTTGCACTATGGACGAACAACAAGAACAAACCAACCGACGAATTGCCGCTCGTACAAAAACAGTAATTGCGCCCCTTTCTCTAGAGATGGGTAAGATTCCGCCGCAAGCAATTGATGCGGAACAAGCTGTTTTGGGTGCTATGCTTCTCGATCGAGATGCAGTTACCGATACGATTGATGTTCTCCATATGGAAAGTTTCTACGACCCTAAACACCGCGAAATTTTCGATGCAATTAAAGATTTATTTGGCTCAACAAATCCGATTGATTTATTAACCGTTACACAGCGTTTACGTGAAAAAGGCAAGTTGGAAATGGCAGGGAACGCTATTTATTTAGCTTCACTTACCACCCGTGTTGCCTCTGTTGCCAATGTAGAATACCACGCCCGAATTATTTCGCAAAAATATATTCAAAGAGAAGTAATTCGCATGTGCACAGAAACATTACGAAATGCTTATGAAGACACCGAAGATGTTTTTGAACTATTAGGAAAAGCAGAACAATTGCTCTATGGAATTGCAGAGAAAAACATGAAACGCGCCTTAACTTCAATGCCAGATGCCGTAAATCAAGCAATTTTAGAAATTGAAGCAGCGCAAAAACAAGGCGATGGTTTGTCTGGTGTTCCAACTGGTTTCAAAGATTTAGATAAACTTACTTCAGGATGGCAGCGTTCAGACATGATTGTTATTGCAGCCCGACCAGCAATGGGTAAAACGGCTTTCGTTTTGTCGATGGCGCGAAACACAGCCGTAGATTATGGAATGAAGGTGGCAATTTTCTCTCTCGAGATGTCATCGGTTCAATTAGTGAAACGTTTAATTTCTTCGGAAAGTAGAATTTCTGCAGATAAATTACGGAAAGGTGATTTGAAAGAACACGAATTTCAACAGTTGCACTCGCGAATAACAAATTTATCAAAAGCACCTATTTTTATTGACGATACGCCTGGTATTTCTGTTTTCGATTTACGTGCTAAATGCCGAAGATTGAATTCTGATGGAAAGTTATCTATGATAATTATTGATTATCTTCAACTTATGTCTGCTGGAACTGGAAAAGGTTCTGGAAACAGAGAACAAGAAATCTCTTTCATTTCGCGTTCAATAAAAGAAATTGCAAAAGAACTGAATGTTCCGATTATTGCATTGTCGCAGTTAAGTCGTAGCGTTGAAACCCGCGGAGGAGATAAAAAACCCGCGCTTTCCGACCTTCGTGAATCTGGGGCAATTGAGCAAGATGCCGATATTGTTGGATTTTTATACCGTCCTGAATATTATAAAATAGATGTAGATGCAGATAATAATTCAACAAAAGGTGTGGGTCAGGTAATTATTGCAAAGCACAGAAATGGTGGTTTAGATGAGATTTCTTTGCGATTTATTGGAGAATATGCGCGTTTTGAAAACATGGAAGATGCGTTTATGAGTCCGAACGAAGATTTTAATCCGAACAGTATGAGTAAAGCTATTTCTGTGAATAAAGATTTCGACAATCAGCAAACGATTACAAAGAAAAGCGCCAATTGGGATAATTCTAAGAGCGACGTTAATTTTGACAGTTCTGACGAAACGCCATTCTGATTAATAATTTATTTTCTGGTATTTTTTTTGCAATCAAAATTTCGTAATTTCGACACATGAAGCTTTTCAAAATTTGTATTCTTAGCTTTTTCCTTCTGTTTGTAGGAAGTAAATCTTTTGCGAGTTCTTTATTGGTTCCTATGGACGAGAAACAAATCAATCACTTAAAAGCTTATGGTGTTTCTTTTTGGGTTTTGGAAAATGGAGTGGTTATGGAATGGTTGCTCAATTATCGGGGGGGAGCATTTTTATTTCCGCATTTACAAACGATTGAAGAAGAATTAATTATTCGTGGAGTTTCGTATGAAATTGTTTCAGACGGACAGGTAAATGCAATTCGAACCCAAATCGGAAACCCGGAAGTGAACATGGAAATTGTTCAACTAGAAACAGCGCCAAAAATTGCAGTTTATTCTCCTAACTCAGCCCTCCCTTGGGACGATGCTGTGACAATGGTTTTGGAATATGCTGAAATACCCTATGAAAAAATCTACGATTCAGCAATTGTGATGGGTGTTTTGCCGAAATACGATTGGTTGCATTTGCATCACGAAGATTTTACTGGTCAATATGGAAAGTTTTATTCTTCTTTTCGCAATGCAGCATGGTACAGACAACAGGTTGCCGATGCAGAAAAAGATGCTTCTATGTTGGGTTTTTCTAAGGTTTCGGAATTGAAATTATCTGTTGCAAATAGTATAAAAAACTTTGTAATTGGAGGTGGATTTTTATTTACGATGTGTTCTGGAACAGATTCATTCGATATTGCGTTGGCAGCTCATCAGACAGATATTTGTGAATCGATGTTTGATTATGATGGCCGCGATCCGGGTTGCCAAAACAAGTTGGATTTCTCGAACACCTTCGCTTTTGAAGATTTTACACTTGTTCAAGATCCGATGGTGTATGAATATTCAGACATAGATGGAACTGAAAAACACCGTATCTCGGAGTCGCAAGATCTGTTCACTCTATTTGATTTCTCTGCAAAATGGGACGTTGTTCCAACCATGTTAACTCAATGTCATACGTCAATAATTCCTGGTTTTTTAGGTCAAACAACAGATTTTCAAAAGGATAAAATAAAGTCAAATGTGTTAATTTTGGGCGAATCTGAAGCATTGAAAACAGCACGTTACATTCATGGTGAAATGGGGCAGGGCTCTTGGACGTTTTATGGCGGACACGACCCTGAAGATTATCAACACAAGGTTGGAGATCCGCCAACCGATTTAAATCTGCACCCAAATTCTCCGGGTTATCGCCTAATTTTGAATAATATTTTATTTCCTGCGGCGAAAAAACAAAAGCGAAAAACATAAAAATTGAACACAGGTTAACAAATACGATTTAATTCGGAAGTCGAATTCCAGAATGAAGAATTAGGAAAAACACTTATTTATTTATCTCGATATGAAACTAATGCAGATAATAATGTGTTATAGTCAATACCCATGTCCGAAAACTAAAAGTAACTAAAACCAGAAATTATGAAAAAGAGAAAAACAACAATTTATTTACTTATTCCATTTCTAATGATAACATTTGGTTGTAAAAAAATATCTACACCCACTGAAGCATCGAAGGCTATTTTTGGATCATGGCAATACAAAAGTATTAGTGGCGGTTTTTCTGGAGCAGGAGGGAGTTCAACATTCAATTCAGAAAACTGGATAGAATTCACTGAAAAAGGATTATTCCGAGTGTATAAAGGGTCAAAAAAAGAATGTCAAAAACGATTCAAAATTGAATTGAAAGAGTCAATTTACGATTCTGATTTAAGACAAGCAATAGTATATTCCTTTGGAAAGTATGAAACTTACCAAATCTTTAACGACACACTTTATATTAGTGATGAAGCATATGATGGCTATACTTGTAAATATGTAAGGAAATAAACTGGCTATAACACTTTTTTGGCTACATGCCTACGATCATGCTTAGAAAAAACGTTTTTTACGAAAGAAAATAATCTAACTTCGAGCTTGAGTTTACTTTAAAAAGCCGGCACGCCGCCAAGCAAGAAACCGTTTAAACGAATAACCGATAATAATTGTCACGAAAGTTTTAATAGATACTAATCCAGCAAGCACATAATACAATAACACCTCGCATTAGAAATTTAATCTACATCTATCAAAGTCAAAAACAAAAATTAAAACAGAACTATTTCAACTCTTCCCAAGTCTTGGATGCTAATTTTTTCATTTCAGCTTTCACGAATTTTTTGTCGTTAATTCCGTTCCATTCCTTCACGGTGTTTCCATTCCACTGATAGAATACAGCTGGGGTGTCTCTGTTTACTCCAATAGTTTTCATAAACGAAACAATATCTAGTACCATGTTCGGATAAGTAGCTCCTGCAAATGTGAAAAATTCTGGAATTCGCTCAGGTTCTTCATCCATGAAAACAATGCGCACTTCAGGGAAGCCCTTTACCGATTTTTTTAACTCTGTTAATTCTTTAGCTGTTTGCTGACAATGATCGCAACCTGGAGCGAAGAAACAAATGATTTTCTTTCCTTTGTCGGCATCTGCAATAAAAGTCGAATAAACCGTTTTCATTGGTTTTGGTTCAGAAACAACTATTTTTTCAATCACTGAATCCTTTTTGGCATCAGTTGTTTTGATTGGAGTAGAAATTTTTCCATTAACAATTTCTACTTCTGAAGTATCAATTGAGTTTTCCATTTCAACATTTTCAATGAGTTTCGGAGCAGCCGCTTTTTTTGGCATACCTAGCATAAATACAATCATAATACTTCCAAAAAGAACACTAGTTGCAACGGCTAAGTTTTTATTGTCTTCAGTTTTGTATTTCCAAAAAATGTATCCCATTGCAATCATCGCAAAAATATTCTTAACGATTGCTTGGTTAGGTGTCATGGGTAACAAAGTTCCAAAACATCCACAATTGCCTTCGTTTTTGCTTAATGCTAAGTGAATACAAAAAACTAGGAGCATTAAAAATGAAACTGGAAGTGTGATTTTTCTAAAATAATGTGGCATCAACAACAAAAATCCCAATGCAAATTCAACTCCAATGATGGTTCGTGAAAACCAAGCAGCAAAGTTTTCTTCCATTCCCATTTTACCAGTCAACTGATCAAATTCAAAAGAAAATAAGGCCAATTCTGGAGACGGGTAAAGCTTTGCGGCTGCAGAAACTAAAAACAACGCAGATAAAATAATGCGAAGAACCCAAACAATTTTTTTAGAAGTTATTGAAGTAGTCATAAAAGTTTTTTAACGAAAATATTTTAATTGAGTGAATTGAGTTTAAAATTAACAAATCAAAAACAATATTCACTTATTTTTTTATTTCAACTTTTGAGCAAAAACTTGTTTGAATTTATCTACTTTCGGACGAACGATTGCTTTGCAATAGGCATTTTCAGGATTAAATTCTAAATAATCTTGATGATAAGCTTCTGCCTCGTGGTAATTTTCGATAGGCAAAACCTCCGTTACAATTTTCTTATCCCAAACATGATTATCTGTTAATTCTTGAATGATTTTTTCTGAAAAAACTTTCTGATCTTCAGTTTGATAATAAATACCAGATCGGTATTGCGTTCCAACATCGTTTCCTTGACGGTTCAATTGTGTGGGGTCGTGAACAAAGAAAAACACTTGTAAAATTTCTTGCAACGAAACTTCTTTCGGACAAAAAATAGGGTTTAGTTTCAAGACAATTATGCTACAATCTCCTCTACTTTGCCGCCAGAAGCTCTTCCTTAACTGATCTAATTGCCCCTTCTTTTTCTCTTTTCTTACGCAGACAATGTGGCTAGGTCGCTGTCAATTGTT
>JANNWW010000231.1:0-6164 GCA_031409255.1 Crocinitomicaceae bacterium
GTTAAAATTCCTCTTTTTTCTGGCTTGTCTGAATACGGCATTTTTAAAAACGCGCCATGAGAACCCAAAGCGCCATCTACCATCAATTTAAAGGAACGGATACGCACGTTTTTGTACTCGAAATGCTTGTTTTTTTTTGCCCACGCACAATTTTTTGTATCCGGATATAACATTCCGTAGACTTGAATTTTAAGTTTGTTTTGTTTGTTTAACTTCAAGAGTAAATTCAAATCTTTATTTGTTAATCCTGCTTCGTGTACGTTTAAAATTCCGTATTGAAATAACTCGTCTTGCACTTCTAAAATACTTTGAACCAATTTTGCTTCCGGAAAATCTTTCCATTTAGAAAGAACTTGATCAATTGCTCTGTCTAAAACAACACCTGAACATTTGCCGTTTACTTTTTCAATTTCTCCGCCGGGAATAACTGTTTGTTCGTTAATTCCGGCTTGTTCTAGTGCTTTTTGATTCAAGAGCATTGCATGGCCGTCTATTCGCCACAATGCAACTGGAATATTTGGAAATTGTTTATTCAGAGCTTCGTTTGTGGGCATTTCTCCGTTCGAAAAATTTGTTTGATCCCATCCCCAGCCTAAAATAAAACCGTACTTATTTTTTTGTGCATATTTTTCAGTTCGAATAACTAATTCTTCCATAGAAGTTGTTCCGAAAAGATTGGCAGAAAGTTTTTGACGCGCATAAGAGAAAATATGTCCGTGAGCGTCTGTTAAAGCCGGATAAATTTCTTTTTTCTCTGCATCTACCATTTCATCGGCAGAATATTTATTGAGAATTTGTCGTTCTGCTCCCATTTCAACAATTTTTCCGTCTTTAATTGCCATCGCTTCAAACTCCTCATTATTGGTGTTCATTGAATATATTTTGGCGTTGTGAACAATTAAATCAACTGTTTTTCCGCTCATGCAGGAGGAAAGAATAACAACTAAGGAAAGAAAAAGAAACTTCATGTGCAAATTTACACTTGAATTTTCAAATCAGGTTTAAAAAAGCTTAATTTTTAAATAGCTTGATTTAATTTTGAGCTTCGCTTGCTTTAATTTTTAGCAAAAAAAAACAGGTTCAAAATTTGAACCTGTTTCAGAAAGTATTGCTGAGACTATGCTTCTATTTTTTTTCCGAGGGCATTGTCAAAAATTTCTTTTGCTTCTGCAATGAAACCATAGTGCTCGTCGTCTATCATCATTTTTCCTTTGGTTACGTGACCGAGCAAAGTGCTTGTTACACCACTTCTAATCATAAATTCAATAAATTCCTCTTCTGTTTCCTCTGAAACCGAAACTACTACTCTACTTTGCGCTTCTCCGAACAAGAATGCATCTTCGCGAATTTCTGAATCTGTTACGATATCAAATCCAAGTCCGTTTGGCATCGACATTTCTGCCAAAGTAACAAACAAACCGCCATCAGAACAATCGTGAGCTGCGTTAATTAACGACAAGCCGATTAATCCTTTTATTGCTTCTTGCAAAACAAATTCTTTTTCTATATCGAAATGTGGCGCTGGTGAAGCTTCAATTTTATGGTATTTAGCTAAATATTCTGAACTTGAAATATCTTCAACTGAATCGCCCAAAATGAAAATTAAATCTCCTTTTTGTTTAAAATCGAGCGACATAATTTTCGATTTATCTTCAATAACTCCAATCATTCCAATTGTTGGTGTTGGGAAAACCGGAATTTCTACACCCCCAATAACAGATTGGTTATAGAACGAAACATTTCCGCCTGTAACTGGCGTTTGGAATTTCAAACACGCACGCGACATCCCTTTAATTGCACCCACAAATTGCCAGAAAGATTCTGGGTTGTAGGGATTTCCGAAATTTAAACAATTTGTAATCGCTGAGGGAATTCCACCTGAAACAACAATATTTCGCGCAGCTTCAGAAACGGCAATTGCTGTTCCAATTTCAGGATCTGCATTCACGTAGCGCGAATTACAATCTACCGTCATTGCTAAAGCTTTGTCTGTTCCTTTGATATTTACGATTCCTGCATCTGTAGGTCTGTTTGTGCTCATTGTTTTTGTTCCAACCATTGAATCGTATTGTTCGTAAACCCAACGTTTAGAGGCAATATTTGGTTGTTCTAAAAGGAAGAAGGCTACTTTCTTCAAATCGTCTGGCTGAATAATTGAATCGATGTTGAATTTCTTGTATTCTTGGTAATAAGCAGGTTCTTTATATTCGCGTTGGTATTGCGGGGCGCCTCCACCTAAAACCAAAGATTCGGCAGGAACATCTCCAACTAATTCTCCATTCATGTAATAGAGAACGCGACCTGTATCTGTTACTGTTCCAATTTCTTCAGCGTGTAAATCCCACTTTTTGAAAATATCTTCTACAACTTTTTCTTGTCCTTTTTTGATTACAACGAGCATGCGTTCTTGCGATTCTGAAAGAAGAATTTCGTAGGGCAACATGTTGTCTTGACGGGTTGGAACTTTGTCGAGGTGAATTTCCATTCCTACTCCACCTCCTGCAGACATTTCGCAAGTTGAACACGTAATTCCGGCAGCTCCCATGTCTTGCATTCCAACAATTGCGTCTGTTTCAGCCAATTCCATAGTTGCTTCAAGCAGCAATTTTTCCATAAACGGATCGCCAACCTGAACAGATGGTAAATCTTGTGCTGAATCTTCTGTAATATCTTTCGATGCAAATGCTGCACCTGCAATTCCGTCTTTTCCTGTTGCAGAACCAACAATATAGACTGGGTTTCCTGGACCTTTTGCTTTTGCGGAAATCACTTTTTTAGTATCAATTATTCCTGCAGAGAACGCGTTTACGAGCGGATTTTGATTGTATGATTTATCGAAGAAAACCTCGCCTCCAACAATTGGAATACCGAAGGCATTTCCATAATCGCCAATACCTTTTACCACTCCCTTTACGAGCCATTTTGTGCGTGCTTCATCTATATCGCCAAATCGCAAAGAATTTAATTGTGCAATTGGGCGTGCACCCATGGTGAAAATATCGCGGTTAATTCCTCCAACACCGGTTGCAGCTCCTTGATAAGGTTCTAGTGCAGAGGGATGATTGTGTGATTCGATTTTGAAAACACAACCAATTCCATCACCTAAGTCTACCATACCAGCGTTTTCTTCGCCAGCCTTAACCAGCATTTGCGGACCATCTTTTGGCAATTGTTTCAACCAAAAAATAGAGTTTTTATATGAACAATGTTCCGACCACATAACTGAGTATACGGCAGTTTCAGTGAAATTAGGTGTGCGACCTAATATTTCTTTGATCATTTCAAATTCGTCGGTGCGAAGTCCGAGTTCGGTTGCTTGTTCTAGTGTTGCGGCTTGTTGTAAAGAAGTGCTCATATTAAAATACTTTCGACAAAGGTAACGATTCATCCATTTAAACGATTCAGTTTGGTGCGGGTTTTATTCACATCTTTTGTAAAGTCATTATTTGTAGACCGATTTTTCTTACTTTCGAAGCATGATAGCCCTCTTTTTATTCTTACTTTTTGCTTTTCTTTGTTGGAAAAAGCGCATAAGTTCGTTCAATAGATTTGAGCTTTTATTTGCATTTGGAGTAAAGTTACTTTTCTCTTTTGGCTATTTTTATTATTATGTGTATGTTGTTGGAAACGGACAATTAGAAGCTGGAAATCATTCAGTTTTACTTGTTAACGGCGATTTTTACACTTTTTTCGGCGAAGCAAAAGAATTACACGATGTGTTTTACACTTCACCAACAGATTTTTTCAAGTTGTTCTTTGGTTTAGACGATTCACTGGCTCCAAAATATTTAGAATATACAGAACATTGGACGCATTTGAAGCCGGGAATCATGAATGATTCTCAGAATGTGATGCGCGTGAATGCCTTGATTTATTTTATTGGAGGCGGTTCTCTTGTAGTTCATTTTATACTTGTGAATGCTGTAGTTTTGTTTTCGACCGTTTATTTTGTGAACAGTTTTGAAAAAAGAACAACTTTTTCTAAGCGCTTTGTTTTTTGGCTTTTGTTGTTAATTCCGTCATTTGCATTTTCAAATGCAAGTATAATTAAAGAACCTTTTTTGTTTTCTGGAATTCTTTTAATGTTGGGAGCCGTATTTAATTCGAATAAAAAAGCAATTTTTCAATGGCAATTTTATGTTGGAATTTTATTGATGGTGATGTTCAAAGCGTACGTGCTTTTATTTTTTGTTCCTTTGGCTGCTTTGTATTTAGTTTCAAGAGCTATAAAAATTAGGCTAATTTATTTTGTGATTTCATCGTTTTTAGTAGTCAGCAGTGTTTTGTTTTTCTCAGTAAAAACACGCAATTTAGTCACTCAAACTATATCAGATAAGCAATATGATTTTATGAATGTGGGAAGGGGTGGTGTTCATTTATTGCGCCAAGACTCGTTATTTTACGTAAGTGAAAGTTTGAAGAAGCTCATCACTTTCAAAAATGAATTTTTTGTTGAAGTTCCAAAAAATTTGAGGGCAAATTATGTTCAATCGGGAAGTATTTATCCTTTTGAAAACTATGTTTTTAAGCAAACAGACAGTTCTGTTGCCATTTTCTACATTAATCCGCGGGCGAATAGTTTTTTTGAATCGACACCCATTCAGCGTTCTTTTTCGAACTTGGTAAAAACAGCTCCGGAAGCTTTTTTTAGAGCAGCAATTTGTCCGACGTTTATGGATGTTGGCGGCTGGAAAATGAAAATCCATTTCATTGAAACACTTTTCCTTTACGGTTTTATTTTTTACTCTTTCATTCGCAATCGAAAAAGCGCTACACAAACAGACCGTTCATTGCAATTCATATTAATTGGCTCTGCGGTTTTACTCTTCTTGCTTATTGGCTGGACCACACCTGTTTTCGGAGCAATTGTTCGTTACCGTTTGCCAGCAATTTTGTTTTTGCTCATTGCGAGCATGCTTTGCGCTGTTCCGAAAACCAAATCTGAAGAACGATAATAAGTGAACGTTTATGGGTTTTTGAGGGAAATGGCTTTGTGTTTTTTTTTCTAAAATTAATTTTCCTATTAAATTATGAAACCCGAAAGTTTTAATATTACTCGCCTTAGCCAATTATCGTTCCTCACGGGGCTGGGCAGTTCTGTTTTTAGTAAAGAATTATTGGAAGTTGTTGTGCGAAACGGTGTTTTCGGCGTAGTATAAAAATCAAAAAGCTCCTCCAACTTGCGTTGAAGGAGCTTTCATAAGAGTGATCCCTCTGGGATTCGAACCCAGGGCCCATACATTAAAAGTGTATTGCTCTACCAGCTGAGCTAAGGAATCAACATATTTTTGAAGCTCGTTAGCTATATGTTTTCTTGTTTTGTGGGTGCAAAGATAGCTATATATTAAAAATTAACAAAGAAATAGTCAGATATTTTTAAAAAATTGCTAGAATCAATTTAAGTACTTGAAAATGAATGCTAAATAGTAGAAAAAAGTTGATTTAACAGAGAATTATTACTTTTGTAACTGTGAAAAATATGAAAAACATAGCAAAAAAGAGCTTTTATGGCTTTATTATTATTTGGACTGCTACTTTGGTTTTGTTTTTCATGAATCCTGCGCGGTCGCAGCAATTTGTTTATGATTATACTGGAATTGAATTGCGAATTTTCGATACAAATATTCGTAAACACAAGCATGTTAGATGTTTATCTGAAGTTTCGTATGGATGGAAAATGCAAGACGGCTTGGGTGATTATTGGCAAAAATCTTACGATCAGGGAATTGGAAAGCCCGTATTATCTAAAAAACAAATTGTTTCTCTTTTAACAGATAGTGTGCTCATTTCAATTGAAGCAAATCAGTATTTTGTTATCGACACACTTTTTCATTCGTATTCTGTTGTTCGACCGCAAGTGAAAACGTTTTTAAACAAACTTGGAGCTCAATTGCAGTACAAATTGAGAAATACACACTTTAACAAAGTTCAATTTACAGTAACTTCTGCTTTCCGAACGCAAAGTTCAGTGAAAAGACTAATGAAAAAGAACAAAAACGCCATCAAAAATAGTTCGCATTTGCATGGAACAACTGTTGATATTTCTTACAAAACCTTTTTTCTAAACGGAGAGCAATTAAATGAATCTGATGCCAAATATGTGAAAGAAGTTTTATCTAGAATTTTGTTTAAACTAAGAGAAACAAAAAAGTGCTGGGTGAAAT
>JANNWW010000232.1:0-5647 GCA_031409255.1 Crocinitomicaceae bacterium
CAAAAAGTAGACGAAACTGTTGGCGGTTCATTTAGTAGACTTAACTGTGTTTAAAACCGCCATAAAATCGTCCATAGTATATGCCATCAATTCATTGTCTACTATCCATTGAAAAACATAAAAATCTTTCTTTACTTTAAAAGTAGCCGTTGCGTAAACCTTTTTTGTGTTTTTAATTTCGTCTGTAGTTTCAGAAACATATTGTAAAACACCTTTTAATTTATTCTTCGTTTCGATTGTTTTTTTAATCGAAACTTCACTTTTGTCTATAGAACGAGCGCGGGCGTTTACATAAGCAGAATGAAACAAGTCGGTTAAATTCGAGCGCATTTCTTCATACCGAACAAAAGGTCGATACACATCGTTTTCAGTAAATTTTTCAACTGTGAAAATAATTCCCAACTGATATTGTGTATATGTGCGTGAATTATTTCCAATTGTTGCGCTTTTAGAATAATAATCAGAGAAAGATTCGGGTAAATCAAAAGTAACATTTTGATATTTGTAGGATTTATCTAATTCTAAATCATTTCCATTTGCATGAAAATCGTCAATCGTATAGTTTTTTGAACTACCACTACTTGAACAAGCAACTAAATAAAAAACAGCTAGTGAAGCAAACATTATTTTTAACATAGTTAAAAGTAGTTTTTTTTTGAAAATAAATGAGTACAGTTCGAAAATAGTTTTTCTCTATCTTTCTTTAAATCGCTTGATTATTGATGATATTTAAACTAGTTTTGAATCATGGAGTTTCAACTTGTTTCTGATTTTCAACCAACTGGCGACCAGCCAACTGCGATTAAAGAATTGGTTTCAGGAATCAACAACAAACAATTTGCGCAAACACTTCTCGGTGTTACGGGTTCGGGAAAAACATTCACAATGGCGAATGTAATTCTTGAAACAAAAAAACCAACACTTATTCTTTCTCACAACAAAACTCTTGCAGCTCAATTATATGGAGAATTTAAACAGTTTTTTCCGAATAATGCTGTTGAATATTTTGTGAGTTATTACGATTATTATCAACCCGAAGCATATTTACCAAGTACAGATACTTTCATCGAAAAAGACCTTGCAATAAACGATGAAATTGAAAAACTGCGCCTTTCAGCTACTTCTTCCCTTCTTTCTGGAAGAACAGATGTGATAGTTGTGGCTTCTGTTTCGTGTATTTATGGAATCGGAAACCCAAAAGAATTCGCAAAATCAATTATTTCTGTAACTGTAGGAGAAAATATTTCACGCAATAAGTTTTTACTCCGTTTGGTAGAAAATTTATATTCGCGAACAGAAGCTGAATTCAAACGCGGAAATTTTAGAGTTAAAGGCGACACAGTCGATATTTATTTAGCTTATTCCGATTATGCCTTGCGCATTGAGTTTTGGGGAGATGAAATTGAAGCCATTCGAACAATCGATCCGGAAACAAATTCAGAACTCAATTCTTTTCAAGAAATAAACATTTACCCAGCAAATATATTCGTTTCTTCACCTGAAAACACACGTCAAGCAATTGATCAAATTGGTGAAGACATGGTTATTCAAGTTGAAAATTTTAAGCGCGATAAAAAAATTCAAGAAGCAAAACGTTTGGAAGAGCGCACTACTTTCGATATGGAAATGATGCGCGAACTTGGTTATTGTTCCGGAATTGAAAATTATTCTCGCTATTTTGATCAGCGCGAACCAGGTTCAAGACCGTTTTGTTTGTTAGATTATTTTCCAAACGATTTTCTTATGATTGTTGACGAAAGTCATGTTACAATGCCCCAAATTCGTGCAATGTATGGTGGAGATAGAGCGCGCAAAACCAATTTGGTCGATTACGGATTCCGTCTTCAAGCGGCAATTGACAACCGTCCTTTGAAGTTCGAAGAATTCATGGATATTATTAATCAAATCGTTTTCGTTTCAGCTACTCCGGCCGACTATGAATTGGAACTGTCTGAAGGAGTGATAATTGAACAATTGATTCGCCCAACCGGATTGTTAGATCCTATTATTGAAGTTCGGCCTAGTTTGAATCAAATTGACGATTTAATTGAAGAAATTCAACAACGAATAGAATTAAATGAAAGAACTTTGGTGACCACTCTCACGAAAAGAATGGCCGAAGAATTACAAAAATATTTAGATAAATTAGGTATTGCTTGTCGCTACATACACTCAGATGTGGTAACAATTGAACGTACAGAAATTTTACGACAGTTGCGTTTAGGTGTTTTTGACGTGTTAATTGGTGTAAATTTATTACGCGAAGGACTTGATTTACCTGAAGTTTCACTCGTTGTTATTATTGATGCTGACAAAGAAGGTTTTTTAAGAAATGTTCGCTCCTTGGTTCAAACAGTGGGAAGAGCTGCGCGAAATGTGAATGGAAAAGTAATCATGTATGCAGACAAAATGACCGAATCTATGCGCAAAACCATTGAAGAAACGGAGCGCAGAAGGGCAATGCAAATTCAATACAATGAAGACCACGGAATGGTTCCAACAGCACTAAATAAATCTACAGAAACAATTCTAAAAAGCACGAAGGTTGCAGACAATGATTCAGAGAACTACAGTTCTGGAGCATACGCAAATCACACTTTCGAGCGCCAACTTACAAATTCTTCCGTAACTTTCGCAAACAAAGAAGACCTCGAAAAAGCAATAAAAACAAAGAAAAAAGCGATGGAAGCAGCTGCGAAAGAACTCGACTTTATAGCCGCAGCACAATTAAGAGATGAATTATTTGAATTACAAGCAAAACTAAAATAATGTTAAAAATTACAGCAATTCTTGGTCTTATACTCGTAATTTGTTCTTGTAACAAAACAGTAGAAGAATACAATCCAAATTTTATTGGAAAATGGTTTAGCGAAGCAAAGTTCGACCCTATTTTCAACGTTTACATCTCTAACGAGTTAACTTTCACTGATGATCAAGTAAAATATCAGCGCGATTGTAGAGATACTTGCGCAACCGATTTGTGTGAATGTTTAAATACAATTGAAGGAAAAGCAGAAATAAATAGCAGCAAAACTTTATTTCGAATTAGAAATCAAAATCAGTTAACATTAGCAATTAATATTGAACCTTATCAAGAAAACGGTGTTTGGAAGATGGAAATAGATGGTAAAAAATACATTAAACAATAACACATGAATTTTAAAACAATTATTGGCGCATTACGCGTATTTGGCTTCATTGAAGGAATTTCCTTCTTGTGCTTTTTAATTACAATGCCATTAAAATATGTATGGCAAATTCCAACACCCAATAAAATAGTAGGAATGCTACATGGAGGTTTGTTTATCGCTTTCGTTATTCTTGTGTTTTTGACAAGTATAAAAGTAAAATGGAACTTCAAACAACAAGCTTTAGCTTATCTTTCCTCTTTAATTCCGTTTGGAACCTTTGTTGCAGATGCAAAATTGTTTGCACCCACTCAAAAACGCATTATGTAAATCTGTTTAACTAACTTTGCGCTATGGATGATACTAGAAAACGCATCGAAGTGTGCTTCACACCGGGAGAATACGAATATTTTAAAGACGAATTCGAAATTGTTGTTGTAATTGACGTATTGCGCGCTACTTCTGCAATTTGCGCAGCATTCCACAATGGAATAAAATCAATTATACCGGTTCCAACCGTTGAAGAAGCTTGGGAATACAAGAAAAAAGGTTTCCTTGCTGGCGCAGAACGCAAAGGACAAATTGTGGAAGGTTTTGATTTCGGAAATTCACCTTTTAGTTACATGAAAGAAGAATTCAAAGACCAAGATGTGGTGTTAACTACAACAAACGGAACTAAATCTTTACACGTAGCGCGAAACGCTGAAACTGTGGTTGTTGGATCGTTTTTGAACTTGACTTTTTTAAGCGAATGGCTCGAGAAACAAGACAAAAATATTCTTTGCTTGTGCTCCGGCTGGCAAGATAAATTCAATTTGGAAGATACAATTTGTGCAGGTGCAATATCTGACCATTTAATCAATACCGGAAATTTTATTTCGGTTGAAGATTCATCAATTGCGGCAAAGTATTTGTTTCTATCAGCAAAAAATAATTACTTAGGTTTTCTGAAATCGAGCTCACACAGACGAAGAATGAAAAGTTTTAACTTAAATGAAGATGTAAAATACTGTTTGACACCCAATCAAACAAACGTAATTCCAATTTTAAAAGATGGCAAACTTATTGAACTTTCGCAACTATAAATTCATAACGATAATTTCGTTTTTGTTCTTCGCAGAAGTTATTTCCGCGAAACCTTTGCCCATTCCTTCTAACTCAACTTTAGCACTCTGGGGGTTTTTCGGTCATAAACGCATCAATCGTATTGCTGTTTTTACTCTTCCACCAGAAATGTTGGGCCTGTACAAAGAAAACATTGAATTCATTACCGAACATGCAGTTGATCCGGACAAAAGACGCTACGCAGTTGAAGGTGAGGCGCAAAGACATTACATAGATATTGATCATTACCACAACGACAGTTTAACTCCATTTCAATATGTGCCTCGCAGATGGGACGAAGCTGTTAAGAAATTTTCTGAGGACACACTTCAAGCTTATGGAATTGTTCCATGGCATGTAGGATTAATGAAAATTCGCTTACAAAGAGCGTTCGAAGCAAAAAATTTAGACCTAATTCTTCAATATTCTGCTGAAATTGGGCATTATGTTGGCGATGCACACGTTCCTTTACATACAACTGAAAATTACAACGGACAATTAACTGGTCAAAGAGGAATTCATGGTTTGTGGGAGAGTAGAATAGTAGAAATTAACGCTGAAAATTACGACTACTTTGTAGGTAAATCTAAATACATCAAAAACATCAATGATTTTATTTGGGATGGTGTTGAAATTTCGAGTAATGCTGTTGATTCTGTTCTTTCAATGGAAAAACAACTCACACTAGAGTTTCCAAGCGATCAAAAATATACCTACGAACAGCGCGGAAACATTGTGATTCAAACCTATTCCAAAGAATTTTGCGATGAATATCAAAAACGCATGAACGGAATGGTGGAACGCAGAATGCGCGATGCAATTATTGCGGTTGGGTCAATTTGGTATACGGCTTGGGTAGACGCTGGGCAACCCGACCTGAATAAAATAACAAACGCTAAACCATCTGAAGAATTATTAAAGCAATTAGAAGAATTAGATCAACAATACCAACATTCAGAACACAAAGGAACTATTTGTGACTAATTTTTCAATCAACCAAAAATCACGGACATATTTATTTAGCATGAAAGTAGACATCAATTCAGTGGTATCACTCCACTACAAATTAAGCAATCTCACAACTGGTGAAAAAATTGAAGAAACAACCCCAGAACAACCCTTAGAATTTCTTTACGGAATTGAACGAATTCTTCCTCATTTTGAAGAAGGTGTTTTTGGACTTTCAGCAGGAGAAAATTTCATAATCGATATTCCAGTTGCAGATGCTTATGGAGAAAAAGACCCCAATCAAGTTGCAGAAGTTCCGAACGAAGTATTCCAAGACGATACCGGTGCAATTGATGCTGAATTTATTTTTGTTGGAGCACGCGTTCCAATGTCAGACAACGACGGAAATAACATGATGGGATTGGTATTGGAAACAACTGAAGTTTTTGTGAAAATGGATTTCAATC
>JANNWW010000233.1:0-8195 GCA_031409255.1 Crocinitomicaceae bacterium
CTTGTTAGAACACCTAAATCCATCCATCGACGGTATCCTTGCAAGTTTAATGTATTTCCATAGTCATATCCTAAATGCAACAAACTTTTAGGTCGAGTTAAGGGGGCAGAACCTCTTTCACTTATCGAAACACGCGTAGCATCAGTATTATTGTTTAAGCCTAAATATTCAACTCCAGTATAATTTACATTTAATGCACCAATAGAAGTAACGCGTATTCTCTCATTATCTTGAATATTAGGCGTGTTGTCATTTTCTGTTTGTATAACAAAACTTGATGCTTCTTGCCAACGTAAAAAACTGTTCAAATGTCTTGTAGCAGGTGTTGAACCAAATTGTTCATTATCAATTCCAAAACGTAATCCATCTGTTTCTTGTTCTCCTTCTCCGATGATTTCTGAAACAGAGTTAAGTGGTCTTCGATAAGTAATTTGCATAAAACCAAATGCTTCATTCTCTTGTCCATTTGGATATGGATTACTGAAATTAGAAGCTTGTCTATCAAAACTCATGTGTAACAAAGATTGAGGTCTGACAAATAAATTTACAGGTGTTGAACCTCCAGCAACACCAAAAGTGTTACCTAAACCCATTAAACCATATGAAGAAAATCTTGCTAAATGCACTCCATCTACATCAAATGGGTTTCGATTATCCAAACTATATGATAATGCAGGAGTTCCGCCATCAGTTGTATATCTAAAAACAATATCATCGGGACCAACTAATCCTCCATTTGGACCGTAATTATCTGCTACCGCAATTACTGTTTCTGTTCTATCTGATGTGCCATCAATGCTTCTCAATCCAAAATAACTTAAATCATTGTTATCTGTCAAAGTGACCCCCGTTTTCATCCAAGCACGAAATCCAAAAGCAGCTGGAATAGGACCAGCAGGTGTTGTATTTGTTGTGCCATTTAGATGTAGCAATGAAAATGCTCCAAAATTATTGTACAAGTTGTTGTGAGGCATACTTAACAACATATAACCTGATGTATTGATTGTTGTGTTTGTGTTCCCAAAAGTATACCCATTGAATAAATACTGAGTTAGGGGTATATATGTTCCATTCAATTTTGTTCTATTTGTACTATTAGTTTGAGTATATATTGGTGAATTCCACAATGTACCAAATATATTATTTGTACCATTTGAAGCGTTATTGCCAGCTCTAGCCCAAAAAGTCCTATCATTAACCCCACTTTGTGAGGGAAGAAAAGGATTGTTACTTGTTGGTATTTGCTGACTAATTGCAAAATCGGAGCAAATTATCGCTCCTATAAGTAATATGTTTTTCATTTTTTTTAAAATTATCTTATCAATTGAATAAAACCTGTTTTTATTTCATCAGTATAAATTATTTTGTAAAAATAAACTCCTTCAACACAGGATAGTCCGTCCCAACTGAATGAATTGCCTTCATTTTTAAACACACTATTTCCCCATCTATTATAGACTTCTAAAACACCATTACTAGGTAAATTCACCAACCAAGAATCATTCTCATTGTCTCCATTTGGAGTGAAGAAGTTTGGAATAATTAAATTGCAATTTTCAACTACACTTAATTCATATAATTTCACATAATCAATATAATAATATGAAGCCGTTTCATCAGGAAAAGACAATGTGTTTTGAAAAAACAGAGTATCATTCTGTAAATTATCAAAAAAATAACCAATGCTTAAATATTGTTCCGTTCCATTTGCTTCAAAATCTCCTTGAACTTTCATCCAATTTAATGTGTCATTTAAAGCAATATTCTGGTTAAATACTTGTGGTGTTATTGAAATAGAATTCCAAGTTGGTAAACTCATCGAGTCTGAAGTGAATAAAGCCCCTAATTTAGTATTTGAATATCTCGATAAATTTGAAAGTGATACATACATTTCAAAATGATAGTTTGTACAGCTTTTCAATTTTTGTAAAAGTTTTGTTTGCACATATTCAAAGCCATAGTATTCATTTGTTGAAATTATTGCATATGCTGGACCTAAACCAACATATCCATCTCCTTCAAATGACTCTTGAAATCCCCAGAAATTATTAGGAATGCCTACCGGTGTTAAATTACATCTATTGAAATAATCACTCGTACCTAATGTAGGTTTCCACCATCCTTTGGCTAGTTCAAGCTGACCATTATTTAAGTCATTTGTAATTGGACAAGAATAATACTCTTCAAAGCCGCCATTATTCACAAGGTTTTGTTGTCCATTTAATGAAAATGTAAATATTGTAATAAATAAAAAACAGATTTTACCAATTGTAAAGAATTAATTTTTTGTTACATTTAGTTCAAGCCAAAAGTTAATGCTACACTTTCAAAGTTGTTGTCTGACTTTCTAAGTATCTTACCCAAAGATACAAAAGAATTTAAAGGTTGGACTTTCTGTTTCGTAGTTTTAGATTTTTATGTTAATTTAAAATCAAATATACAACAAATACGTTTTAAAACAAATACGATGTAAGTATCACTTTTGCTTTGTGCTAGATTCACAACGAAATGAACTTATATTACTTGGAAAACGTGTTAAAAAAATTCGTGTATCCAAAGGATTAACTCAGGTAGAAGTTAGTTCAGCAATGAATCGTGACCAACAAAGTCTTCAAAGAGTTGAAAGTGGTCGGATTAACCCCTCTTATTTATATTTACTAGACCTATCAAAAGCTTTAAATATTTCAATTGAAGAAATTTGTTACAGTTACAGTTGAAGTGACTAAAACATTAACACCATTTCTAGGTTTTAAACCAACCCAAACATGGTCACGGTTTGTACTTGTTAAAACTCCTAAATCCATCCATTTTCGATAACCTTGAATGTTAGGTGCAATGATATTTCCATAGTCATATCCTAAATGTAATAAACTTTTAGGTATAGTTAAAGGAGCAGAACCTCTTTCACTTATCGAAACAAGTGTAGCATCAGTATTATTGTTTAAGCCTAAATATTCAACTCCAATATAATTTACATTTAATGCACCAATAGAAGTAACACGTATTCTCTCATTATCTTGAATATTAGGCGTGTTATCATTTTCTGTTTGTATAACAAAACTTGATGCTTCTTGCCAACGTAAAAAACTATTTAAATGTCTTGTAGGTATTGTTGATAAAAATTTCTAGCAAATCTATAAAAGGAAAATGTGTAAAATTCGATTTTTCGAATCGTTTATGCATGTTTTGACGTAGAAAAGAAAATCTCATATATTGAATTATTCTAAATGAAAGGACAAGAATCTGAAAACCGAGAACTTATTTTGGAGAATTTTAAAAAAGTTCAATGTTGCCGCACCCAACCCTTTTTGCCTTCCGAAATTTCAAAAACCCAGGTGTAATACCCAACAAAATGTGAATCGAAAAATCCTTTTTGCTTGTAGTTTTCCTTCGGAATATACAAACGTTGGTCTTCTCCCAAACCACCAACTGCAGTTTGCGGAGCAATTCCATCTTGTAAGCACGGATATTCTCTCGACTTTTCATTGAATTTTGATCCGTATTGAAAAACAGCTTGCCAATCACGAAGTGAAACTTTTCCACCTCCAGCATTTTCAGCTGCTAAAATGTAGTATTCACCCAAGCTAATTTTGTCTTTCAAAACGTCAACAACACCAAGCGAATAAGCATATCCCATTGAATGTGCAACAATGAAAAGTGTATCGTTTTTTGAAAAATTTGGCCGCTCATTTAAAAGTTGAAGAATGTTTCTACCTGCTATTCTTCCGGCACTTCTTCGCTTTTCGAAACCATTTTTGTTCGATCTTCTTCGGTGAGCTTTGTATGTTTCAATTCTTCGACTTCCCAATAATTTCCCTTTCACGCTCGACATATAATGACAATGGTGGCGTCTCTGATTCTGGCAACGCTTCGGGTAAGTTGCAGAAATAGTTGTAAAATTTATTAAACTTCGGTGATTGGAAGTTTCCACCGAATGATGTCCATCTACGTAATAAATATCCGAAGGATTGATGCGTTCTTTAAATAAATCGTCGATTGCATTCCACGGATGCCAATAATTATAACGGTCATACGCAAAAACTTGATTATAGGAATTCGGAAACTCTAAACCTTTATTTTTAATGTCTGAAATGTTTTGTTCAATTGAATTTCCGAGCGATGTTGGACGGTAGCCGTTCACAAACAACAAAATTCGTTTTGCAGGATCACGTAAGTTTGCTTTCTTAGTGAGTTCAATTCCCAAATGATTGTATAAACGCTCCTTTTTCTGTCCGTCTTCGTCTGTTTCAGTTAAAACCAAATAGTGACTTTGCACTTTTTCGTTTAAGTTAAGACTAGAAACAATTAATTTATTTGATGTAGATTTAAGCTGTAGGTTTTTGACCTTTCCATTCACTGTTTTTGCATCGAAATAGAGAACTGCAGAACGTTGTAACATATCGTAATTTCCTGCTTTTTCGACAATAATCTCTGAACAAATTCGTTTTTCTTCTAATTTTTTAGGATGCATGTTTTCTGCAAGTAATTGCTGTACTTTAGAAACAGATTTCCCTTCAAATTCTTCAATATTTCCGTTTTTGACCTCAAACATGGAATAACCGTAATCTACCAAAAGAATGAAAAAATAAATCGTAAAAACCATCGCTGTCCATTGAGTTAATCGCGAGAGAAACCTAAATATGCGTGAACGTTGGTATTTTGTTTTGAGCCATTTGCGAAGTTTTCTTCCAAGCCAAATCCAAACAAAAAGCAATAAAACAACCCCCAGAATGTGAATTAAATTAACTGGTTTACCATAAATTGTAAAAAGCGTCTTGTAAAAAAAGGTGTTAATTTCTAAGTGATATGAATACGTGTTTTTCTTAAACGGTCGATTAATTGACGCTAAGAAACTTCCGTTTTTTATATAAATTGAACCATCTGGATTTAACTTCCAAGAATAATAAGCAACAATTCCGTTGTTGGTAATTACATGCTCATAATCATCATTATACGAAATTACGAGTGTTCCATTTCGAATTAATTCCCACTGACTTTTACGCAACTCTAATCCGTCGTTTTCATCTAACAAATTGTTTGTAACACTTTTCCTAATTGGAAATTCTTCGTCTACATATTTTCCACCCAAAGCACCAGTTAAATAAAAACGAAGAATATTTCGTGCAATATTTCTGTTCGAAACAAAACCCAAAGCTTTGTTCATTACTCCATATTCTGTTCGCAAAGGATCTTCAAACTCAGGAAGAACAAAAATTAAAGGCACAGATTTATCGAATTTCGGGTTCTCAATTAAATATAAATCGCGTATACTGCGCATTTGCAGTGTATACTTTTCTCTGTTTAAAGACGTACGTGATAATTTTTTCATTTTCGAAAACTCTTTCGCTGAGAAATCTGGTAGAATTTGCACTTCAAAACGAACATTTGCAGCAAAAAGCATGCTGTTCAATTGCCTTTCAATACTATCTTTTCGAAGCACAGCTCCGTTCATTGGAACAAGAGCTATTTTTTTTATTTGAAGATCGTAAACAATTACGTCTATCTGACCAATAACAAAAGAATTGTAAACGACATCTACTGTGTAATCTTCATTTTTAGCGGGTAAACTCAATTCAAAGTGCTGCCCATCAATTCGAGAAAAAACTACACTTTCTTTTGTAGAATGAATTTCCACTTTCACCAACTTTAAATCAATCGAATCCACATCCAAATAATGAACATTCACAAATCCTGCCTTATTCTTAGCTAAAGATTTATAAGCAACTTTAAAGTTAAGGGCCCCATTTAATTCATTGTTGGCATATTCTTCAGACCACAATCCGTTCGAATAACGATCAAAACCAAACAGATCTTTGTTGTTTTTTTGAAACTCGATCCGATTCTTTCCTGATTGAGAAAAAAGTTGAAAAAAACTAAGAATTGAGAGGATGAGAATTACTGCTTTCATAGAATGAATAAACGAATTTTACTTTTTCAAAATTAGAAAATAAATTTCTTTGAACTTTAAAGATTCAAAAAGAATAAATTCTACTTTTTAAATGGATGTTTTACCCAACCAGCGAAGCACATTATTGCACCAAATTTCATCAGATTCCTTTGAACTTAAAATGCCCACTTCAACAGCAAAATCAATTACTCTTCCCGGATAAGATCTGGCAACTCCTTCCATTTCACCCAAAGGATACGGATCATCTAAACCTGCCAAAATCTGAGCGTTTCCAACTCGGGTTTTCAATAATTGAAGAGTATAAGAATCGTGCACTAAAGTGTCGAAAAACAAATTCGGGTGACCAAGTGAATTTCTTGGGTCTTCACTTTCAGGAAATAAATCTGGTCTGCCATCAAATCCTTGTAAACGTCTTCCATAATTGGCTTGTCCGAGCATGCATCCATGCGCAAAACAAGTGCGCATATCTGGAAAACGATTCACATAATTTTTTAGCGAAAAGACATGAAGCGTGTCGGCGGTTTGCGCCATCATCCACACCAAATGAAAACGCCAGTAAATATCTTTCAAGGCAACCATTTTCTCTCCATCGTATGGATGAATTTCTACTGCAAGTTTGTATTTATTTGCTAATTCATAAATTGGAATAACAGAATCGTCGGCAACAGATAGCCATTCTCCTTGCGCATTTAAAAAATGAGTTGGCAGGCACAAAACACGCAAATTCAATTTTTCTACACAACGTTCAATTTCGAGAAGTGAATCGTCTAAAAAAAGAGGTTGAACAACAAAACCTCCTGTAAATTTATCTGGACGGCGTTGTTGAACACTCGAATTAAAATCGTTTTGCCATCGAATTGCGTCATTCGCATCTTGTTTTGACCATCCGTTACAATAAATTTGAGATAAATTTAACATTACCGCATGGTCAATGTGGTACTTCTCCATCCATTCTAGCTTTTCATGAAAGAAAAAACTAGGATCGGTTATGGGCCGCGACCAATCTTCTTGTCGCATGAATTTTTTATCGTCGTCAATCCAAAACAGTTTCTTCTCCTTCATAAATTTCGGAATCTCTGAAGGTTCAGGCAATAAATGTCCGTGTGAATTGATTTTAATTTTTTTCATGGCTTGCTTTCTCTGAATAACGAAGTTAAAGTTACGTATTTTAAGTTTGTTGCAGTATTCTATCGTCAAGTTCAAAACAGCTATAAATAACTGTTTCGGAAGAACTGCTTATCTTGAACATTTAAATAACTTAAAATCAATTGGTTAATTTTTTAAAATGTATTTTAAATTCTTCTTTTGTTTTTTATTGACTATTCCAACTCCGTCTCCATTTTCTACTACAAAAAAAACTCTTCTTTTGCTGACATTTCTAACTACGTTGGGCCACAAAAAAAGGGTTGCATATCTGCAACCCTTTTTTTTAAAAAATTTATGGTTTATTTTTTAACTGTCACTTTTTGAATTGACAATCCGTTTATCGTATTAATTCTCAAGCTATAAACTGCTTCAGCTAATTCAGTTAAGTTTAAAGTTGTAGTTAACTCGTTCACAGAAATTCGTTGTACAATTCTACCGAAGTTATCTACAATTTCGATTGTTTCAATTGTTTCGGATGCTGATACATTGATGAAACCAGTTGTTGGGTTTGGATATAATCCAATTAGTAAGGAATTATCAACTATAGAAGCACAATCGTTAACAAACAAAGCGCTTTGAGCTTGAGCGGAACAACCATTTGAATCAGTGAAAATATAATTTATTACATAATTACCTAAACCTGCAACCGAAGGATCGAAGTTATTTGCCGTAACTCCAGTTCCAGAATATGTTCCACCCAATGGAGAACCTCCCGTTAAAGCATATGGTCCGTAATTAATACATGCATTCGCAAAAGGTGCCAATGAAACAAGTGGAATATCATTTACTGTTACTGTAACTTGGTCAGTTCCAAAACAACCCAATCCATCATCACCAGTTAAAGTATATGTAATTGTTGCTGTTGGAATAAACGAAGTTCCGTTTGAAACACCATTGTCCCAATTCAAATTCGCTGCACCAGATCCTGCTAATGTTACCGCAGTTCCTCTACAAATTATTTGATCAAAACCTGCGTTAACAGTTAATGCACCACCAACAGTAACATTTATACCTGCGCTTGTTCCCGAAATACAACCTGCTGCGTTTGTTACCTGAACAGAATAAGTTCCGGCAGTTGTAGCGCTAATTGAAGCTGTTGTTGCTCCGTTCGACCACAAGTAAGACGTTCCTAAAGAAGCCG
>JANNWW010000234.1:0-4745 GCA_031409255.1 Crocinitomicaceae bacterium
TCCTTGACCTAGTGTTTGAAGAATTATTTGGATAATATTTGAATTTTAATTTTTTCCATATTTTCTGCGAAGATTCTGGTGCACAAAATAGATGTAAAGCATAAATATCTTTAGCGGAATATTTTTCTATTATTTTATCTAGAAGTAATTTTCCAATTCCTTTATTTCTATAATTTGGATTAACTTCTGCAACTCCAATTGAAATTGCATATTTATAAAATGATAATGTATAAAATCCTACTGTTTTTCCTTTTACAGTTGCTATTACTAATTTTTTATTCTCAAAAGCATAAATAATTGATTCCCAATTTCCATTCTCAGTTATTGGAATCTTTTTTTCCTCAACCATCCAATCTTCAATTTCTTTTAAGTTTTCTTGTTTAGGATTGAAAGTTATTTTTATATTTTCCATTTATTTTTTTAAGCGTAATTTTTTTCAAACATTTCTGCCAACTTATTTATTTACGAATATAATGAAAAATTCCACTTAAATAAAATACAACTTTCTTTATTAATAAACAAGAGTTTAACTCTTCTTTTAGTTGCGTATTTTTAATAGTGAAATCAATGCTCTAGTTGCGCAAAAAAAATCTAAATAAAATGAATATTAATTATAACTCCCTGACTTTTTCCTTTCAAAATCACATCAATAAAGAAGTAATTTTCTGTCACTTTCCCTATAATCCAAAATTGCTGAAAGAATTCAAATCCGAATTCCCAAGTGCTCGCTGGTCAAGAACACATACAGCTTGGTATTTATCTGATACTGCCCTCTTTCGCAAACGCTTGAAAATTCCTTTAAAAGAACTACAACACGCACATTTCGATCAACTATTTAGCGAAAATCAAAACGAATTCCGAAAGTTTCGCGCTGCTCTCGAACAAAAAATGTTCTCCCAAAGAACAATTCAAACCTATTTGAGCGAATTCATGCAACTGCTGGTGCTCCTGAAAAGAAAACCCGTTTATTTGCTCTCAACTGAACAACTCAATAGTTACTTTCTCTATTGTATCAAGAAATTAAATCATTCCGAAAATCAAATCTATAGCCGAATGAATGCCATCAAATGTTATTTCAAACTCGTTCAAAACAAAGCCGAAATCTTTGATCAAGTCATTCGCCCGAAACAACCGCATATTTTACCCAAAGTTCTGAGTAAACAAGAAGTTAAACGTCTTTTTGATGTGACAGAGAATCTCAAACACAAACTCATGCTCAAAATTGCCTATGGAATGGGCTTGCGCGTAAGTGAAATTGCTCACCTTAAAATTGCACACTTCCAACTTGATCGTTGTCAAGTTTTAATTCAATGTGCAAAAGGTAAAAAAGACCGTTACGTGAATTTACCAAAATCTCTTCTCCCCGATTTTGAAGATTATTTAAAAAGCTATCAACCCAAGCAAATGCTTTTCGAAGGACAATTCGCTGAAAATTATTCGATAAGGAGTATTCAACAAGTCTTCAAAACAGCAATGGCAAAAGCTCAAATTCATACCTCAATCGGAATCCATGGCTTGCGACACAGTTTCGCAACACACCTTCTCGAAGCAGGAACAGACATGGTTTTTATTCAAAAATTACTTGGACACAAAAACGTTAAAACAACAGAGATTTATGCCAAAATTTCTACC
Organism: Crocinitomicaceae bacterium; assembly: GCA_031409255.1. Classification (GTDB taxonomy): domain Bacteria; phylum Bacteroidota; class Bacteroidia; order Flavobacteriales_D; family Crocinitomicaceae; genus Fluviicola. Next base: position 1,633 of record JANNWW010000234.1, read on the forward strand.
AAAACCATCTCGAAAGTTACCAGTCCGCTAGATGAACTCTAAACTCTTCTCATACAATATCTTTTTCCAATTGATTTACTTAACAAAAGTGATGCTATGAAACAAGAAAACCCGTTGTTTAACAAAAAAGTAAATGGACGATCTATTCCACACAAATTAAAACGGAACCTAAATTCAATACCAACATAATTTGCACTTATTGTTTTATCACATTACACGCATTAAAAAACTGCTCAAATACCAATTTTGATTTTTGGAAATTTTTCAACTGATATTTCCGTACATTTGACTATGAAGAAATTTGCTCCAATTTTATTCCTACTTCTTGCCGCAACCACAATTGGTTCAAGTTCTTGCGCGAGAATGCTTCAACCGAAACCAACTGAAGAAATAACAAAAAAAACAGACGGAAATACGAAAATGATTACTTACGCCGAGTTTGTTCAACTCAATTACACCTCCCAAAAAGGAGAAATTCAAGAGGGAAAAGAATGGTATGTGCGCATGTCTGTGCAAGATTATTTCATTAAATGGTGCGAATGTGCGGTCTCAATTGATGAAATTGAAAATTTATTGGAAAAGAATACCAATATGATTAAAACTCTCGAAATTGAATTGGAGATTAAAAGTGGAGATTGGGACAATTGTGACCCAAATGTTATTGCAGCAAGCAGAGGCGGAAAATATGCAGTTATTCACCATGTTTATGTCAAATAATTTTTAAATTTTAATCCTTCAATTGACAATTCATTGCTTATATTTGTTCTTCATTTAAAACACAAAAATTATGTCATTTGAATTACCAAAATTGGCCTTCGCATATAACGCTCTTGAGCCACATATTGATGCAAAAACAATGGAAATACACCATTCAAAGCATCACCAAGCATACACAACAAACTTAAATAACGCAATTGCTGGAACCGATTTAGAGGGAAAAACAATTGAAGAAATTCTGAAACTTTGCAAAGATAAACCTGCTGTTCGCAACAATGGTGGTGGTTTTTGGAACCACAATTTGTTTTGGGAAATAATGGCGCCAAACGCTGGCGGAACTCCAACAGGAGATCTTGCACAAGCAATAAACGATGCTTTCGGAACTTTCGAACAATTTAAAGACGAGTTCGCAAAAGCTGCAACAACTCGTTTTGGTTCAGGTTGGGCATGGTTGTGCGTTGAAGGTGGAAAACTAACTGTTTGCTCAACTCCAAATCAAGACAACCCACTAATGGGTGAAGGTTGTGGTGGAACAGCAATTCTAGGTTTAGACGTTTGGGAACATGCATATTATTTAAACTACCAAAACCGCAGACCCGATTACATCAACGCGTTTTTTAACGTAATTAATTGGGATGTTGTTGCTACAAAATTTGCTGCCGCAAAATAATTTTATTCGCACACAATTTTAGATAAATTATAGAAATCCAGACAAGTTTTGCCTGGATTTTTTTTTTATAAAACAAAACCCATGAAAAAAAACAGTTTTTTACTCCTCGGATTGGCTCTCGGTTTCAGTTTCGCGCTATTATCCATGAAGTTCTTTCCTAATCAAACGCAAGAAACATCAAATGCTGAAAAGAAAATGGAAGCCCTAAAATTGGGTGTCTTTTCAATTAGCCTAACCGTGAAAGATTTAAAAATCTCTAAAGAATTTTATGAAAAACTAGGTTTCAAAGCCACTGGCGGAGATGAGAAAATGAATTACCTCATCATGAAAAACGGCAAAACACTCATTGGCTTGTTTCAAGGAATGTTCGATAACAATATTCTAACCTTCAACCCAGGTTGGGATGAAAACAAAAAGGAACTAAAAAAATTCGACGATGTGCGCCAAATTCAAACCCGCCTCAAAGAAAAAGGAATCGTTCTTTCCATGGAAGCAGATGCAAAAACAACTGGCGCCGCATTTATTATGTTGAACGACCCAGATGGGAATGCAATTTTAATAGATCAACACCGATAAAACGGCTTGCAGAATAAAATTCTACGCTATACAAAAAAAGACCCTTCAAAAGAAGAGCCTTTTAGTATCTATTTGTTTGATTCTTACAAACCAAACGCAGCTTTTACTTTATCTACGAAGTCTAATTTCTCCCACGTAAACAATTCAACTTCTTTCGTTACAATTGTTCCATCTGGAGATTTAAATGTTTTCGTTACCATTTCATTCTTACGTCCCATGTGGCCATAAGCCGCAGACTCTGAATAAATTGGGTTGCGTAATTTTAAACGTTGCTCAATTGCATACGGACGCATATCGAAAATTGCTTCACACTTGCGTGCCAATTCGCCATCAGTCATGTTCACTTTTGATGTTCCATATGTATTGATAAACAAACCACATGGTTTAGCCACACCAATTGCATAGGAAACTTGCACCAAAATTTCGTCGCACAAACCTGCAGCAACTAAATTTTTCGCCATGTGACGCGTAGCATAAGCCGCAGAACGGTCAACTTTTGAAGGATCTTTTCCTGAAAATGCTCCACCTCCGTGCGCACCTTTTCCTCCGTATGTGTCAACAATAATTTTACGACCCGTTAAACCTGTATCTCCGTGTGGACCACCAATAACGAATTTCCCAGTTGGATTGATATGGTATGTAATTTGGTCGTTGAACAATGCTTGAATTTCTGCACTCAACTTCGCTTTAACACGCGGAATAACTATTTCAACGATGTCTTTTTTGATTTTCGCTAACATTTCTGCCTCTGGAGCAAAATCGTCGTGCTGTGTTGAAACAACAATTGTATCAATGCGTTGCGGAACGTTGTTATCAGAATATTCAATCGTTACTTGCGATTTTGCATCTGGACGTAAATAAGCAATCAAGTTGGGCTCGTTGTTGCGAATATGAGACAATTCTTGCAACACTTTGTGCGCTAAATCTAAAGCCAAAGGCATATAGTTTTCCGTTTCTTTCGTTGCATATCCGAACATCATTCCTTGATCTCCTGCTCCTTGAGCATTTGCCAAAGTTTCGAAGTCATTGCTTGCCGTAACGCGGTCAACACCTTGGTTAATATCGTCAGACTGATCATGAATTGCAGAAAGAATACCACACGAATTTGCTTCGAACATGTATTCAGACTTCGTATAACCAATTTTAGCGA
>JANNWW010000235.1:0-6377 GCA_031409255.1 Crocinitomicaceae bacterium
AATGTTTCAGTATGCTTTTGGAAAAGAAATGGTAGCCCAAATTTTCCTAAAAAAAGCGGATGGTAACTTGGAATGGGTAAGTAATTTAGATCAACTAAAATTAAATGGAATAGTTTTTCTTCAACCCGGAAATTACAGAATCGTGTACAGACAAAAATCATTAAAATCGACCGCATATACCAGTCAAAAAGACTTTATAATAACTTCAAACAAAACTCTCACAATAAACTTATAAAATGAAACATATCGAAATTATAGGAAAAAAAGACACCCGTTCAGGTTTTGGTGAAGGTCTTTTAGAAATTGCAAAACAAAACCCAAATGTTGTTGGCTTGTGCGCAGATTTAACAGGATCACTTAAAATGGATGCTTTTCAAAAAGAATTTCCAGATCGTTTCTTTCAAGTAGGAATTGCCGAAGCAAACATGATTGGAATGGCTGCAGGAATGACAATTGGTGGAAAAATTCCATACACAGGAACTTTTGCCAACTTTTCTACAGGTCGGGTATATGATCAAATTCGTCAATCTGTTGCTTATTCGCAAAAAAATGTAAAAATCTGTGCTTCGCATGCTGGTTTAACTTTAGGTGAAGACGGAGCAACGCATCAAATTTTGGAAGACATAGGAATGATGCGCATGTTGCCTAATATGACAGTAATTGTTCCTGCCGATTTTAATCAAACGAAACAAGCAACAATAGCAATTGCAAAACACGAAGGTCCTGTTTACTTGCGTTTTGGCCGTCCGGTTGTTCCAATATTTGTGAAAGAAGACGCAAATTTTGTGATTGGAAAAGCAGATATTATTTCTGAAGGAACGGATGTAACAATTATTGCATGCGGACATTTAGTGTGGAAATCAATAGAAGCAGCTCAGCTTTTAGCTGAAAGTGGAATTTCATGTGAAGTAATAAACATGCATACAATTAAACCACTAGATGAAGAAGCAATATTGAAATCTGTTCGGAAAACGAAATGCGTTGTTACTGCTGAAGAACACATGTTTAATGGTGGATTGGGCGAAGCTGTTGCGCAAGTTTTGAGTAGAAACTTCCCATCTCCACAAGAATATGTAGCTGTAAATGACACTTTTGGTGAATCTGGAACACCCGATGAATTGATGGTGAAATATGGTTTAGATACGCCAAATATTGTAGATGCTGTTAAGAAAGTTATTGCTCGAAAATAATTCTAAATGTTGAACGCACTTTCCGATTTTCATCAGCTTCTGGGGCAAACAAATCCTTTTCCTTTTGCTATTGAAGTTCAAAAAGCCGAAGGTGAACTGATTATTGATGTAAACGGAAAAGAATACATCGATATGATTTCAGGAGTTGCGGTTACCAACATAGGAAACAGACATCCGCAAGTACTCAAACGTATACGTGAGCAACTCGAATTGTATATGCACGTAATGGTTTACGGAGAATATATTCAACATTCTACACTCGAGTTTGCAAAATTATTGACTTCTTTTTTACCGGAAGAATTAAACTGTGTTTATCCAGTAAATTCTGGAACAGAAGCTAACGAAGCAGCTTTGAAGCTCGCAAAACGTGTTACTGGAAGAACTCAATTAATTGCTTTTAAAGGATCGTATCACGGAAATACACATGGTTCAATGTCGGTTTCGGCAAATGAAACAAAAAAAACACCTTTTCGTCCGCTATTGCCCGACGTCGATTTTTTGGAATTTAATTGCATTTCAGATTTAGAGCGAATTACCGAAAGAACTGCCGGTGTTATTATTGAACCAATTCAAGGCGACGCAGGTGTTAGAATTGCTTCAACTGAATTTTTAATTGCACTAAGAAAACGGTGTTTTGAAGTTGACTGTTTACTCATTTTTGACGAAATTCAATGTGGAATGGGACGTTCAGGTAAATTATTCTCCTTCGAACATTCGGGTGTTGTTCCAGATATTTTGGTTTTGGGAAAAGCATTGGGTGGCGGACTGCCAATTGGAGCATTCGTTTCAAAGAAAGAATTGATGCAAGAATTAACACATAATCCAATGCTTGGTCATATCACCACTTTTGGTGGAAACCCAGTTATTTCTGCTAGTGCGTGGGGATGTTTGGAGGTTTTTAGAGACGAAATTAATTTTGAGGAAGTAGAACGCTTAGCTTCACTGCTAGAAAGTTACTTGACAGAAATTAATGAAATTTTGGAAATTAGACGAATTGGAATGATGTATGCCTGCGACATGGAAAGCTTTGAACGTGTTGAAAAAGTAGTAAAAAAACTACTTGAGTTTGGTGTAATCAGTTTTTGGTTTTTATCTCATCCATACAGTTTCCGCTTATCTCCTCCTTTAAACATTTCGGAACAACGAATTCACCAAGTCGGAAAATTAATTCAAAAAGCAGTCAAAGAAACAAATTAACTTTGTTTTGAATGCAAGTTATTAAAACGTTCAACTTTAACTTCGGCATTCAATTCTTTACCATTTAACAAATAATCAACAAATTCTTTCATTAGGATTGGAGCAAGTAAATATCCTTTTGAACCCAAACCATTCGCAATCATAAGGTTAGAGTGATCTGGGTGTGGTCCGAAAACAGGTCTTCTGTCTTCCACAGTTGGTCGAACACCAGCTTCTCTTGAAACAACTTCTGCATCCGAATCAGTAATCGACTTAAGATTATCGAGTATTGTTTGCTTTGCTTCTTCTGTAAAATCAGTATTATCAACATCCCAATTATAAGTTGAACCAATTTTAAATTCCTGATTTTCTAGTGGAAATACGAAACATTTGCGATTCAAAGATTCATTCATTGGTAAATCTTGAATTTTAACGCGCAATAATTCCCCTTTTGTTTGCGTAATTGGTACATAAGAAAACCACGGATTGTATAAATTATCTTTCCCTTCGCAGAAGACAAAGTAATCATAAAACTCTGATTGGTAAATACTTTCTTTGGTGTTTAAATAAGAGTAATCGAATTTTTCTTTTCGAATTTTGTTCTTCTCATTAAAATAGTTTAAATTTTCAGCAATAAAGATTTTAGCATCTACAGAAGCACTTTGTTTTAATCTTGCCGTTCCAAACGAATTTTTTGCACTAGAATAATTCACATCTTCGTCTGAAATTTTATTCATGTATTCGCTAAAAACTGGAAGATCTTGTTTCTTTTTCCAATAGTTCGCTTCTTGTTCAGATGCAAATAAACGGCGAATTGTAATTTCATGATAGAAAGCTGAATTGAATCTGTTTTCCAAATTTTTGTAAAACTCTTTTGCAAAAGGCAAGGCCTCTTCAACGCGCCAAGAAAGCGTCATTCTTCTAAAAACCAACGGATTAATACTTCCTGCAGCAACAACAGAAGAAACGTTTACGCCAGAATCAAACAAGTCAAAATCTATTCCTTCTTGCTCCAAAAAGTGCGCAATAGTTAAACCTGTTATCCCTGAACCGATGAGAGCAATTTTCATGATGCAAAAATACGTTCTACTTAGCTAGAATATGCAATTGCAACTACAGAAATTTTGATTTCAGGAAATAAAACACGTATTTCTTTTGCGATCGCTTCAATTGTTGAACCAGTTGTTATCACATCGTCTACTAAAACAATGTGTTTGTATTCTTTTGCATTTTTATTCACTCCGAAGCGTTTTTGCATATTTTCCCAACGCAATAATTTACCTCTTTTCGTTTGAGAATCAGTAAAAATAGTGCGTGAAATGAACTTCTTATCGATAGGAATTTGAAGTTCTTTAGATAAACCCAAAGCAATACTTTCTGCTTGGTTAAAACCGCGGTTAAACTTTTTCCGGTGATGCAATGGAACCGGAATTAGCACATCAAAATCTAGTTCTATGTTTTTCAACTGTTTCCCAATATGCTTTCCAAAATAAACGCCAATTTCTGTTTGACCATTGTATTTTAATTCGTGTAATAATTTTTGTGTAACAGAATCTGGTTTAAAAAATAACTCTGCATACGTGAAACTAAGTTGAATTCTTCCCCAAAACATTTTATCGAGCGAAGTAGCTTCTTTTGATAGAATAAAATTTGTTTTCGGTAAATCTTCTAAACAGACCAAACAAAGGCGCGAAGATAAATACGTATCCTCGTTTCCGCAACTCAAACAAGGAGAAGGAAAAATAACGGACCACAACTCAGAAATCGATTTTTTGATATTCACAAGTTAATGTTAAGCATAAAATTGAAATTTTAAACAACATTCAATCAGCTAAATTATTTCTTTCTCATGCAGTTAGGAACTCACTAATTTCAAACTAACTTTGCAGAATGAAACAAGTAGAGGAATTTAAAGCAGGAATAAAAAAATTAGGTGTCGAAAAATTGAATGAAATTCAAGAGAAATGTATCGAGAAATCATTAAAAAAAGATAGTCTAATTCTTTATGCTCCAACCGGTTCCGGCAAAACACTTGCTTTTTCACTGAATAGCTTATTGAAATTAAATTCAGATCAAAAAAGTATTCAGCAACTTTTTATTGCTCCTACACGTGAGTTAGCTCAACAAATTTATGATGTAATTAAAACGATTCATTCAGACCTGTCGACCGTTTTGGTTTACGGTGGACATTCCATTCAAACAGAGCTAAACAGACTAAAAGGTGAACCTCAAATAATCATCGGAACTCCCGGTAGAATTGTTGATCTTATTGAACGTGAAGCACTTCAGCTTTCAGAAGTAAAACACATGGTTTTTGATGAATTTGACAAAGTGCTCGAAATGGGTTTTTTAAATGACATCGAAAAAATTGTTACTTCTGCCGCTTCTATGGAAACATTTTTCTTGGCTTCAGCTACGGAATTAAAAATATTACCAGAATTTCTTACTAAATTTAAATCAGAAACACTCGATTTTAGAGTTGACGAATTAGCTCCGCAATTTAAATTTTTCCAAGTTAAATACGAAGAAGAAACCAAAGCAAAAACCTTGCTTGAATTATTGTGTAACATTGAAACCGATAAAACAATTGTGTTTTGTAATCACCGTGAAAAAGCTTCAGAACTTCATGCATATTTAAGCGATCACGACATTCAAAGCTGTTTATATCATGGCGGATTGGAACAAAATGAACGCGAACGGGCGCTCATAAAATTCAAAAATGGATCTTCTAATCACATGATTTGTACAGATTTAGGTTCACGCGGAATTGATATAGATTTGGTGAAATACATTATTCATTACCAACTTCCACGCTTAGAAACTGAATTCACACACCGAAACGGGCGTTCGAGCAGACAAAACTCGGAAGGAGTGGTTTTTTTATTCGCAAATCAGTTCATAGACTGGTTAGCACAAATTGAAACTTCAGTTTTTGAAATAGTTGAAAATGAACCTCTCCCCGACTTACCGAACTACAAAACGATGTATATCAGTGGTGGAAAACGTGACAAGTTGAATAAAGTAGATATTGTTGGATTTTTATGCAAAATTGGCGGTTTAAAATCTGCAGAAATTGGAATTATTCAAGTTTTTGATGATTACAGTTTGGTTGCTATTCAAACAGATGTTTTTGAAGATGTGTTGAGAGAGGTGAAAGAAGAGAAAATTAAGGGGAAACGCTGGAAAATTGGATTTGCTCAATAAATAAGAGTGGTATTGTGCCTCAAAAGGACACATTCCCTGAAAATTTTTAAAAAAATATCCAAAAATTAAACCTTGTTAATTAAAAACCTACATTTTTTAAACTCAATTCAATCAATCACTTTATATTTGTTCTATCAAATATTGGAAAACATTGAACTTCAAAATTTGAACCTAAAATAGATGTTAAATTAATTATTGACTACATGTCGAATTAAAAAAATATACGAAGCTTGCCCCACAAAGGTGAGCTTTGCTGTTTTATAATAACTAACAAAATGAAAAAATACAATTTCGGCGCTGGACCATGTATCCTTCCACAAGAAGTTTTCAAAGAAGCATCTCAAGCAGTTCTAGATTTTAATGGATTATCAATACTTGAGGTCTCTCACCGAAGTAAAGATTACGAAGCAGTTATGGATGAAGCCCGTAACTTGGTGAAAAAAGCACTCAACCTTTCAGATGACTATGAAGTGCTATATCTGCAAGGCGGAGCTTCTCTCGGATTCACAATTGCTGCTCTAAACATGATGAGAGAATCAAAAAAAGCTGCTTATATGAACACTGGAACTTGGGCTTCTGGTGCAATAAAAGAGGCAAAAAAAGTAGGTGTCGACGTAAATGTAATCGCATCTTCGGAAGATAAAAACTTCAATTACATTCCAAAAAATGTAATAATTCCTTCAAATGTAGATTATTTCCATTATACGTCTAACAATACCATTTACGGAACACAATTTAAAGAAATCCCCAATTGCTCAGTTCCATTGGTTTGTGACATGTCGTCAGATATTTTTTCAAAAGAAATAG
>JANNWW010000236.1:0-11196 GCA_031409255.1 Crocinitomicaceae bacterium
TCCACACTTCTTTCGCCTATAAAAAGCATCTTTTTCGTTAAACCCATTCGAATTGGCTCGCCAATCCTTCCTGATTTTAACTCAAATATACAATTTTATTGGCGTTCTGAGTAGGATTTATAATCGAACTCAGGTTTTAAGGTTTATAATTACGAAGTGCAGAAACAGATAAATTTCAACAAAAACTTATAAGATTGACATTCAATTTATTGCAGAATATTTGCGAAATTCACAAAGTAAAAAAAGACTACTGAGTTAAAAAGATTTAGGAAAAACGAAACATGAATTCACGAAAGGGATTTTGGAGTCATTTTTACCGATTCCCATCACAATAAGTCTTTCGTTTCTAATTCTTTTTGCTAGACCAGTAAAAATTATAATAGTTTGAGAAAACACTAAAACCGTTCACACAATTGTATTTAAAAAGTGATGATACTTATTTCAGATGGCAAACTCCGAATTCCCTCTTTTGTCAAGTACTGAACGAAGTAACTGTAGTTATTTCCAAGACTGACATTTTTATCCGAATAAGTAGTTTTATCAGGTGCAAGCGTTTTCAATTGTGAAAAACTCCCTTCGTTGTCTTTTCGATAGATGGTATATGAAAACACATCTTTTGGCGCATCCCATGAAAGTTCAATAGTTTTTTCAGCTTTTTTTACTTTCACATTTTTGAGAGCTGAGCGGTAACCCAATTCGAAAAATAATTTTCTGTTTTCAGAAATTGAAGTGTTTTCAGCTTTGTCATCCGTTATTATAAAGTAGGTATACTCATTCCCTTGTTCAACAAGTGAATCAATGTATGAATTGGATTTATTTCCATTCCATTTAGTTAAAGTATCTATACCAGTATTTGTTCTTCGAATAAGTGCAGAATAACTTACATCCGAGCTACTTGAATTAATCCAGCGAAGTGAAATGTAAGCGCCTTTAGTTTCCAATTTAGAAATCACACAAGGAACAGGAGCGATAGTATCAGGTTTAAGAACAAGGATAGTGTCTGAATGAAGACTCGTATTGAAATTCAAATCCGTTGCTAGAACAAAGTAATAACATTCAGGAGTAAGGTTATCCAAACGAAGTGTATCAGTATAGTAAAGTTCAGTGATTAAATTGGAAGTTTTTTCAATGAATTCTTCGCCTTTTTCGTTTGCTCTAAATAGACGATAACCTTGAATATCCGAATCATTTGATGCTTTCCATGAAAGTTTCACAATTCCAAATGAATCAATGAAAGCCGTAAGCTGAGATGGAGCTTCGGGAGCTTCTTGGTCTAAAGTAAATAGATAAGTCGACATGGAAAGAACAGTATCTTCACTTGGACGAAGTGCTGCTATTTTGTAGTAATATCTATCTCCTGTTTTTGGCTCAATCACCGTGAAGTTGACTTTATTAGATTCAAAAGACTTTTCTTGAACTACTTGATATTGACCTTTATTTTCGGCGCAGCGTAGAAGATGATACTTTAAGACATTGTTTTTCTTTGCATCAAAGATTTCAAAACTTCCATTTATGATTCTGTTTTCATCTTCTGCAAATGCAGTATCGATATACATTTCACCATGAATGAAATTCGGAATTTGAATCTTTTGCCAGTCTGATAACAGTTTCTTTTCGCCAAAATAATTAAGTCCAATGAGTCTGTAATAATACGTTTTTCCTTCTTCGAAGTTTACATCTCTAAAAAAATCTGGCGCATCTTTCACTACATCTTTTGAAGTTCCTCTCACATAAGGAATCTCAAAAAGCATTTTCGAGACTTCGTTTTCTTTTCGTTCGACATAAAATCCAAAACCTTGTGCTAAGGTTTTTGTTGCTTCCCATTGCAACTCCACAGCTTTCTTTTGGTCTAAAAGAAGAGGTTTTAAGTCGAGTTTTGCATATTCCGTTTTCGTCGCTTCTACTGTAAAAAACTGGTCTTTCACTCCTTTGATTCGAAGTCTGTAAACATAGCTTTTCCCAATTGAAAAATCTCTATCAGAAAACTCACTGCCTATTATTTGTCCCAATTTAGACGAAACACTATTTTCCAAGCTAAGAAGAGCAAAACTAAATGATTGCGCTTCTGTACTCAAGACCTTGGTCTCTAAAAAAGGCATAAGGAGTGACTCGATTTTTGAATACAAAGAATCTGTCTTTGATAATTCTTGAAATCGATAATTTGCTGGTGAAATAGTGTTTTTTATACCTGATTCAAATGAAAGTGTTTCTGGATTTGAATTTTCATTCGAGACTTCGATTCGGGAAAGCTCGGCGCCTTCATTAATTAGTGCTTTTGCTTGAGCGAAAGTTGTTGGAAACCATTTTAAGTGAATTTGTTCTGAGCTTACTTCATAAATTAATGCGAATTTCTTTTCGCTTTGTGAAAAACTGACACTTTGAATTAAGATGAGACTTAGGCATAGAAAAAATCTAAAGTCTAAATAAGTATATAAAGAAGTTGTTATATTTTCAAATCTGTTGATTTTCAAATCTTTTAATTTTTCAATCTTCAAAATTTTCTAATTTAGAATATTACAATTGTTCCCAAAGCTAACATCTGCAGTTACTCCAACATCAAAGGTAAGGAAGGTAAACTGAACTGCTAAAGCACCAGACACATAAGTAGGTTTAGGTAATCTGCCTTGTAAAAGAAACGCAGTATTAATTCCAATCAGTGTAATGTTTTCTTTCACATCTCCGTCTACAATTCGTTTAACTCCAATAGAAGCACTGACATACCCATACACTTGTCCCATACAATACCAGCGGTTTATTCCAATGGTTTCTGAACTACCTTCACAATGAGCTGTTGGACTTACCTTAAACATCGTAACGTCAAATCCCGCTCCACAATCAGCAGTAACACAGCCATACCAGTTACCAAAAAGATTTATTTGTCTATTGAAAGGTGCCGAAAACCCTGCTCCAGCTGCAAAACCATTCCCAGAAGAAATTGCCGCTTGGTCTATTCCACCAAAATTACTTGTACCCAAAAGTTGCGTTACAGCATTTGGAGGTGGCGGTATTGGATCGATTTGTGTACCAATCATGAAGTAAGCATTTATTGTTAAAAAGTCAACAATAGTAACATAAGCTCGATTCGAAGGGCGATTAATCCATACATACCAATCTTGTTGATCGATGTGAACTTTCACATTTACAGCACCACTTGCAACATTTGGAACGGTTAGTCCACCATTCAGTTCTGCATCAAATATTTTGTTGACATTGTCATAATTCATATTTAGCTGCCCGTATACTTTCTTCACATCAGGAAGCATTCTTTCTGCTCTGGTAACAAGCATGTATGCTGTTCCATATAGACCAATTGAAGCAAAGCCACCATTCGGATTGAATACAACTTGAAACATGGCTTCACCGTTCAGTAAGTCTTGCTTTAAGGTGTTTTCATAGGATGCACCAACACGAAACACTACTCCTTGAGATTCATCTGGTATAAATGGAATTGGATTTATTGAAACAGTAGTTGTAGGCATTGGAGCAGAACCTGAAATTTTAGCTAGAATTTGCTGGTTGTCTAGTGTTGAACGAACACGGTTTTGAACACCTCCAAATATTTTCGAGATTGATACAGTAGGAGTTAAAGGTATATTTACTGGTAAACCAGCCTCTACGAACCAATATTTATATGTGGGGAGTTTTCCAAATCCAACAGCCATATTCACATTGTTTTCCATCACAGATTTCAAACGAAATGCGATTTCTCCATAAAATAAATCTCCAAACACAGGGTCATTTTCACGAACTGCAATTACTCCTTGCATATAAAAAGGTGTAGTGTTTAGCTCAAAGGCAATATTGTCAATTCCAATGCGGTCATAGGCAAGCGAATTTCTTCCATTTGCATCAATTGTATTTTGAGTGAATACGCTTAGACCAGTTGAGGCAGAGAATGTATTAGGACTTTCACCTAAATTCAGACTCAGATTCACCATTAGTTTAAGTGTATTGTCTGTATTTAAAGCAAAGCCAATTTGATTTATTGAAATGGGAAAACGCATGAGTTTCTTTCCACTTGAATCTGTGCTAGTCAGTGAAAACAACCCTGCTGTAATGACTGGAGCTGAAGTTACAAGAGTGAGGTTTTGAAAACGGATCCCTGATAAATTTCCTTTGGAATGTGTAGTAGTCCATTGTCCATTGAGGATTGCTTTTGGTTTGAATTTTCCACTAACTGTTTGCACTTCAAAACGGGAAGAAGAATCTATTTTAATAGAAGAACTTAAAGCTGGAATCTCAATTGCAATTGTTGAATCGGGTTGAATAAGGAAGTTAAAATCTAAGACTTTAGTTTGTTGATTTTCATTAACCGAGGCTTGGTATGCAAAGTTGTTATTATTTAATAAGGGAACGCGTACTTCACCAGCTAACGTTCCTCCCGAAAGGTGATTACAAGTAAATTGTACTGCTAAATTAGTAATTGAAAACCCCCATCCAGACATGGAGCCTGAATTTAAAGCTAAGATATTCGTTGCTCCAAAAGTACCTGTAACTCCCGCATCATCAATGAGCAAGTTCTGCGCATAAACCGTTGTTCGCTGTCCGCCCTCAGGAGAAAGTTTTTCAGGAAGTGTAACTTCAATGTTTTGTGCAAAAAACCCATTCCAAAGTAAAGCATTCCCTCCAAGTGTTTGTATTGTTTGAGTTGGAAGTGATATTCCATTTGGATTTTGAGATTCACTTCTATCGAAACTTAAGTTGGTAAGTTGGAAACTAAAATCCTCTGCGCCTTTTATGCGAAACGGATCCATACTTGGAATAGAAACAAGTAAGTTTTTTAATGTGTCTACTTCAGTTCTAAAACTTGCTTTCACAATTTTTGTTGGATCAATTGCATGAATTATTTTTTCTGGGTTGAATTCTATATCAATACTCAAACCTGCTTTTTGATAACCGTTACAATCCCATTCAATAAAATTGTAGCCGTCATCTTTGAAAATCATTTGCATATTGGGTCCCAATGAAACAGTTGCCTTAGAAACAAGTTGTAATCTTGCACCCGAACCGCCAATTACCCCTTTCGGATTAAACTGAATATTTTTTGCTTCAAACGCTACTTTACGACCAGCGCCAGGAAGGTCAAGCGCCATGTATACATTAAAAAACGCTCCCTGAGTTGTATACTTTGCACTGTCGATGCAAATAATATACATTGTGTTTCCAATTTTTCTCACAATTCCGATTGGGAGTGTTGGTTTTGAATTAGTATTAAACCTATCAGAATGTAAATTTTCATCGTTTTCAATTCGTTCACAAAGTGCCAAAATAGCATTTGCTTTAGTGCTATCATTTTGAGCGAAAACACTACTTTTGAAGAATAAAATAACTGTTAAACAGGTTAGAAATCTTAAGGTCACTTACTTTAATTTGAACGCTAAAATAGAGAAAATTCAGTAAAAATTAACAATCATTTGTTTAAAAGTTGATTTTTTTGTTTATTTGTTCTTCAAAACAAGAAAAATTGATGCGCCAAACTTTCATTACTGCCTTTTTCATTCTGTTTACAACCTTGAGTTTTTCGCAGACTTTACGAACTACTAGTTTAAATTTAAATGTAGGTGGAGTAATCCACGATGTAGAATATATTCAGCCCTTGAATGTATTTGCTGTTGTTGGGAAATTTGATTCAATTGGTGGTTTCGCACGCAAGAATTTGGCATTTATTCGAGCAAGTAATTTTACTGTTGTTAATACAGGTACAAATTTTAATCCAATAACTTCTGTTTCAGGGAATGACAATGAGTTTCGCGCGGTTGAATTTTTGACTATTGGAGCGAAGGAGGTTTTAATGATTGGAGGAGCATTTGACGATGTTAACGGGCAAGTAAAAAGCTGTTTGTTGGCTATGACAAGATCTGTTGGAGCACCACTAACACAATTCTTTAGTCCAACATTGTTTGATTACGATTTACAACTTGGGTCACCTGTTCCTTTAAGTAATTGTGAAAATAATCCACCATTCGTTTTTGGTTGTAGAAGAGGGGTCACTGATATGAAAGTTAAAGGCGATACACTGTTAATAGTGGGTGCTTTTTTACAGATAACCCTCTCAAGTAATTCTGTAGATGAAGATTCATTTATTGCATTAAAAGCAGATCCAACGGCTGCTAATATTAGTCATTTCACTCACATTAACTCGACTAATTTTTGTGCTGAAGGATTTTCAATAGTAGGTGCATGTACTGCAACTCATAATTATGCTAGTGCCTTGCTTACTATTGGGAATGATATATTAATTGGTTCTGAAAACCTCCCTTATTTATCACGTCTGAATAATTCTTTTATTCAAAACCTTGGAATCAAATTACAAGATAATACAGGAGGGCCTAGCTCAAAAGGTTATATTCAACGGATTGAATCACTTGATAATATAAACGATTCAATGGGTTTAATTTTAGCTTACAATGATATTGGAACTGCAAATGATTTTCAAACTACTTATATTTTTAAAACAAATACACCTGTTCCAATAAGTACTTCAGCTGTTTACAGTACTGTTGCTCCGCCTAACAATTTTATAGCACCAATTGAGTTTCAGGACACAAGGGGAAATGAATCATACAATGGAGATGTTTTTGTTTATAAATACTCTCCAGCTAATCCCAATACACTCAAACGCTTTTCAATAAATGCAAGTACAGGTTTTTTGACAACCAATCAAGTAGGATCTACCATTAATATTAATACTGCATCAAGTACTCAACTAGATTTCACTGATAATTTATTGGAAGAAAATGGGTATTTGTTTATTTCAGAAAAAACCATGACTTCCGCTTCAGGTTCCGCCAGAAAAGGACTTGCAGTTTATTGCCTTGAACCCGAACATCCAAAACCATTTATCATTACGACACCTTCGGTTTGTGCTGGTGACGATGCAACGTATTCATTTTATGGTGTTAAAAACTGCGATGGATACATGTATAACTTTACTGGAGCAAATGTACAATACACCTTTGATAATGGGCTAAATTGGTTCGCTGCAACACCTAATTTTATCGTGAATTCTTCTACAACTTCACTCATAACTTTAAAAATTCGGTTTTTGAATTCTGCTACTTCTGGAACACTAACAATTACTCCTTTTTCCACATGTAACTTTGGAACAGACTACCTATTCGCTAACTCTCTCACACAAGCGATTTCTGTTCATCCCAAACCGGATTTGAATCTTGTTTCAATGCTTACGCAGTTCGACTGCAACAACGAGACAATCAATTTAGTTGCTCAGTCTGCTTTTACTTACCTGAATTATGTCTGGACATATAATTCTGCTGATCAGTTTGTGAACAACGATTCACTCACAATTGGAAGTACTGGATTTTCGGCTGCAACTTATGATGAAGGTTGGTATTATGTTCAAGCAACAGAAACTGACTTTGGTTGTAGTAGAAAAGATTCGCTTCTTATATCGGAAGATTTTTCACTTCCATCCATTCATCTGGATAGTTTGAACTCAAACCCAGAGGTGTGGAATTGCGCAACTACTTCTGCCAGTTTAAGTGCAAATATTCCCAATTGCAGTGTTTATTGGACAACTATTTTAGATACGAGTGTCCATTTTACCAATCCGCATACTGTTTTTTCAAGTTCACCAAATAATTTCACCCTCTTTGCTAAAAGCAATTTGAACGGATGTAAAGCACAGCAAAATTATGGATTTACAGTCGATGTATCAACATTAGTGAGTGCATATCTTCCGCAATATAGTCCTTTGGCAAATGTGATTCATTTCGATACACTGAACTGTTTTCAAGATTCAATTTCGGTTCTCTGTGCTATTTTTCCTTTAGATCCAAATGCTGCTTTTGGTACAATCGAATGGCTATTGAATGGAAACGATTCCTTGTTAATAACTCTAAGTGATGCGCTTCTTGCTGTTGGTGATTTGAGGACTTTCAAATATGTTACAACGAACTTGAATAATTTCTGTAAAGACACTTCTGAATTCGTAGTTTATTTTGACTTTTTACAACCATTTGTAGGAACAACTATTGGTGGAACTACACTCAACTGCTCACGTGATACAGTTGAACTTATTCATCAACAAACTGGAGGACAAGTAACAGAAGGATGGCTTGATTCTTTGAATCTACAAACTGGTTTACCAAATATTACAGCTGATACGATTTCAAGTTTTTATTATGAAGTAACAAGCAATCTAAATGGCTGTAAGAATCGCGATACGGTTTCAGTTATTCGGACATACGAACTATTACTGAGCGGTGTAAATGATACACTAGTTTGCCCGAATATTCCACTTACACTATCCGTTTCACCAGTGAACAATACGGAAACGATTACCTATTTGTGGAGTACTGGTTCAACTATTAATTCAACAAATGCAATTGGTGGATTTGACACGATTTCGGTTCAAGCAACAACACCTTCAGGTTGTATTGGAACTGACAGTATTTTCATAAGTATAACTGATCCAATTAGTGCAACAATTGATGCTTTTGCTGGTTGTAGAGCACTTGGAAGTTTACAAGTGAGTAACGCCTCAGGTGGAGCAGGAGGTTATTCTTACGCCATTGAGTCTTCAGCTTTTTCTGCATCTCCACTGTTTGATTCACTTGCACTTGGAAATTATACAATTTCCATTTTGGATATATTAGGTTGTGTCTATGATTTCCCTACTGAACTTAATAGCTCCGCACAAGGACCAAGTTTAGAATTTCTTGTAAGTACATATTCTGGAAAAGGTGACACACTCGTTTTTGTAAACACCACTACTTTCGCAGGTTACGATTCCGTTTCATGGTCGTTTCCAGCTGGTGTTACAGTTTTATACTCTTCTGATTCCGTTGCCTTTGTTCAGTTTGCAGATACGGGTTGGTATTCTGTTACCCTAACTGGATTTTTGGATTCCTGCTCGTACAGCTTTACGAAGATATTCCATGTGAATGATTCTACTCCTATTTACGAAAGCGTTGGACAGCAGCTTGGAATTCTGCAAGTAGATGTTTTTCCAAATCCAAGTACTGGAACATTCCAAGTAGATGTATTATTTGCAATCAAACAAGACTATTCAATTTTTGTCGTCAACAACTTATCACAGCCCGTTCCTACGATGCAGGCAACAGGAAAAGCAATTAATCCAAGTGAAAGTTTTAGTTTTCCTGCTTCAGCCGTTTCAGGAACTTATCGACTGATTATTACTTCAACTTACGATACCAGAAGTATTCAAATCGTTTTTGCACCATGATGAAAAACGTTCTGTTTATACTTGTTGTTTTTGTTTCGGCTTCAGTTTATTCTCAGGCTTTGGATCAATTGGGTTCAAAAGACCGTGTAAAAGTGAGCGGTGGAATGGGTTTCAACACTACTTTGAATGGATTTGACGACCAGCCTCAAACCCGCGAACCCTTTGCATGGGTTGCAACTGGGAATCTGAACTTTACTATTCTTGGAGTTTCACTTCCTTTTACTTATTCTATAAGCAATAGACAAAAAAGCTATACGCAGCCTTTTAATATGACTGCTTTGCATCCGAGCTACAAATGGTTTAAATCGCACATTGGAATTACTTCGATGAGTTTTTCATCGTATACCTATGGTGGGCTTCCTTTCGCAGGTGCGGGAGTGGAACTCAGTCCCAAGAACTGGAAAATAAAAGCCTTCGGCGGTCGACTCAAAAAAGCCATTGAATATGATGCAAGTGTGAATAACACCACAACAGTTTCGTACCGTAGAATGGGTGGAGCACTATCTGCTGGATATGAAAAAAATGGTTTTGGAGTAACGGCAATCTTTTTAAAAGCAACAGATGACCCAAAATCATTGCAGTATCTTGTTCCAAACAGTCAATTCATGCCTAGAGATAATTTCGTTTCTTCGCTTCAAGGCAAGGCAAAACTGGGGAAATATTTTGACCTTCAGGCTGAAATAGCAAATTCTGTTATCACTAGAAATGTATTGCTCACAGGACAAGACTCATCACAAGTAGGTTTTTACAAACGATTGGCACAAGGAAACAGTTCTTCAACAGTAAAAAACGCCTACAATGCTGCTTTGAATTTCAAAGCAAAAATCATCAATGTTTCGCTCAAATATGAACGAATTGATCCTGATTACGCAACACTTGGTGCTTTGTATTTTAACAACGATTTAGAAAACATTACCCTTGCTCCGATTGTAAATTTACTGAAAGGAAAACTCAACCTATCTGCCAATACGGGTTTTCAGCGAAATAATTTATCAAAAGATAAAAGCACACAGGTAAAACGTTGGATAGGAAATGTGTCGCTAACTGCTCAGCCATTTACAGGTATGACAACGAGTTTAAATTATTCCAATTTCTCTTCATTTTCACGTATGAACCCAGCTGCTGACCCCTATTACAATCCGCTTTTTGACACCATGAACGTATATCAAGTTTCCAAATCAATGAATGCTCTGGCAAGTTACAGTTTTGGAAAAGTGAATAAAAAATCAGTCACAGGAAGTTATGTTTTTTCGCAAAGTAAAAATATTACAGGTCGCTTGGAAGATGCCGCAGCATTTGGATTTAATGTAAATTCTGATGAAACTCCAGTGAATGTTCACAACGCGATGAGTGCTTTTTCAATTCAATTTAAAGCCATAGAAATGTCGCTCTCAACAACAGCTAATTACAATCAGGCGGAACTTCTGGGAATAAAAACAGAATTTTTCGGTCCTGGAGCAAGTCTTCAAAAGAAATTCTTCAATAAGAAACTTTCCACACAGTTTGGAACAATCTATAATCAGCAGTATAAAAATGGTGTTCTTCAATCGCATATTATGAACCTGCGCTTGGGAGCAAGTATGAGTCCGCAGCTTTGGGACAAAAAGTATGGGCAAATTTCACTTGCCTTAAACGCAAACTATTCCCATCGTTTCGCTGTAGTTTCAGGTGCTTTGGTTCCAAAAAATTTGACCGTAGTTGTGAATGTAAATTATAGTTTTTAAGCCAAATTAAGAATGCAGAATTTAGAATTAAGAGAAGTGAAATTAAGAAAGCAGAATGCAGAATTAAGAGGCGTGAAGAGATTCAAATCTTTACTTCTTACCCTCTCTGCATTCTTACTTCTGAATTCTACATTCAAAAATGAAGTTTTTGCACAAGTCTACCCCGTCAACGTTACCATCGTGCATTCCTTTCCTGCGCTCAACTATTTGAGTTATTACGCAGATGAAAACGCGAGTTTAAAAATTTTCATTCTTCAAACCGAT
>JANNWW010000237.1:0-2385 GCA_031409255.1 Crocinitomicaceae bacterium
TTATGGGTTGGAATTTTATGCAAATCCATTTGTTCAGAAATACGGAAATTTAGACAAGCAATATATCATAACTACTATTCCAGATTTTGATGTACATTACGCAAAAACTCCTTCTCAAAACTTTGGTATCAATTTTACAACAACACACAAAAGCAAAAATAGGTCATTCTATTTTGGATTATTGCATGTTACCAACCATTACAAGATGCGTTTCTTGTTGTATGCGCCTACTTTCCAAAAGCAAATAGTTTTAGCTTATCAAGAATTTAGTTTAACAACGCAAAATTTGGGTTTTAAGTTTGGGTTCAGTCATCAATTAAACCCAAGAATCCAAATTAGTTATGGTTTTAACTTCTTTGCACCTTATTATCCTAAATATCATGATATTCAAAAATATTATTCAGCTACAACTTATGCTTCTGGTAATCCTGCAAATTTCTTTTATTTTATTTTGAAATATTCAATTTCAGTAAATGGAAATTATCCTCAACTTTTTATTCCAGAAATACAATTAAAATTGAATTTACATTCTAACCTAAAATTAAATCTTGGTACTCAACTAAAATGCTATGATATTGATAAAGAAAGTGGAGTAGTGGACGTTACCGCAACTGGTTTAATCAATACAACTTATACGGGTCAGACCTCTGAGTTATTGCATTTCTCTCGAATAAAAGAAACACAAATGAATTTTTTTCTTGGTTTAAGTTATCAGTTAGATTTCAAAAGAAAACAAACAGTTAGCTATGAATAAATTACTCTTTATTTTTTTAGTATTTTTTTCATTTGTTGCATCAGTTTTTGCTCAAAACAGAACAATTGATTTTTTTATAAATCCATACATGCAAAAGTTTGGAAATATTAATAAGCAAAATACACTACTTTCCAGCCAACATTTTGATGTTGATTATAGAAAAGTTCCATCCTTCAATTTCGGTATTTCGGTTCATTTTAACGAAAAAGAAAAAAACTACTTTTCATTTGCATTATTTCACCAGAATAATTTTTATCAGATGAAAATGAATGTTTTTTCACCTACTACTCCTCAACCAAAAGACAATTCAAAATACAATGAGTTTAGGAAAATTTCAACTCAAAACATTGGCTTCAATATATTTTATTCAAAACTAGTTACTACAAACATAACTCTAAGAGGTGGTTTTTCTTTTATCTTTCCCTATTACACTACTTCTAATTTAGAGAACATAGATAGAACTACCATTGGAATCGGAGGTATTATTGGCGGCGCACAATATCAAACATATCGTTTTGATTACAAAATCACACAAGAAAAATTTCTACCACAACTTTTTATTCCAGAAATTCAATTAAAAGTTAAAATGACCGATAACTTTTATTTCAACCTAGGTACTCAGTTACAATTTTTTGAAATATATAAACCTGGTTACATAAATATTACTGCAAATGGTTTTATTGGTAACGAAAATAGTGACCAATACAATCGTATTTATGAGTCGCGCTTGAAAAACACGAATTTGAATTTTTATTTTGGAGTGACTTACGCGTTGAAATAATTGATATTCATCAAGGATTTAAAGGCTGAAAATCGAGGTTGGTTACAAAATTTTCATCTGTTATAAGGTAATTAGAAATGCTTTTAGCAATTGATTTTGCTGCGCATCTAATTGAACCCCAAATTGAGCAGCGAATTCTATTATTTGATCTATCGTTGGAACTTTTAGAAATGAAAACTGTGGTATTGTTGAAAATAAAACTGAATCAGATAGCGAGAATCAAGAGCGTGTTGATGCTGAAAAATTTAAATTATTCAAGCATTATTGGGCACATGCTAATGGTGATGTCAAATCTAAACACAAATTAACAAAAGGCTCAGTAGTTTTAAAACTGGACTTAGAAATAGTATTCTGTTAATTACTACTTTTGGAAAAACAAATAAAAGATGAACAATAATAAGATTGAAAATAACTATCGGGTAATATTGATTTTTCTATTGTTTGTTTTTCCTTTTTCAATTTATTCTCAACGATCAGAGTTTAAAATACAATACCGCATAGGAACTCCCTTGAGCAATAGCCAAACTTTAGATTTACTACTGAAAATGAAGGATTCTATTATAATGATTCTAGAAGTATAAGAGCTATAAATGATCAAGGAATTAAATTTGATCATAAATACAATTTTTCTAAAAAACATAAACTATTCTTAAACATTAATTTTGAAAATTCATTTTAAAAAGATTACCTGCATATATATGTTCCACAACCAATTGACAATGTCATTTTAAAGCAAAAAAGAACTGTTTTAGGTATCGGATTGAAAAAACAGTTTTCGATATATGACGATAAAATTAGAATAGAAATAGGAGCTGAAATCACAAAACGATTTAATACAATTGACGTTTCA
>JANNWW010000238.1:0-3277 GCA_031409255.1 Crocinitomicaceae bacterium
CAGGCAACTGCGAAATCTTTTTTAGAAGGCAAAGAAATTGCACAAGAATTTGGTTTCCCGCTTTGTATTCGTCCTTCCTATACACTCGGCGGATCGGGCGCATCTATCGTTTACGATCCTAAAGAATTTGATGGTTTACTAGAACGCGGATTGCAACTTTCTCCGATTCATGAAGTAATGATCGACAAAGCTTTACTTGGCTGGAAAGAATTTGAACTCGAATTATTGCGCGATGCGAACGACAATGTGGTGATTATTTGTTCCATTGAAAATTTTGACCCTATGGGAATTCATACGGGTGATTCTATTACGGTTGCGCCTGCAATGACACTTTCTGACACTACTTTTCAACGAATGCGTGACATGGCCATCTTAATGATGCGTTCTATTGGAAATTTCGCCGGAGGATGTAATGTTCAGTTCGCCGTTTCACCAGATGAAAAAGAAGATATTATTGCAATCGAAATAAACCCTCGTGTATCTCGTTCTTCCGCATTGGCCTCAAAAGCAACCGGTTACCCCATTGCAAAAATTGCTTCAAAATTAGCTATTGGTTACCATTTAGATGAATTGAGTAATCAAATTACGAAAACAACATCTGCGCTTTTTGAACCAACTTTGGATTACGTAATTGTGAAAATTCCTCGTTGGAACTTCAATAAATTCCCCGGAACAGATCGCCGATTAGGTTTGCAAATGAAATCGGTGGGCGAAGTTATGGGAATTGGTCGTTCGTTTCAAGAAGCACTTCAAAAAGCATGTCAATCTTTAGAAATAAACAGAAATGGATTGGGTGCAGATGGCCGAGAACTAACAAATCAAGAAGAAATCTTACACTCACTTGAATTTGCATCTTGGAATCGTTTGTTCCATGTTTACGATGCAATTAAGTTGGGAATTCCGTTTAAAACAATTGTAGCTAAAACAAAAATAGATATTTGGTTCCTCAAGCAAATTGAAGATTTAATTAAAGTTGAACGCAAGATTGAAAAATTCCACCTTGGAAATGTTCCGAAGGAATTGTTTTACGAAGCGAAACAAAAAGGATACGCCGATCGTCAGATTGCGCACTTATTGCGTTGTTTAGAATCTGAAGTTCACAACAAACGCAAAGAGTTTGGAATTAAACGCGTGTTTAAATTGGTAGATACGTGTGCAGCAGAGTTCGACGCAAAAACACCTTACTACTACTCTACTTTTGAGTATGAAAATGAAAGTGTTGTTTCTGATAGAAAGAAAATTGTTGTTTTAGGTTCTGGTCCGAATAGAATTGGACAAGGAATAGAGTTTGATTATTCATGTGTGCACGGTGTTTTGGCAGCAAAAGAATGTGGCTACGAAACAATTATGATTAACTGTAACCCTGAAACTGTTTCAACAGATTTCGACACGGCAGATAAATTGTATTTCGAACCTGTTTTCTGGGAACACATTTACGATATCATTCAACACGAAAAACCGGAAGGTGTTATTGTTCAATTAGGTGGACAAACTGCTTTAAAATTGGCAGAAAAACTGGAGCGTTACGGAATTAAAATTCTTGGAACTAGTTTCGACGCCTTAGATTTAGCTGAAGACCGCGGTAGGTTTTCGAAAGTTTTAGAAGAAAACAATATTCCCTTCCCAGAATATGGAATAGTTGAAAGCGCAGAACAAGCATTGGTATTATCAGATCGATTAGGATTTCCATTATTGGTTAGACCATCATACGTTTTGGGTGGACAAAAAATGAAAATTGTCATCAATAAAACAGAATTAGAACACCACGTTGTTGATATTATCAATGAAATGGGTAACAATCAAATTTTGTTAGATCACTTTTTGGGCGGAGCAATTGAAGCGGAAGCCGATGCAATTTGCGACGGAACAGATGTTTATATTATTGGTGTAATGCAGCACATTGAACCTGCCGGAATTCACTCTGGAGATTCATACGCAGTTTTACCTCCTTACAATTTAGGCGATTTTGTTATGACTCAAATTGAAGACATTACGAAAAAAGTTGCATTAGCGCTGAAAACCGTTGGATTGATAAACATTCAGTTTGCAATTAAAGACGATAAAGTGTATGTTATTGAGGCAAATCCGAGAGCATCACGAACAGTTCCATTCATCGCGAAGGCGTATGACGAACCTTATGTGAATTACGCAACGAAGGTTATGTTGGGCGAGATGAAGGTGAAAGACTTTAATTTCAATCCGAAAAGAAACGGTTATGCAATCAAAATTCCAGTTTTCTCTTATGAGAAATTTCCAGATGTAAAGAAAGAATTAGGTCCAGAAATGAAATCTACGGGAGAAGCTATTCGTTTTATCAAGAATTTAAAAGATCCGTTCTTTATGAAAATTTATTCTGAACGGAATATGCATTTATCTAAATAAGCGATGCAAATAGTAGAATCTAGTTTTCCGAGTTTAATGCGCACTATTCTATTTGTAATTGGCGGAATTGTGTTATTGCGTTTTATAGGTCAGCTTATGAATGCGAAGCGAAATTTAGCTGAAGAAGATGCCTTAATGAAGAAAAAGCGAGCAGAAGAAAAAGAACGAGAGGAAAAGCAAAAGAACTTCGGGAAAACTACTTTACAATCAAAAGGAACAAAAACCGAGGCAGACGATATCAATTATCAAGAATTATAATTACTTTTCAGGAATTAAGCTGAATAAATAGTTAACTAATTTGGTTTAAACATTCAAGTTACAAATAATTGATTATGAAAAAGAACTCATTACTACTTTCACTTTTCATTGTACTTTCTACTTTTGTTTTTTCAAAAGAAGCAAGTTTTTTAGACAATTCTAAAAACATTGAAACTGTTCAACAAGAACCCGAGAAAAAACAAGAAAAGAAAAAAGCGAAGAAAAAAGCTCCTGCAAAGAAAAGTGCTAAGCCATCGTTTAATTCTACTCGTTCGAACAGAGAGAAATAGTTAACTCTTATTTCAGTTTCGGAAAAACAGCTGAAAGCTACTTATTCGTATTTTAAATAATAAATTCCAGCTGCGCAGTTTCGCAAATCGATTGTTGCATTTCGTCTTGGAATAAAAGTTCTTTTATAACTGTCCAGTTACATCGAATACCTGCACTTTTTGAGCAAGTTTTGAAGAATTCGCCTTTTAATTTTTAACAATTCTCAGAGTAGTATAATTTTCTATTTGAAGAAAATAGAGTCCACTTTTTTCTTTTGTTATATCCAGTTCCAATCCAGTTCCTGAAACGATTAGTTTCCCAGTTACATCTAAAACAGACCATTTTGGTGAGCTATTCTCAATTTTTA
>JANNWW010000239.1:0-4849 GCA_031409255.1 Crocinitomicaceae bacterium
GTTTCTTCAGGAGAATTTGTGGGCTACGGTTGTTCATTTCAATCCGAAAAAGAGATGGAAATAGCGGTTATTCCAGTTGGCTACGCAGACGGATTTCGACGTTCGTTGAGTAATGGAAAAGGAACTGTTTATATAAAAGGAAAAAGCTGTAAGATTATTGGTCGAGTTTGCATGGACATGATTATGGTGGAAGTGACTGGTTTGACGATCAAAAACGGTGATTTAGTTGAAATAATTGGTCGAAACCAAACAATGGAACAGTTTTCAAAACGAATGGAAACCATTCCGTATGAAGTGATGACCGGTTTGAGTAAGCGAATGCATCGGGTATATTTAGGAGAGTAATACACGAATCAGTAAAATTTTTCGAAATCAGGTTAATAATTTAAATGCATTTTAACGCTTAGTCTTTTTGCTTTTTAAATGGTTCTATCAATTGTGAAAAGAATTTTTTCGGAAAGGAAACAGAATCAGAAAAACCCAATTTAATATCTCTACCATTAGCTGGAACATGCGCCGTTCCAAATAAATAATCCCAACAACTCAATGTAATTCCGAAATTCATTCCTTTTGGGTGCTTGCTGGGCAAATCTTTGGCGTGGTGCCAAATATGCATTTTTGGATTATTGAGTAAAAAACGGAAAATGCCATAATTTAAATTGAGATTTGCGTGATTTAAATGTCCGATTGCCAGCGTAAAAGCATGCAAAACAAAGGCATATTTTAGGTCGAAATTTAAAAACCATGCTAAAAATATATATTGAACAGATTTGTAAACAAATGTTTCCATAAAATGATAACGCAAATGAGCTGCAAAACCCATTTCTTCAACAGAATGATGTACTTTATGGAATTTCCAAAGGAACGGAATCCGATGTAAAGCATTGTGAATTAACCATTGTAAAAAATCGTTTAATACAAAAAACACAATAAACTGAATCCAAAGTGAATAGTTCGAGAGGTCAAAAACTCCGGTTCTATTTAAGCCAATAGTTTCTGCTCCATTTTTAAAAGCTAAAGTTGTTATTTCTGACAGAATTCCATAGAACAAAACCGAACTAATAAATAAATTAAAAAACATGTAGAACGCATCTAGCCAAAAATCTTTTCGAATCAAGGCCTGATTTTTCCTCCACGGAAAAATAATTTCCAATAGCCAAACAAGTAATGAAAGCTCAATCAACAAATAAAAATAGTTGCCTCTTTCTGTGTGAAACGGATTTATGATTGCCTTCCAATCGGTGATACTATTCCATAAATAGGACCAATAAACGGAGTAAATATGGGAAATGTAATCAATCATGATTTAAAATTAACGAAATTCTTTAAAATCTCAACATAAACTAAATTCTACGTATTCTATAGACAAAAACAAGTTAACAATTAAAAATCGTTTAAGTTTTACTTTTTTAACATCATAATGAACTAATTTAATTGTAATTTTGAATTCAAACTTTTTCTTATGAAAAAATCTGCAGCATTTTTATTTGTTATTTTATTCCTTGTTTCCTGTGGAAATGGAGCGGAGAAGAAAGTAGTACGTATAGAGAAACACCTTCAATTCGAAGACGGAAATAAGGTAAGTGCCAACAGGCAACTCGCAATTGAACTTGAAGGAATGTCTTGTGAACATGCTTGTGGAGGCGCAATTCGAACTGCACTTTTAGACACAAAAGCAGTTCAGCGTGTTTCGTTCGATTTTCAGAAAGATAGAAAAACAAACAAAACAATCATTTTATTTGATAAAACAAAAATCAATGCAGATGAAATTGTTGCAATTATTGAAAAAATTAACAACAATCAGTTCATTACCCATAAAATTGAAAGTAGTTCTTACACAGACCAAAAAGTAAAAGCAAGTATATCTGAATCTTCTTCTGGTTCTGAAAACTTGTCTACGCTTCAAATGAGCAATTCAAACTTCGAACTCCCTTCTTTAGTGGATTTATTACTACTTTTTATTTCATAAAAACAACTCACTTTTAGTAATTTTATCTCATGAATTTGTATTACAAAGAATTGGGAACAGGCAAACCGTTGGTTATTCTTCACGGCCTTTTCGGAAGTTTAGATAATTGGCAAACACATGCAAAACGTTTAAGTGATTATTTTCGTGTTATTCTTGTCGATCAGCGTAATCATGGTCATTCAAATTGGTCTAACGAGTTTTCATACGAATTACTTGCTGCAGATTTAAAAGAATTGACAGATCAATTGGGGCTCAAAAACTTTTACTTGATGGGCCACTCAATGGGCGGAAAAACTGCAATGACATTCGTTCAGAATTTCGAAAATAGAGTCGAAAAACTAATCGTTGTTGATATCGGAATAAAACAATATCCGATGCATCACAAAGAGATATTATTGGGTATTCATACGGTTTCTTCAAGTGATATGTCGTCTCGTTCAGAAGCAGAAAAATTACTCATACCTTTTGTTCCTGATTTTGGAACGCGGCAGTTCTTATTGAAAAATTTGTATTGGAAGGAAAAAGAAAAATTGGCTTGGCGCATGAATGTGGCTGTTTTGGAACAGCAAATGGAGAATATTTTAGCTCCAATTCCTCAAAAAGAAGTGTTTACCCCAACGTTGTTTATTCGAGGTGAAAAATCAGGATATATTTTAGAAGAAGATTTTTCAGAATTAGAAGATGTATTTCCGGACTCAACAATTGAAACTATAGAAAATGCCGGGCATTGGGTGCATGCCGAGAAACCAGAAGAATTTTTAAATTTAGTTTTGGCCTATTTACTGCGATAAAAATAATTAAAAGTTGCGCGTTTAAATTAATCTAATTTAAAGTTCACCGGAATTTTTGCCGTGGAACGGACAGTTGTGGAACGAACTTTTGCTGGGTTCCATTTGGGCATTAATTTTACAATTCGAATGGCTTCTTCCTCACATTCTTTGCAATTTTCAATGCTCTTCTGAACAACTACATTACTAATTTCACCTTTGTCTGAAATAGTAATTTGTAAAACCACTTTTCCAATAATTCCATTCTCTTTTGCAGAAGCAGGATAATGTAAATTACTTGCAATGAATTTTTTTAACTCATTAATTCCTCCAGGAAACGACGCTTGCTCATCTACCTGATCGTAAACTATAGAATCGGGAAGATATAGTTTGTTGGGCTCATGATTTCCAGCAAAAACAGAATTATCCGCGAAAAAAATAAAAAATGAGCATACGAAAAATACGAAATATTGAGAACGATTCATGCAACAGCAATTAAATTAGCAAACTAAGTTACGTATTTTCGTGTGAATAGTTAAATATTAGAAAAATTTTCTCTTTCGAATGGCTATTTTTGTATTCCAAGTAATAACAAATAAATGAAAAACCTATTTGATTCTAAATTTACAAAATACCAAGTTTTCGTAGCAATAATTTTGGCTCTCTTGCAATTTTGTGTCGTTTTAGATTTTATGGTTTTGGCTCCACTCGGAGCTTTCGTTATGCCTGAGCTGCACATCTCAGAAAAAGAATTCTCGATAGTTGTTGCTGCTTATGCACTTAGTGCAGGATTGAGTGCCATAGCAACGTCTTTTTTTGCTGATAAATTTGACCGTAAAAAATTGTTGATCTTCTTTTTCACAGGATTTATTCTCGGAACTCTTTATTGCAGTTTCGCATATTCATTTACACATTTGTTTCTTGCCAGAATGATTACCGGAATATTTGGCGGTGTTTTGAGTTCTATTTCGTATGCAATTGTTACCGATTTATTCGAGCCGAACAAGCGCGGAAGAGTGGTGGGGATGATTCAAATGTCTTTCGGTTTAAGTCAAGTAATAGGAATCCCGATAGCAATTGGACTTTACAATAAATTCAAAGATTGGCATTTAATTTTCTTCATTTGTGTTGCTTTAGCACTCATCATTGTTGTTCTGGTTGCTGTTTTTTTGAAACCAGTAAACGCTCATTTACAATTGCAAAACGGAACAAATATGCTCACGCATTTTAAAGATACAATTAAAAACAAACGTTATTTGAGTGCTTTTGGAGCAACTGTTTTACTTGTAACAGGCGGATTTATGATTATGCCTTTTGCTAGCGACTTTGCGCTTAATAATTTGAAAATAAACGAAAATGAATTGAGTATTGTGTATCTTTTCACTGGGGTTGTTACCTTCTTTTCTTCAATGATTGCCGGAATTTTGAGTGATAAAATTAACCGTCTCTACATATTTTCCTTCGGAACATTTTTGTCTGTTTGTATTGTGCTAATTTACACGCGTTTAGGTGTAAGTGATTTGTGGCTTGTTGTTTTACTTAATTGTATTCTTTTCATTGGAATTTCTTCGCGAATAGTTCCTACACAGGCGCTTATGACAAGTATTCCGGAACCTAAAGACAGAGGTGTTTTCATGAGTGTTAATTCTGCCATACAACAATTTTCAGGTGGTTTTTCAGCATTAATTTCGGGTTCAATTGCGTACAAAAGTGCGCAAGGTAAACTCGAAAATTATGACATTATTGGACTTATTGTAGCTTGTTCCATGATTTGTGCTTGGCTCATGTTTCGGAATTTATTTCTGAAAGTGAAACGAAGTAATTAAATGTTTTTTAGTCAAAATCTGTATAATTGTTTCCATTTCTAAGCTTCAATGCAAAGAAATTACTACTTTAAAATGCGTTAAAAAAAGTGAAATTTTTGTTGTAAAAATTCAAATTCAGGTTTTAAACCTGAGTTCGATTATAAATCCTACTCAGAACGCCAATAAAATTGTATATTTGAGTTAAAATCAGGAAGGATTGGCGAGCCAATTCGAATGGGTTTAACGAAAAAGATGCTTTTTATAGGAGAAAGAAGTGTGGATTTGTAAAAACTATTTCTTTTAAAACA
>JANNWW010000240.1:0-24808 GCA_031409255.1 Crocinitomicaceae bacterium
GAAGTAAAAAAAATATCTTCACCCCATTTGTCTCTTTAAAATTCGACTCTATGTTTGATGCATTAGGATTAGGAACAAGCTATGAAGGAACTTATTTAAGTACTTCAACAAGAACAAAGACTTCTGTTTCTGATAGAAGCATCGGAGGTGGTTATATCCAAAGAACAACTACAACTTATACACAAACAGTTACGCATGTCACACCTTATACTCGAGTTACACACGATGTTTTATATGGTCCAAGTTTAAGATATTCATTTGCTTCACAAGGATACAAAGGTGCAACAAGAATGCCAGGGATAGGTGCAACTTTACGTTTCGGTTTAATGGGTTTAGATGTTTGTGCAGACTTCGGACAATTAGGATATGGTAGTAATCCAAACAAATCATACTTGCATGATCCTTTCCCAACTGTAAATGAGGACGGTGTCGATAAAACAACTAATAGGTATGCTGCTGAAGGACAAGCAAGTTTATTTGAAGCAAAAATGAACGTAAATCTAAGTGGACTTATAATTAAATTAATAGCAAAACAAGGAACCCAAATCGAAGCAGGAAGTGGAGATGAAAAAAACCCTAGTGCTTTTCGAATAAATGGCTTTTTAGGTTATGGTTATGCTGTATTAGGAAAACCAACCTATATCCGTCAAGGAGCTGTAAATGAAGTTGATGCGCAATTTATTGCAGAGCCAGATTTATGGGTTTCTTCAACAAATGATGCTAGAATGTCTGAATCTTGTTCATTCGCTTCATTTGGACTTCAATTTGAAATGGGAGCAATTTCATTAGAGTTTGGTCAATACCGTTTTAATAAATACAAAGCACAATTAGGAAATGGTAACTATGCATCAATTCAGTATACACTGCCAATTAATAAAATAATTACTGCTTACAAAAAAATCAAAGGATGAATATAAGATCAATCATACTAGTTTGTTTATACTTTATAATTTGTTTTAAACTAACAGCACAATCAAAATTTGCTTTAATTCCTAAAATTGGAATTCAAAATGAGATTAATACTGGAAGTGATAAAGTTTTTTACCTACCATTCGCAGGTGAAATGGAAGTGAAAATCCCCTTTTTTCATGCAACAGCAGCTGGATATTATTATAGGACTGTAGCTAATAACTTTGAACCAATTCCAAATGTTATGAGTTTCGACTTAAGTGCTGCATTGGCATTTGGAAAAAAGGAAACCTCTTTCTTATTAGGTGGTGTATATTCTTATAATAATAGAAGCTACGGAATAGATTATGAAAGTTCTAATGGTAATGAATTTGTAATCAATACGAATTCCATTTATATCCAAAATACTGAAAATGGAAAAGAATGGACACAATCAGGAGTAACGAAAGAAGAAGATGTTCGTATTCATTTTTCAAAAGCACTTCCATATTTCGGTGCTGGTTTAGGATATAGGTCAATATCTCCAAGTGGAAGAGATAAAGATTTTATAACTTTGATGGTCTATTTTTATTGGTGTCCATATAAAATAGATGAAAGCCAAAACATCATTCAATCTCCTTATCAAATAAATGTCCCAATTGAATACTCTATCAAAGGACTAAAATACCAATACCGTGGTTTAGGTATGGAAATGAAATACAATTTCTACAATTTTGGTTTGAATTTAAAAATGGGAACAAAGCCAAATATTTATGTCCAAGACCCAACAGAAGATAAATTATCAGCTTTCCAAAGAGCATTCATAATATCAACAGGTTTCTTTTTAACGTTTTAAAATATGAAAACAGTATTTATTTTTAGCATCATAACCGTTCTAATTTCTTCATGTGAAAAAGAAAAAGAACCAGAAATTGAAAACTTCTACTCTGCTAAAGCTAGTTTATTGGCTTGGAATGAATGTTCTGCAATTACAGATCTGGTTCTTCAAAAATGTGACAATTACACAACATGGTTACAAAACGGAATGAGTATCGAAAACCAACTCGACTCTTCTTTTACACTATCATTTAACAATTCAACTATGGACGATAAACACAAACGTTCTGGTTCAATCTCAGTTAATTATTTTGGAAGTCTAACAAAAGACACCAATAAAATAATCGTCAACTTTTTAAACTACAAAACGAATGGAATTCAAGTTTCTGGTCAACTTATATTGCAAGAAAACTCAGCCGCTTTTGGTTCCCCTTTTTCCGGTGTAAACGCCTATTCAATTAATGGTGCCTTAAATTTTGTTTACGTAAACGGAAATACTGCAAGCGCAAACTATGCACTAAACTATCAATTTCAAAATGACTATGGTTCGTTTGTCAATGGATTTGTCAATGGTACAAACCAAGTTGGACAAGTATATACTTCTTCAGCAACAATGAATCTAAAAAGAGGAAGTTCATATCAAAATATAAGTAATTCTTATCCTGTTTTTTACAATGGAAAATACGAATTAACAGAAGGCTCAAAAAGTGGATTTGTTTGGTATGGCTACAAAGACGAATGTGATAATCATGGATTTACCGATTGGACTGGGAGTCAATTTAATTTCTTCCTGGAAGATTATTAAAAACGAGAAAATTCTAATTTTCTAATTAACATTTTTATATTCCAAGATCCAATCTGGTGAACGAATGTCTTTCAATAATTTCCAAAAACTAGTGTCAATAATATAATCGGTATCTAAATATTTTACTCCGTATCGATTCAAGAGAAACAATTCTTGCTTTAATGACGGTTTAAATTTTCCTTGCGACCAACCTTCTTCTGTTACTCTGCCGAATGGATTTCGGTTGTAACGGATTTTCCATAAACTATCTAAACCAAGGCAATATGGGAATTCTTTATTGATGGTGTCGTTCTTATAAATCCCTCCTTCAACCTCATATTTCTCAAACAAATTGACCTTATCTTTATTATACAAACTTGGCCACGAACCTGACGCAAAACGTATAAACTCATCTTTAGACAATGTTCGTCGTTCTCGAATAGAGCCATCTATATTCAAACGAATACCAACCAAAGAATAAAAATCAGAATTTGCACCAGTAGAAATTCGAACACCAAAAAAAGAACGCGCAACAGGAACTTCGTAAAACTGAACGCTTAAAATGGGGAACAGAAAAATCAAAAATAGGCAACGCATAAATGCAAGTTATTAAAAATCTCGATTTAAAACTGAATTCATTTTGAATTATACTTATTCGAAACGAAAAAAATCAGTTGGCGTTACAAGTGCATTCAAACGCACGTCTGTTGGAAGTGTGTCTTCAATTTTTTCTTCTAAATCGAAGAAATGCAAACCAATAAACTGACAATTAGGAGCGCATTTCCGAAGAAAGCGATCATAAAACCCTTTACCGTAACCCACTCTATTTCCATTTTTATCGACAGCTAATAGCGGAACAAAAACAAAATCGAAACGATCTGCTGCAACTAAACGCCCTTTTTTAGGCTCTGGAATTCCTTTTTCATTTAAAACAAGTTGATCCGAATTTTCAAACAAATAATGTTTCATTTCCATTGTTTCAAAGTTCGACTTTGGAACAGCAACATTTCCTCCAAAACTGATAATCCGTTCTAACAAATGATAGGTATTAACTTCGTTGTGTCGTTCGATTGGTAAAAATATGGAGGTCATTTTATCAGCCAACTGAAAGTTTTTTAAAGCGTTTTCAACAATTTTCTTAGATAAAACAGTCAATTCTCCGGGAGCTAAATGAAGGCGTTTCTCTTTGTATTTTTGTCTTAAATCTTCTTTATTCATTTTGAAAATCATTAAAGAATTCGCATTCTTCTAGTAAAGTAGGATTCGAATATACTGATTTAATCACATACCACCGCACTATATCTTTATTCAATTGAAAGAAAATGGTATTTTTACATCCAGATAAAATATGAAAACACTTTTTTCACGTATGTCCTTCGCAATCGTTTTGTTATTTTTTGTAACTGAACTTAGCATTTCTTGCATAGATTTCGAAACTAAATTTGAACTAGTTGAAAAGAATACTGAATCAGATGAATCTGACTTAGATGAAGAACCAAACTTCGATAAAATTAGTTCATCTAACCATTTCACAACTTCAACATTAAGTGAAACACATTTAGCCCGAAAAAAATTTTTGAAATTAAAAACATTGGGCAATTGTATTTCTATTTCTAAAACTCCACATTATTCTCCTCCAGATATGTATTAATTGTTTTTTTATAACTTTTAATACATTTTCATGAAACAAATTTTCTCAACTTGGCGCACAGACTTAAGTGCAGGTTTAGTTGTTTTCTTAGTCGCTCTTCCACTTTGTTTAGGCATTGCACTCGCTTCTGGCGCACCTCTTTTTTCTGGACTAGTTGCTGGCACTGTTGGCGGAATTGTTGTTGGATTAATATCGAATTCTGCGGTTGGAGTTTCTGGACCAGCTGCTGGCTTAGCTTCTATTGTAATGGCTTCTATTGCAGATCTTGGAGGTGTAAATGGTGGCTTCGAAATGTTGCTAACAGCAATAATAATTGCAGGTGTTATTCAAGTAATATTAGGTGTCTCTAGATTAGGATTCATCGCAAACTACGTTCCAGTTTCAGTTATTAAAGGAATGCTAGCTGCAATAGGCATCATTATTATTTTAAAACAAATTCCGCATGGCTTCGGATATGACAAAGACGAAGAAGGCGATTTTGAGTTTATGCAACATGATGGTCAAAACACCTTTTCTGAACTTTGGAACAGTTTAGATTATGTTTCTCTTTCAGCAATAACAATCACTTTAATTTCACTTTTCATATTGATTATTTGGGAACGAAAATTTATTCAAAAAAGTTTTCTGCGTTTTATTCCTTCACAACTTTTGGTTGTTTGTTTTGGAATTATTCTTTGTCTTTTATTTAAAGGTACAACCTGGGAACTAATTGAAGAACACCGTGTGAATGTTGGAGTGAAAGGAAAATCTCTTGAAGAATTATTCATTTCACCAAATTTTAGCGGATTTGAAAATTTTAAAGTCTGGAAAATTGGCGTAATAATAGCCATTGTTGCTAGTATAGAAACTTTATTAAGCGTTGAAGCAAGCGACAAATTAGACCCCGAAGAAAGAACAACTAATTCGAATAGAGAATTGATTGCACAAGGAACAGGAAATACTGTTTCAGCATTTTTAGGAGGAATTCCAATTACACAAGTTGTGGTTCGAACATCAGCAAACATAAATGCAGGTGGGCGCAACAAAACTTCCGCACTATTTCATGGAGTCTTAATAGCCATAGCTGTTTTTTCTATTCCAACAGTTTTGAATTACATTCCTTATGCAGCATTAGCTGCCATCTTATTTATTGTCGGTTACAAACTCGCGAAGCCAAAATTATTCATCGAAATGTATAAATCAGGTTGGGTAGAATTCGTTCCATTTATTATTACAATAATTACTATTGTGTTTACCGATTTATTAATCGGAATAACAGTAGGAATTTTAAGTGCTTTTTTATGGAAAATCATTTATAAATCAATTAAAAAAATATGAAAGAAGTTTTCGAAGGCAACGAAGAATGGGTTAAATCTATGATTGAAAAAGACCCGAGTTTTTTTACTAAACTAGCTGAAGGTCAACAACCAGAATATTTGTGGATTGGCTGCTCAGATAGTCGCGTTCCTGCAAACGAAATTGTAAACCTTCCTCCTGGAAGTATTTTCGTTCAGCGCAATATAGCAAACCAGGTAGGAAATACTGATATGAATTTGTTGAGTGTTGTATATTATGCAGTCAAATACTTGAAAGTTAAGCACATTTTAGTGGTTGGACATTACGGATGCGGAGGTGTTTTAGCAGCAATGAGTAACAAGTCTTTTGGTTTTCTAGACAATTGGTTGGTTAAAATAAAAGATGTGTACAGTAAACACGAAGTAGAATTGAATGAAATTAAAGACGAACAAAAACGCGGCGATCGTTTAGTTGAACTGAATGTAATTGAACAAGTTCGAAATCTAACGAAAATTTCATTCGTTCAAGAAGAGTGGGAAACACAAAATAAACCAGAAATTCATGGACTTGTTTATAGTCTGCACAATGGCAAACTAAAAGATTTATGTGTTTCAACAAACACTTCTGGAAGTTCAAGGTCGGTATTTACTTTCAATTTAAATGATTGAACCAATAAACTATAACGTAATTGAATAAAACAATGAATTTTGTTTTAAGCTCACAAAGAAACAATAATGAATTTATGATTTTAAAGCTTGAATTTGAAGCAACTTTAATTAAATCGAAATTTTAGCCGATTATTTTTCTTTTTACCTTAATCATTTAAAATTTAACCCTATCTTTGCGCCCAAATTCAGATACATAAATAGACACAAAATGTCAAATATCCAAGGTAAAATTTCACAAATAATCGGACCAGTTGTCGATGTCGTTTTCGAAAAAGGCGCTGAGCTACCGAACATTTACGATGCACTTGAAGTGCGTAAAACAGACGGAACACGAGTTGTTCTTGAAGTTCAATCTCACATTGGTGAAAATGCTATTCGTGCCATTTCGATGGACTCAACGGATGGTTTCCGAAGAGGAATGGAAGTGCTTTCAACTGGTTCAGCAATTAAAATGCCAACTGGCGACAAAATCAAAGGACGTTTATTCAACGTTATTGGTGAAGCTATTGACGGAATCAACGAAGTTACGAATGAAAATGGTCTTCCAATTCACAGAGAAGCGCCAAAATTTGATCAACTTTCAACAGCAACTGAAGTTTTATTCACAGGAATTAAAGTAATTGATTTAATTGAGCCCTATGCAAAAGGAGGTAAAATTGGTTTATTCGGTGGTGCTGGTGTAGGAAAAACAGTATTAATTCAGGAATTGATTAACAACATCGCTAAAGGTCACGGAGGTTTATCTGTGTTTGCTGGTGTTGGAGAGCGAACTCGTGAAGGAAATGACTTACTGCGTGAAATGTTAGAATCAGGAATTATAAAATATGGTAAAGAATTCATGCATTCTATGGAAGAAGGCGGATGGGACCTTACTAAAGTAGATTTAGAAGAGATGAAAGAATCGAAAGCAACTTTCGTATTCGGACAAATGAATGAGCCTCCAGGTGCTCGTGCTCGTGTAGCTCTTTCTGGATTAACAATGGCAGAATATTACCGTGATGGTGAAGGAGACGGACAAGGAAAAGACATACTCTTCTTCGTTGATAATATTTTCCGTTTCACGCAAGCAGGTTCCGAAGTTTCTGCCCTACTTGGTCGTATGCCATCTGCGGTAGGTTACCAACCAACATTGGCAACAGAAATGGGTGCAATGCAAGAACGCATTACATCAACAAAAAACGGATCAATTACATCTGTTCAAGCGGTTTACGTTCCTGCAGATGATTTAACAGACCCGGCTCCGGCAAACACATTTGCTCACTTAGATGCAACAACAGTTTTGTCGCGTAAAATTGCTGAATTAGGAATTTATCCTGCAGTAGATCCTTTAGATTCTACATCGCGTATTTTAACAATGGCAATTGTTGGTGAATTACATTACAATACAGCTTCACGAGTTAAAATTACTTTACAACGTTACAAAGAATTACAAGATATTATTGCGATTCTAGGTATGGATGAATTGTCTGAAGAAGATAAATTAATTGTTCACCGCGCTCGTCGTGTTCAACGTTTCTTGTCTCAACCTTTCCACGTAGCTGAACAATTTACAGGAATTCCTGGCGTATTAGTTGATATTAACGATACGATTAAAGGGTTCAATATGATTTTGGATGGTGAAATGGACAAATATCCTGAAGCAGCTTTCAACTTGAAAGGTAGCATCGAGGATGTGGTAGTTGCTGGTGAGAAAATGATGACAGAAGTATAATTAGAAGCAAATGCAATTAGAAATAATTTCTCCAGAAGCGCAATTATTTAGCGGACAAGTTGAAGCAGTTCAGTTTCCCGGATTAAATGGTTCATTTCAAGTTTTAGACGGTCACGCACCAATTATTTCAGCTTTAAAAGCTGGAATTGTAAAGGTTAACTTAAGTTCAAAAATTGAAAAAGCAGACAAACTTCCAAAAGCAATTACAGTTGATTCATCAGAAATGATTCTATCTGTTTCAATTAATGGAGGTGTTGTTGAAATGCAAAACAACAAAATTATTTTACTCGCTGAGTAAGTTAAATGAATATTCGAACAAAAGAGAGGTGATTTTTCACCTCTCTTTTTGTTTCAATCAATTTTTGTAGATTCTCATCGAATCGGTTGTGGAAAACAAATAATTTCCACTATCTTTGTTTGAAATACTATTCTAATAGTCACAACTTTATGAAAAATTTACTCAAGTATACTACTATTTTTTCAACATTTATTTTCCTTTCTGCATGCGGTGGAGGTAATGAAACAACTACTGTAGAATTAACTGAAGAAGATTTAGCGTCTTTTACTGGCTTGCAATTGAAACCATACGAAATTCCTGCAATGATCATGTTACCAGATGAAACAGCCAATATTGGAGCGTCTACAAAACCAGAAATTATTCATGCTGAAACAGATTTTCGTTGGAAAATTAGCGTTGGTCCAAATTTCGAAATGGATGTTACTGACTGGGGTTCTGAAAAAGATTTAGTGAAACAAAAAAAGAAAGAATTAGCAAACACTGATTTTTACACCATTAAATATATTTTAGACGAACCCAATTTCATTGTTTATGAACAACAATTAAAAGTGAAAGGTTCTAAAAAAGCATCAAATTCGGTTGGTGTAGAACATAAGACCTACCATGTGTATGCTGAAAAAACAATCAATAAAATCAATTACGTTTTTGCTTCACGCGAAGAGGGATATGAAAAAATGATTATCGATTTAATGGCAAAATCTATTCGTTCGGTAAAAGAAAACTAAGCTTCTACAACTCTCAGCTTACATTTTTTTAACACACTACTTTCATTAAAAGATAGTTAAACGTTGAACAATTGTTTCAACGTTTTTTTTTGTTTTGTTGGAAGACTGGCGCCTATTCCAATCATTCGGGAGAGAGTTGAAGTCAACTCAATATCATTCGAATCGTATCTCCAATTCGCTGCTCAACCAATACTTTTTTCGAAGCAATCAACAAATCAATCGTTTCTTGATCGTAATGTCGAATAGTAACCAATTCTACACCAACTGTTGAATCGAGCTCAAAATCTTTCGTTAATGCCTTTTGAACAAGTGCTAAATTCGTTTTCTTATTGTCGAAAACAACCGAAAAACTTAAAGCTGAATTCTGCATTAAATTAATGGTAACAGTCAATTCAGCTAAAGTTGTAAAAATTTCACTCAAATTTTCTTCCACAATGAAAGAGAAATCTTTTGGAGTAATTGAAAGTAGAACCTGTTCTTTCTTAATTATAAAAGACGGAATTAAATTATCAAATTCTTCCGAAGCCTGAATTTCTGTTCCTGCAGCAAGCGGTTCAATGAATGATTTTACAAAAAGCGGAATACCTTTATTTTTAAGTGGCTTAACAGTCTTTGGATGAATAACAGAAGCGCCGTAGTAAGAAAGTTCTATTGCTTCTTTGAATGAAATTTTATCAAGCTTTTTTGTATCTAAAAACATGCGCGGATCTGCGTTTAACATTCCAGGAACATCTTTCCAAATAGTTACATCGCTTGCATCTAAGCAAAAAGCTAAAATTCCGGCAGTGTAATCAGAACCTTCCCTACCCAAAGTTGTGGTGAAACCTTCAGAAGTGTGCCCAATAAAACCTTGAGTTATACCAATTCGAATATGTTTCATTACTGGCTTTAAACGCTCTTCTATAAATGTTTCCGTTTTTAACCAATCCACATTCCCCTCCTGATACTGATTGTCTGTGCGAATAATTTTTCGCGCATCTAACCAAATAGATGAATGACCAGATTCTCGCAAAAAAGCTTCCACAATTCGGGTTGAAAGCACTTCACCCAAAGAAACAATTTGATCATATTCAAAACTATAATTATCTGAAATTGGGCCATCAAATCGTTCTTTCAATTTAGAGAAAATCGTTTCTAGATCGCTGTAAATTGTAAAATGTTTTTCCTCGAACAATTCTCCAACAATTTCCTGATGAAAAGTAAAGCATTGTTCAACCGTTTGATGAAATTTAGTTGCATCTTGGCTCCATAGTGCGTCAACAATTTGCTCTAACAAATTTGTCGTTTTTCCCATTGCAGAAATAACAACCACAAGTTTATCTTTCGGATAAAGAGACAGAATATGAGAAACATTTCGAACAGCAGAAGCATCTTTAACCGATGCACCTCCAAACTTAAAGACTTTCATTGCGCTTATATTTTTACAAATGTAACTATTCAAAAGACTTTTTTATGCGCTAAAAGAAAAACAAGTTCTGCCCTTTCAATCACTTTCATTAACTTTACTAAAATTTTTTACATGATTGTTGTTACAGGTGCCGCTGGGTTTATTGGAAGTTGTATTGTTGGAACCCTAAATTCTAAAGGAATCAACAATTTGATACTGGTTGATGATTTTTCAAAAGAAGAGAAAGCTGCCAATTTGAATGGGAAAATGTTTGTAGCATTAGTAAACAGAGAAAATTTTGAACAATGGTTTGAAGATTTCGGAACAGAAGTTACTTGTGTTATTCACGTTGGTGCGCGAACAGACACAACAGAATTCAACACTGAAATATTCGATAAATTGAATGTCAACTATTCGAAAATGGTCTGGGAAAAATGCACGAAATTCAATATTCCTCTTATATACGCCTCATCAGCAGCAACTTATGGTTTGGGTGAATTAGGTTATGACGACAATGAAACAAGTATTCCACAATTAGAACCGTTGAATCCTTATGGTTGGTCGAAACAAAACTTCGACATTTGGGCTTTGAAGCAAACAAAAACTCCTCCGAAATGGTATGGTTTGAAGTTTTTCAATGTGTATGGTCCGAACGAATACCACAAAGGAAGAATGGCGTCGGTAATTTTCCATACTTTTCATCAGGTAAAAGACAAAGGAAGCATGAAATTATTCCGCTCTCACAACCCAAATTACACAGACGGCGGGCAGATGCGCGACTTCGTTTATGTAAAGGATGTTGTTTCGATCATTGAATTTTTGATGGAGGGAAAAGCGAAATCTGGAATCTACAATTTAGGCTCTGGAAAAGCGCGTACATTCTTAGATTTGGCAACAAATACTTTTCAAGCAATGGAAAAAAATCCCGATATTTCGTTTGTGGATACACCAGAAGATATCCGAGAGAAGTACCAATATTTCACTCAAGCAAATATGTTAAAATTAATCGATCAAGGTTACTCATTGCCTTTTCACAGTTTAGAAGAGGGAATCAATGACTATGTGACAAATTATTTAATAAACAGTAAGTTTATTTAGCCAAGTTTTTAATGACTTTCTTCGCCTCATCAATATGGCTTTGAATTTTCCCTTGCGAATTGTGAATGAATTGGACAACTCCTTTTTTATCAACAATATAGGTTACCCTTCCGGGTATTAGTCCCAAGAAATTGGTTGGAACATTGAAAGCAGTTCGGGCCACTTTATTTATATCAGCTAAAAGTGTAAATGTTAAGCGATGTCTTTTTGCAAAATTAAAATGTTTTTCAACCGAATCAGAAGAAATTCCAATTACGTCGCAATCCATCTCTTTAAAATCTTCGAAACTATCTCGAAAAGAACATGCTTCAGCTGTGCAACCGGGTGTATCGTCTTTCGGATAAAAATAAATCACCAAGTTTTTCTTTCCAATTAATTCTTGTGAATTTACCCAGCTTCCATTCTGGTCTTGCAATTTAAACGCAGGACAAGTATCTCCAATTTTCATGTGTATGATTTAACATTAAACAAAAAATCCGGTGCGAAAGTTCACACCGGATTTAAAAATATTGATTTTCGGATTATTCTCCTACTACTTCAAATTTAAAGCTTGGCTTCACACCTTTGTGTAAATTTGCTTCCGCTTCGTATGTTCCAACTTCTTTGATTGGCTCGTCTTTAATTTTCAGTGATTTACGGTCAATATCGAAACCTGCTTTTTTCAAAGCTTCCGACAATTGAACAGTGTTCACTGAACCAAAGATTTTTCCATTTTCACCTACTTTCGTGCCAATAGAAACAGTTACATCTACCAATTTGGCAGCAATCGCTTCCATTTCAGCAAGAACTTTTGATTCTTTGTGTGCGCGTTGTTTGATCATATCCTCGTGTGCTTTTTTAGCAGAAGCCGTAGCCAATGTTGCATAACCTTGAGGAATCAAGAAGTTACGTCCGTAACCTGGTTTTACTGTTACAAGATCATCCTTGTAACCTAATTTATCGATATTTTTCTTAAGAATTACTTCCATGATTTTTTATCATTAATTGATTAAACGATGAACGATTACTTTAACATGTCACCAACATATGGCAAAATAGCCAAGTGGCGCGCACGTTTAATCGCTTTGTTAACTTTCTTTTGGTATTTTGCTGAAGTACCGGTGATACGACGTGGCAAAATTTTACCTTGCTCATTTACCAAACGCAACAAGAAGTTACCGTCTTTGAAATCGATAAATTTAATTCCGCTTTTTTTGAAACGGCAGTACTTGTTTTTCTTGATCTCGATGTTAATCGGAGTCAAATAGCGAATATCATTTTGTGACATAGTTCAAAATTTTTAGTTAACAATTATGCCTCAACTGGCGCTGCGCTGTTCTTTTTGCGGCGTTTCTCAGCATATAGAACATGTTCTTTTTCCATTTTCACAGTCAAAAAACGCATTACACGCTCATCACGCTTCATCGCTAATTCGATTTCAGCAATTACAGTTCCTTCGCCATCGAATTGGAACAAGAAATAGAAACCAGAAGATTTCTTTTGGATTGGGTAAGCCAATTTTTTTAGGCCCCAA
Source organism: Crocinitomicaceae bacterium (assembly GCA_031409255.1). Taxonomy (GTDB): domain Bacteria; phylum Bacteroidota; class Bacteroidia; order Flavobacteriales_D; family Crocinitomicaceae; genus Fluviicola. Next base: position 12,836 of record JANNWW010000240.1, read on the forward strand.
CTTTCCGAGTGTGTTAATTTACCGCCCATAGCCGCTAAATCAGACTCGTACTTTTTTACTGCTTCCTTTGCCTGATCCTCAGACAAAACGGGAGTTAAAATGAAAACAGTTTCGTAAGAATTCATAAATTTTACGTTTTGTTATTAATAAAAAACCTTGAATATCCTCAATTCAAGGGGTGCAAAGATAGTAAATTATTCATTAATAACTAGTAAATAGCTTGAAATCAATATAAATAAAAATCTATTCATAAATTGATTAAATATTCCTACACTTTTTATTTACTTTTTTGTAAATTCGTGCTTCTAAAACACACGAATAATACACGCAATTTAAAGGTTAAATCCTTACGGTAAAATAGAAATTACTTATTTAACAGCGAAAAGAAAATTTTCATTATGAACAACTATCAAGAATACATTAAAGAGATTGAAGAACGCAAAGGTCAAGGTCTTAACCCAAAACCAATAGACACAGCTGAATTATTGAGTGAAATAATCGCACAAATTAAAGACGTCAATAATTCAAACCGCGTTGATTCACTTCAATTTTTTATATACAACACACTACCCGGAACTACTCCTGCAGCTGTTGTTAAGGCGAAGTTTTTGAAGGAAATTATTCTCGGAAAAGAAACCTTGAGTGAAATCACCTCCGTATTTGCGCTTGAATTATTGTCGCACATGAAAGGCGGACCGTCAATTGAAGTTTTACTTGACTTAGCTTTAGGTTCTGATACTTCAATAGCTAAAAACGCGTCTGACGTTTTAAAAACACAAGTATATTTATATGATGCAGATGCAAAACGTTTAAAAGACGCTTACCAAAGCGGAAACCCATTCGCAAAAGATATTCTAGAAAGCTATTCGAAAGCTGAATTTTTCACAAAACTACCCGAAGTTCCAGAAGAAATTAAAGTAGTAACTTTTATTGCTGGCATAGGTGATATTTCTACAGATTTACTTTCTCCGGGAAATCAAGCGCATTCGCGTTCTGACCGTGAATTACACGGTAAATGCATGATTACACCAAAGGCGCAAGAGGAAATTAAAGCTTTGGCAGCACTTCATCCAGACAAAAGCGTAATGCTAATTGCTGAGAAAGGAACCATGGGTGTTGGCTCTTCTCGCATGTCGGGAGTGAACAATGTTGCACTTTGGACAGGTAAACAAGCTAGCCCGTATGTGCCTTTTGTAAATATCTCTCCAATTGTTGGAGGAACAAACGGAATTTCGCCTATTTTCTTAACTACCGTTGATGTAACTGGCGGAATTGGTTTAGACCTAAAAAACTGGGTGAAGAAAACAGATGCAAATGGCGAGCTTGTGCGCGATGAAAATGGCGACGCAATACTCGAACAAATTTATTCTGTTGAAACTGGAACTGTTTTAACAATCAATACGAAAACTAAAAAGTTATATAGCGGCGACAAAGAATTGATAGATATTTCAAAAGCTTTGACTCCACAAAAAATGGAATTCATAAAAGCAAGCGGATCTTATGCGATTGTTTTCGGGAAAAAAATTCAAACTTTTGCAAGTGAAACTTTGGGCGTAGCAATTCCAGCAGTCTTCGCTCTGTCTAAAGAAATCACAAAAGAAGGCCAGGGCTTAACTGCAGTAGAAAAAATATTCAACAGAAATGCAGTTGGAAATACTCCAGGAAAAATTTTGTATGCTGGTTCAGACGTGCGCGTTGTTGTTAACATAGTTGGTTCACAAGATACAACTGGTCTTATGACTGCGCAAGAATTGGAAGCAATGGCAGCTACGCGTATTTCTCCTTTGGTTGATGGAGCTTACCAATCTGGCTGTCACACAGCATCTGTTTGGGACAAAAAAGCACAAGCCAACATTCCAAGATTGATGCATTTCATGAACGATTTTGGCTTAATTACTGCTCGTGATCCGAAAGGAGTTTATCATGCAATGACAGATGTTATTCACAAAGTGTTGAACGATATTACAATAGACGATTGGGCAATTATTATTGGCGGCGACTCGCACACCAGAATGTCTAAAGGAGTTGCTTTTGGAGCCGATTCAGGAACAGTTGCTTTAGCATTAGCAACTGGAGAAGCTTCCATGCCAATTCCAGAATCTGTAAAAGTTACTTTCAAAGGAACAATGAAAGAATATATGGATTTCAGAGATGTGGTGCATGCCACTCAAGCTCAGATGCTTCATAAATTTGGTGGAGAAAACGTCTTCCAAGGAAAAATAATTGAGGTCCATATTGGAACTCTAACTGCCGATCAAGCGTTTACATTCACAGATTGGACAGCCGAAATGAAAGCCAAAGCCTCTATTTGTATTTCAGAAGACGCAACCTTAATTGAATCATTAGAAATTGCCAAAAGCAGAATTCAAATCATGATTAATAAAGGAATGGACAACAAAATCGAAGTCCTCCAAGGATTAATCAACAAAGCAAACAAACGAATTTCAGAAATTCAAACTGGAGAAAAACCAGCATTAACGCCAGATGCAACTGCAAAATACTACGCTGAAGTTGAAGTAGATTTAGACCTCATCAACGAGCCAATGATTGCCGATCCAGACGTTAATAACAAAGACGTTTCGAAACGATATACGCACGACACTATTCGTCCGCTTTCATTTTATGGCGGAACGAAAAAAGTAGACCTTGGTTTCATCGGTTCATGTATGATTCACAAAGGTGATATGAAAATTCTTGCTCAGATGCTTAAGAATATTGAGGCACAAAACGGGAAAGTTGAATTTAAATCGCCGTTAGTAGTTGCCCCACCAACTTACAACATTGTTGATGAATTAAAAGCAGAAGGAGATTGGGAAGTTTTAAGAAAATATTCAGGTTTCGAATTCAATGATGCTGCTCCAAAAGGTGAAGCGCGTTTGAAGTATGAAAACATGTTGTATTTAGAGCGCCCAGGTTGCAATTTATGCATGGGTAACCAAGAAAAAGCAGAAAAAGGCGATACTGTTATGGCTACTTCAACTCGACTATTCCAAGGAAGAGTTGTGGAAGATGCAGATGGCAAAAAAGGTGAATCTTTGCTTTCGTCAACACCAGTTGTAGTGCTTTCATCTATTCTTGGCAGAACTCCTACGATTGAAGAATACATTAAAGCCGTTGAGGGAATTCGTTTAACTAAATTTGCTCCTTCGCACAAATTGTTAGTGAATTAAGTATCTTTGGCACATAAATTGAAAAACGCTAAAACATATCAATAAAAAAATTAACTAATTTATTATGAAAAAAATATTTTTAACACTCGTTCTTGCCGCAACAGGTTTTGCCAGCAATTTGAACGCACAAGTAAGCCAAGGTTCATTTATTATTGATCCATACTACGGATTCCCAAATTTTGGATCCAATTTCGCTTCCGCTTTTGAAGTAAATGGAAATTCAGGATTAGAAGTGAAAAGCTTAGGTCCGATTGGTTTAAGAGCAGAATACATTGCCTCTGAAAAAGTGGGTATCGGAATAGATGTTATTTACAATGATTATGATCTTCGTTACACTTCAACAGATTCAATTTATAACGGAACAACAGGAACTTATTCTACTACTTCCACTTCAAATCGTTTCACTATGCAAAGATTGCGTGTTCAAGCTAGAATGAATTATCATTTCGAAACTGGAAACCCAAATTTTGATGCTTATTTTGGAGTTGGAGCAGGAACAAACAACCGTTTTAGAAAAGCTTACGAAAATGGAGTTGAAGTAGTAGATGAAACAGATTTAGGTAGTCTAACATTGTTACCTGTTTCAATGAGACTTTGTACTGGATTTAGATATTATTTCGCACAAAATATTGGAATAAATTTTGAATTAGGTTTAGGTGGTCCAGTTCTTTCAGGCGGACTTTCATTACGATTCTAAATAAAACTCAAAAAGAAATTAAAGTCTCGATTCTATCGGGACTTTTTTTTTACTTTTATACGTTTGAAAATTAAAATTAGCCTTATTTTTGTAGAAAAAAATGCGCATTCTTCTCGTCTTTATTATCACACTTGCAGGAATAACTACCGTTTATTTCATGTCTCAACCAGAAGAAAAACCTTTAAAGATTTTTAACCCAGTTGATGTTGAACCTGAATTAGTTGACAAAAGTTTACTTCGTAAAGGAATCGGTCATAAAATTCAAAACTTTTCGTTCACAGATCAACTAGGAAAAAAATTCGGATCGAAAGAGGTGAAAAACAAAATCTACGTAGCAGAGTACTTTTTCACAACTTGCGGAACTATTTGTCCGAAAATGAACTTGCAAATGCACCGCGTGCACCAAGAATTCAAAAAAAATTCCAACTTTGAAATACTCAGCTTTACAGTAGACCCTGAAACGGATACTGTTCAACAACTCTTTTCTTATGCCGAAGCACACGACGCAAACCACCAAGCATGGCATTTCTTAACTGGAAATAAAACAGATTTATACAATCTTGCACGTAAAAGTTATTTTGTTTTGAAACCTGCCGAAACAAGAAACCAAGGAGATATAGGTTCAGATTTCATTCACACACAATACTTTGTATTAGTTGATAAGCAAGCACGAATTAGAGGTTACTACGACGGAACGGATGAAAAAAAGGTAGATCTGTTGATTCATGACATTCACTTGCTTTTCAAAGAGAAGTAACAAGATATTCAAAGAATTGAAATGCAATTCTTTTTTACATTTTCAATTTTTAATTCTTTCTTTTTAATTGTTTAATTGTCTTATCTTTGTTCACCAATTTTCAAATAATGAGTGATTCATCTCGTATTTCTACATCAAAAGCACCAAAACCTGTAGGTTTGTATCCGCACGCGCGCAAGGTCGGAAACTTATTGTTTCTTTCGGGTGTTGGACCGCGGGTTGCTGGTTCAGATGCAACCGACTCAGAAGTTCCGGGTTTGAAATTAGACAAAAACGGAAATTTTATTGAATTCGATTTTGAAGCACAATGTAGAAGCGTATTTGATAATGTGCGCATTATATTAGAAGAATCAGGATCTTCATGGGACAAATTGGTTGACGTAACCGTTTTTTTAGTTCACATGAAACGAGATTTCCACACCTATAACCGCATTTACGCTGAATATTTCAAAGACAATCTTCCTTGTAGAACAACAGTTGAAATTAACTCGCTACCTACGCCAATCGCTATTGAATTAAAATGTATTGCAACAATTGATTAACACATGAGAGCATTTTTTATACGCTGCATAGTAGCAGCAGGACTATTATTTTTAACTTTTTATTGTTTCTACACAGGATATTGGGGTTGGGGAATCTTCTTAATTTTCCCGCTTGCTTTAGTTATCATGAGTTTCATATTCAATGAAAACATGGCATTGGCTATAAACCACATGCGTTCAGGAAACCAAGAAAAAGCACAAGTTGCAATTAACCGTATTACACATCCGCAACTCATGCCGAAACGCCAACACGGTTATGTGATTTACATGCAGGCACTTATGAACGCCCAATCTTGGGGGCATGCAAAGTGCGAACAGAATTTGCGTAAAGCAATGGAAATGGGCTTAAAGCGCGGACATGACAAAGCAATGGCGCGTATGCACTTGGCCGGAATTTGTGTTCAAACTGGCCGCCGACAAGAAGCTGTTTCTTTGTTGAATGAAGCAAAGAAATTAGACACAACTGGCATGTTGAAAGACCAAATCAAAATGATGCAAGGACAAATGCAGGCTGCTCCTTCTAAAAATCAGATGCGCATGTCGCAAATGATGGGTGGAAGAAAGAAAACTCCCAGAGCACGCTAATTGAAATGAAAGTTTACGCTACTTTCCCTGAAAACTATAGCTTGTTAGATGCCGGAAACGGATTTAAATTAGAAAAATGGGGAGAAGTTATTACTATCAGACCAGAAAATCAGGCCTATTTCAAAGCAGAAAAAAACCTAAGTGAGTGGCGAAAAACCGCCCACTGGGAATTTGTTCCACAATCTGAAGCGGCTTTGAACGGAAAATGGAAACAACTCAAACCCAACGCCCCCAATTCGTGGCTTTTTGAATCTCATGGTTGCACTTTTCACCTTGAAATAACTTCTAACAAACATTTGGGCTGCTTTCCGGAGCAAAACATTAATTGGGAGTTTATTACTGAATTCTTAAGTCCAGAAAAACGTTTTCTAAACGCATTTGCATACACAGGCGTAGCATCGGTAATTGCCAGAAACACAGACGCAGAAGTTGTTCACTGTGATTCTATTAAGGGCATGATAGATTGGGCAAGTAAAAACCAAGCCCTTTCCAATTTAGACGGAATAAAATGGGTGGTTGAAGATGCGTTAAAATTTATAGATCGCGAGTTAAAACGTGGAAACAAATACGACTTAATTCAACTAGATCCGCCGGCCTGGGGAATTGGAGCAAAAAAAGAAAAGTGGAAACTAGAAACCTTACTTCCACAACTAATAAAAGACGCCTCGCAACTACTAAACCCAAAGGGTTGCTTACTAATTAATACGTATTCTCCTAAATTAACTTTAGACAAAATGAATACCATTTGTGCTCCTTTTTCTACAACTTTTCAACTAGAAAACAACGAATTATGGATGAAAAGCCAGAGCGAAAAAGACTTGTTCTATGGCTTAAGAACGGTGTTTCATAAGAAGGATTAAGGAGATGTATTTAAGTTAGCGCTTATTGTTAATGACGAAAAACAAACGAAAGATAAAGACTAAAAAACGAACAATAATTAATGAGGAAAATTATAGTAGTAGCAGGTGCCACTGGAAATCTGGGCGGTAAAATTGTAAATTCATTATTAGCGAAAGACGTTGAAGTGCGAGCAATTGTGCGTTTAGAAACAGACATTAAAAAAATAAAAGACTTAGAACAAAAAGGTGTCAAAGTCTTTCAAGTAGACACAAGCAATAAAACCGAAATTTCAAAACATTGTATAGGTGCACATTGCTTAGTTTCAGCTTTGGCGGGCTTAAGAGAAACGGTAATTGACACGCAGAAAATATTTTTAGATGCTGCGGTTGAAGCAAATGTTCAAAGATTTATTCCAAGCGACTATTCAAGTGATTTTACAAACTTAAAAGAAGGACAAAATCGAAATTTAGATTTCAGGAGAACATTTCACGCGTATCTTGACAAAGCACCTATTAAAGCTACAACAATTTTCAATGGTCCTTTTATGGATTTATTAACGACAGATATGCCTTTAATACTTTTCAAACAAAAATGGATTTTATGCTGGGGCAATGCAAGCCAAATTTTAGAATTTACAACAACAGACAATGTTGCTGAATTTACAGCCTGTGCTGCTGTTGACGATAATACACCAAGATATTTAAGAATTGCAGGTGATAAACTAACGTGCAACGACTTTGTGAAATTGCTTTCAGAACTTACAAATAAAAAATACAAAATATTCAGACCAGGGAGTATTCGATTTCTAAATTTTCTTATAAAAGTGACAAGATTTTTTTCACCTTCCGAAAAAGTACTTTACCCAGCTTGGCAAGGAATGCAATATATGAGAGACATAATGGAAGGGCGAATTATTTTTCAAAAATACGACAACAACAGATACTCCTACATCAAGTGGACTTCTGTAAAAGAATTTTTGATTAAAGAAAAAGCCGACCAAAAATAAACAACTTGACAAGTAAAAGAAAACAACGAATTATGGATGAAAAAGCCAGAGCGAAAAAGACTTGTTCTATGGCTTAAGAACGGTGTTTCGTTTGAAGGATTAAGGGTGTTTTTTAAGTTCACTTTAACTAATAATAAAATAAAATGCATACGATTATATTAATTCTTATTTCTGTTTTTTCTGTTTTAAAATCATTTTCACAAGCATTTATTAGTGACAGTCTAATGGAGATTTGTGTGAACTCTGGTTATGCTAATAACAATTTTATCCCTAAAGGAGAAAGTAAAAATGATATTAGAATAGGAAAATGGAATGATTATACCTTTGAATTTATTCTCTCTTACTCCCAAACAAAGTATATTGTAGACGAAAATTTAGAACACCTTTTAATCGAATCTTTAGGGAAATATTCTGATGGTAAAAAAAATGGTAAATGGATTTATTATGGCATTGAAAATGAAACCATGAAAAGATTTCATTTGGCAGATGTTACATTCAAGAATGATAAAAAAGACGGGCCTATAACTTTTTACTATTCATCAGGTGAAAAAGCAGCTGTTGGATCATATTATAAGGATGAACTAAATGGAAGTTTTATAGTCTATTTTAAAACTGGAGAAATTGAAAGAAAATACGAAATATTAAATGGCACTATTCAAGGAGAATTAACTTACTATTATAAATCTGGAGAAAAAGAGATAAAAGTTCATTTTACAGATGGGAAAAAAGAAGGTGAAGAAATCGGCTTCTATAAAAATGGAATCATAAAACGTGAAAGAACATTTATCAATAACACATTACAAGGAGACTCTAAAATCTATTATCCTAATGGTAAAATCCAAGAAGTAGGCCAATATATGGATGGAAAATTAATTAATGTGAAATATTATTACGAATCAGGACAATTATGGGTAAATAAGCAATATAAAGAGGAGAAATATTACAATATCCTTGAACTCTATGATTCTTCAGGACATTCTCTTGATCCAGGAAGCTTGAAAGACGGAACTGGAACAGTTAAATTTTATACAGAAAATGCAAAAGTTTATTTAATTAGAACTTTCAAAGAAGGAGTAATTGTTAAGGAAGAGGAATTCTAATTAATGGCATAACCATTAAACCAATCAAAACAGATGCAATGATTAAACCAACAAAAAAGATTTTTAGCTTTTTTAAACCAATATCTGATGCAGCAATTGAAAATAAGAAAGATGAACAAGAAAACGAAAAAAACTATTTACAAAATTTATTAGAAACTGTTGTAAGAAAAAAGAAAGACGATTTATCTGTAAAAATAAACGTAATTTACGCAACTAAAAATGGTTTCACAATAAAAGTTTGTGGCTTATTTGGATATTTGCCTTTTAAAAATATGCCGTGGAATTATAGAAGTATAAATCATTGGCGTGCAGTTTCTTCTAGTATTGTTGACAACTATTTTTTTGGTAAAATTGAGAGCGTTGAAACAGAACCAATCAGAATAATTACAAACGCTGAATTTCATACGTTTAAAACAATTGAACTTGAACGTGATTTTATTTACACTGGAATTATAATAGAGAAAAAAAGATATGGTTTAATAATCGAAATTGGAAATCACTTTGCTTGGAAATATGGTTCTATTGTAGGATTAATTCACAAATCATTTTTATTAGATATTGAAGACTTTAACCAAGCTAGTGTTGGGCAAAATATTACAACATATTTCCAGGAGAAAAATCTTAAAGATTACTATTTTTTTGGAGATATTTATAAAGAGCAAATTTGGGAAAAAAATTACATAGAAACTTTAATTGGAACAACTCAAATAGCAACAGTTAGAATAAATGAACAAAGCAATAAAAGAGAATATTATTTACAAGGGAAATTTAGGTGTAGCTTTGAAGTAGTAAAAACCTTTCCGGATAAACTTGAAAGACGGCAAATTAGAAAGCATATTCGGACTTTTAACGAAGGAACTGAAATAGAATGTTTGGTTTTGAGTTGTAACCACAGAAAGAAAGTTATTATAGTACAACTTCCAGTAAAGGAGGAATAAAATAAATAATACCTCTACTAACTAAATGCTTTACTCAATACTAAACACAACCAAAGAAACAACCCACAGAAAAAACTAACTTTATACTGTAAATTTGATACTAGAAGTAATGAATTTAGATCGGTGTTTCATTTGTAAGATTAAAAACATCTATTTAAGTTAGTAAGAATCTGAAAACAAACCGCAACAGAATAAAATTCGCTAAAATGAAGTATAAAAACATACGAGAAGAAGAACTGAAAAACAAAGTTGGTGCAGACTGGTTTAAATCTTTTGACACAACAGAAATTTTAGGAAATATTGACTTTACTGTTTTTCCAAAACAAGACAGTTTGTTTGGGCGAACACCCCTACTTTGGGCAGAAGCAAAAACTGGCGACTTTGACGTTACAACAATGTTTGTGCAACTAGTTTTGACAATTGGAAAAGCCAGAACATTCGACAAAACATTGCCTCCTGCATTTATTGGAGCATTTGACTTTAAGAAAATTGCGTTTGTTTCTTATATAAGCATTCAAGACATTTTTTACTTAAACGACTTTAATTGGAACGTAACACCAAGCAACCACGAAACAAAAGAATTTAAACTAATTAAAGACCGTATTCAAGCAACTTTAAAATCGAATTCTTACGTTTATGATTATCAAACAGACGAAAAAGACCTAAATACGTTCATTGCCAATAATATTGCAAATGCAACAGAAACTGCAAAAATAAAAATCGATAAAAACAATTTTATTCCAATTTATTTGCGTTGGCTAGAAATTGTAAAACCGAATATTGATGTTAATTGGGACGACCTAAAAAAAGCAAATATTTTAGACAGCGACTTTTATTTGGCTGACTTATTTATTGACGACAAAGACACCAATAAAATTGACGACGACAGTTCAATAAGAGATAGCCTATTTGTAGTTTTTCAGAACCAAGGCTATAAAATTGCAAAGGAAAACATTAAGCAAATGTTTGATGCCACAATTAACCTTAAAAACAAAGAAACTTATTCGCAATTTTGGAAACGATACAAAAGACCACCATTAGTTCAATTTCAAGATTACATAATTGAACGCAGAGATTTATTGGTGCCACAAGATATTAGAGAACGAAAAGGTGCGTTTTTTACCCCTCGTATTTGGGTAGATTTATCGCAAAAATACTTGACCGATTATTTGGGCGAAAACTGGCAAGATGAATATTATATTTGGGACTGTGCCGCTGGAACAGGCAATCTTTTAGCAGGCCTTACCAACAAATACAACATTTATGCAAGCACGCTAGACCAAGCAGATGTGAATGTGATGCACGAACGAATTGAACACGGTGCGAATTTGTTAGAAAACCACGTTTTTCAATTTGATTTTTTGAATGATGATTTTACCAAACTGCCACAAAGTTTGCAAGACATTATCAATGATGAAAACAAACGTAAGAAACTAGTGATTTATATTAACCCGCCATATGCCGAAGGCGACAATGTTCGTGGTATTGGTCGTAAAAATATCCATATAAGTAGAACACACAGTAAATATCAAACACTTATGGGTAAAGCAAGCAGTGAAATGTTTGCGCAATTTTTCACAAGAATACACCAAGAAATCCCTAACAGCGTGCTTGCAGAATTTTCAAAGTTGAAAATTCTGCAAGCACCAAACTTCTCGGATTTCAGAAAATTCTTTCAAGCGAAACTCGAATTCTTTTTTATCGTTCCTGCGAACACATTTGATAATGTCAAAGGGGAATTTCCAATAGGATTTTTTATTTGGAATACAAGTAAAAGTGAAATTTTTGAGCAAACTAATGCAGATATATATGATGCAAAAGGAATTTTCGTAGGTTCAAAAACGATAAACTCATATGACACATCTAAATATATCAGTGATTGGCTTGAAATAAACTCTAAAAAAAATTCAGTAAATTATATTGGTCACTTAGCGTCGGTTGGAAACGATTTCCAAAATCAACGAATGATTTTTGTCGATAATGAGGAAAAACAAAGTTGGAAAAAAGGTGGAAGACATACAAGAATTACATCTGAAAATTTAATTATCACTTCAATCTATTTTGCAGTTCGAAAAGTGATTCCATCATCATGGTTAAATGATCGCGACCAATTCTTATTTCCAAACGAAAATTGGCAGAACGATAAAGAATTTCAAAGTGATTGCCTTATCATCACTATTTTTAACACGAATATTCAATCAAGATATGGTGTAAACCATTGGATTCCATTTACCGAGCAAGAAGTAAACGCCAAAGAAAAGTTTGCCAGTAATTTTATGACAGATTTTATTGCTGGGAAATTAAAAGTTGAAAAAACAGAAGCAACACTTTTTAACGA
>JANNWW010000241.1:0-11013 GCA_031409255.1 Crocinitomicaceae bacterium
GCAGTTGAAATGAAACCAGACATTGCTATTTTTTCTGCCGGAGGAGACACATCTTTGGAGTGGGCTCCAAAATTTGCTGATGCAGGAACAACAGTAATTGATAACTCATCTGCATGGAGAATGGATCCAGATAAAAAATTAATCGTACCTGAAATAAATGGAGATTTATTAACCAAAGCGGATAAAATTATTGCCAATCCAAATTGTTCTACCATTCAATTGGTGATGACACTTGCTCCGCTTCATAAAAAATATGGCGTAAAGCGTGTGGTGGTTTCAACTTATCAGAGTATTTCAGGAACTGGCGTGAAAGCGGTTCAACAATTAGAAAATGAACGCGCTGGAATCTCAGGAGAAATGGCCTATCATTATCCAATAGACAAAAATTGTATTCCACATTGTGATTCATTTCTAGACAACGGATACACGAAAGAGGAAATGAAACTTTCTAATGAAACAAAGAAAATTTTAGATCCATCAATTAAAGTTACGGCTACAGCAGTTCGTGTTCCGGTTGTGGGCGGACATTCAGAATCAGTAAATATTGAACTTGAAAAAGAGTTTGAAATTCAAGACATTCGAAAAATACTTCACGAAACAGAGGGTATTACATTGAAAGACGACCCAACAACCAATTCTTACCCCATGCCGCGTTTTGCAGAAGCACAAAACGATGTTTTTGTTGGTCGAATTCGAAGAGATGAAACACAAGACAACACCTTAAATTTGTGGATTGTAGCTGATAATTTACGAAAGGGAGCTGCAACAAATGCCGTGCAGATTGCTGAACTTTTATTCTCTAATGGTTTGTTGGCGTAATGTTTGTGCGGTTCTGTGTACTAAATTGGTTTATTTTGCGTTATAGTTTATATATGAAATCTTGTTTGCTCATTTTGCTTCTTGTTTTAATTGAAACGTTTTCGTTTGCGCAAGGTTCTTCGCGCCACAATAATTGGTCGCGGTCTGAAATTGGTTTAGTTGGAGGTGGAACATACTATTTGGGTGATTTGAATTCCACCCAATTCAAAAACACAAATGTTGGTGGTCAAATTTTTTACCGTTACAACATTCATTCGCGCTTAAGTTACCGTGCAAATTTAACTTATGGTTTTGTTGAAGCCAATGATGCACAATCAAAACGAGCGATAGATCAAAATAGAAATTTATCTTTCGAAACATCGCTTTGGGAATTGGGTAATGGAATCGAAATTAGTTATTTTCCCTACGAAATTGGTGGACGTAAGTATAAAAGTACGGGTTATTTATTTGCACAATTGGCCCTAACGCGCATTAACCCGAAAACTGAATTTAATGGGAGTATGGTTGAATTACAACCATTGGCAACCGAAGGTCAGGGTACAGATTTGTCTGATCGCGGCCGTTACAGCAAAGTTCAATTAGCCATTCCGATTGGTTTCGGATACCGCTTAACGCTTACTCCAAATATTGGCTTAAATTTGGAATATGGTATTCGCTTTTTGTTTACCGATTATTTAGATGATGTTGGTTCTGGAAGTTACATAGATCAAACTTTATTGAACAATGTAAACGGGCCACTTTCTGCTGAATTGAGTAACCGTAGTTTAAACGGCAATAGGTTCGGTCAGCGAGGAGATGCAACCACACGTGATTGGTATGTTTTCATGGGTGCCGGTTTGAGTTTCCGTTTGGGTAGAAAAAATACCTGTCCTTCTAGCTTTTAATTGTTCTTTAAAAACGAATTGATTTTTTGATTTCTAGGATGTTGGAGTTTGCATTCCCGCCTACGATTGCAATTCAACTTTCAAAAAAAGCGTTCACTTGCAGCAAAGGAACTTCCGTTTGTCGGTTTTTTCGTTAAATTCAATTTGTGATTTAAAAGAATAAATTTAGCGCATGTCTAAAAATTAATGCGTGTAAAAAGGAGAAATCATGAGGTAAACCACAACTCCACTAACTGCTACGTAAAACCAAATTGGCCAAGCAATTTTTGTCCATTTTTTGTGTTTTTCGAAATTCCCTTCCCAAGCATGCAAGTAAGAGTAGAGCACAAGTGGCACCACAGCAATACTCAACAAAATGTGCGAAATGAGCAAGGGATAGTAAATCAAACCCAATTCTCCGCCATATTTTGTACTTTCTGAGGTCATGTGATATGTTACATAACATGCCAAGAAAATAAGAGAAAGAAACATGCACACTTGAATTGTTCGTTCGTGGGCTTTCCTTTTCTTTTGTTTAATAAAAAGAAGTGCCAAAACTAATAAAACTGCAGTTATTCCGTTTATTGTTGCGTAAAATGCAGGCAAATAAGACGTGTCGAATCCTTTTAGTTTTATTCCGAATAACGCAGCTACAACAGCTGGGATTACTACCGAAACAACATTAATGAGTTTACGGATATTTTTTTTAGGAAATGGTTTATTTATGTCCATATTCAATTTGTAACAATTTACGTAAATCTTTGTTTAATAAGTCAACTTGTTCAGTTTTTGTGCCGTTATAAATTCCGCGCACATAACCTTCTTTGTCAACTAAAACTAAGCCGTCTGAATGTGCAAAACCTCCTGCAGAGCTTGGGTCTTTGTCTGCATGAATCATAAAACCTTCTACACCTAGTCTGTGTGTTTCAGCTTCATTTCCGGTTAATAAATTCCAGTGTTTGAGGTTTAATCCGTTTTGAGTTGCATATTCTTTGAGGTGCGTTGGTGTGTCTGTTGTTGGATCTATGCTGAAGCTCAAAAACTCTAACTCTGAATGTAAATCTTTTGTAAGAATATTTAAGCGTTTCATTTGCGACATCATGGGTGGGCAAATGCTTGGGCAAGAAGTGAAGAAAAAGTTTGCGATCCAAATTTTCCCTTTAATTGAGTGCGATTTGAATTTTTTAGAATCTTGGTTTGTGTAAGTGAAACTAGGAATTTTTGGGTAAATTGTATCTCGAGTTTCTACTCCGCCTTGTTCCGAAACAAGTACGTCGTAGTTTCCCCAATAAGGAAGTGCACGTTGTATATCGGTCTTTTTATTGGTGCAAGAAACGAATAGAATTAAAACGAATAAGAGAGTTATTTTTTGCTTTTCCACGCAGCTTTGTCGTATTCTTTTTCCAATAAATTCATATGATCGCGCATGGTTCTTATTTCTCCTTCTCGAGAAGAGTGAAGCACCATTCGCAAATGACTTTGCTTATCAACCAAGAGCATTAGTTCTTGAAATGCTTGTCCACCATAATATTGATCGCCTTTTTGAAGAAGTGATTGTTTGTTGTGTTTTATGGCGTATAAACTTTTGGCATCTCCTTTAACTATCATCCAAATTGAAGGATCGTAACCAAGAACTTCTTTTTTGAGTGTAGCTTCAATATCTGAAATATTATCAGACTGGTTTCCTTCGCCATCTGTTACAATAGAAACGAGTTTTACGTGACTCATTCTTTTCTGGTTTTTACGTAACTGTTGGTAAATCAATTGATCTATATGAAAGAGTTGAAGTCCACAGTCGTTCGGACAAGTGGGTTGAATAGTAGTAAATATGACAATTTTGTTCTTTAAGGTTTTATTGGAGATTGTTTTACCGGTATTGGTTGTGAAATTATAGCTTGGAACACTACCGTAATCATCCAATTTTTTGAATTTATGTTCACATCCACGTGTAGAAATTAGTATCAATAAAAGAGCCGGACCGAATAAGAGAATCATCGCGTAAGCTACTCTAAATCGTCCGGCTTTTGTTTTTTCTTTTGCCATTGGCTTGTATTAAATTATCCTCCGTATTCTTCCCACGCGCCATTAACTGCTAAAGCTTCGTTGAGAGCAATGAAAATTAAATAAACTATAAATAAAAAATAAGGAACTAAAATTACCCATTTTAAATATTTCTTTTCGTCACCTAAGTGCATGAATGAAAGAACGATATAACCTGCTTTAACTAAAGTTAAAAGTATATATCCCCATTTAATTCCTGTCCAAGTTGCTCCGGTTGAGATTGAACGCCCGAAGAACATTCCAACAAATACTTCTAAAACAGTTATAGCTGTTAATATTGCTGTTACAACTAAAATTTTACGGCGAATTTTCTTTCCTTGCTCTTCGTTGTGGTGAGCGTGTAAAGAATATTCAATGATATCATCTCTTTCCATGATCTGTGTTTTTGAAATAAATTATACTAAGTAGAAGAAGGTAAATACGAATACCCAAACTAGATCCACAAAGTGCCAGTACAATCCGGTTTTTTCAACCATTTCGTAATGTCCTCTTTTGTGGTATGTTCCACGAACAACTCCTAAGAAAATTAAGAAATTGATAACAACTCCTGAAAAAACGTGGAATCCGTGAAAACCTGTAATAAAGAAAAACAGCTGTGCGTATTGTTGCGGACCGTATTCGTTTGTAGTTAAATCTGCTCCGTAAACGATTGCACCTTTTTTACCACTATTTATAACTTCCCAATATGCTTTTGCAGCATCTTTACCTTCAATAATTTTTTTCGTTTTCACTGCAATACCTGCACCATCGTTTTTGATAATTAGTTTCATGTCGTGATCGTGCGCACGTTTCCATGTTGCAACAGAACCATCATGTAAAGTAAGTTGTTCATTTTTTACCTTTCCTTCAATAACTGCTTCTCTAAAATGGTGAAACAATTCGTCTGGTGTTTCTTTTATAACTTCACCTTTTTTGTGGTGTTTCCCACTTTCAATGATGGTGAAACTTTGAAATTCTCCAAAATGACCTTTAACAATCGCTTTGTCACCAGAAGCTAATTCAACAGATCCGAATTGAGAACCGTGAATAAAATGCGACCATTCCCACGCTTGTGAACCAACGAAAAATATTCCGCCAATGATTGTAGCTAACATCCATTTTACAACTCCTTTTTTATCCATTCTATGTCCAGCTTCAACTGCTAAAACCATAGTTACAGAAGATACAATAAGTATAAAAGTCATTAAAGCAACATACGCCAAGGGGAAGCCATGACCTAAAAAAGGGAGTGAATCAAAAGTTTCTTCGCCGATTGGCCATGCTTCTTGAGTTGTGTGTCTGCAATAACCGTATGCAACCAACAAGCCTCCAAATGTTAAAGCATCAGAAACCAAGAAAAACCACATCATTAATTTTCCGTAACTTACGTTAAACGGAGAAACTTTTCCACCCCATGTAGTTGAAGCGTCGACTTGTGTTGTAGCGTGACCTGCCATTATTTAAAATTTTTTCTGCAAGTTTAATGAATAAAAAGCAAAAAACACAACAAATAGACCCATAAAAATCCTAAAAAGTGCCAGAATATTGCACCCGTTCTAATTCCGACAAAGTTGTGTATTGCTAACTTACCTGTAAATGAGTGAATTGTCTTCTTTAATAAATAAATCAAACAAACTAAAATATGAAGTAAGTGTAAAAATGTAATCATGAATAGATATGTCGAAGATTGATCTGCTGATCTTTCCATGTCGAGTTGCATGGGTGCAGTCAAAACTTTCTTTCCAACATACAAAAGGTTGTTTTTGTATTCCAATTTTTTGCCTTTGTAATAGATCACAAAGTCTTTTCCATATTTCCCTTTGTGGAAAAAATTTCCACGTTTGTCACGCAAATGAATTGAGAAATATTCTAATCTTTTCAAATCTGTGAATGGTAAAAGGGTAGAATCATTTAAGTAATATTGACCGTTTTTCAGGGTTAATTCTTTGCTTTGTTTATAGACCAATGTATATTTTGATGGTTCCACATTGTAGTTTTCATCGTAAGATACAGAATCTAAATCTGCAAAAAAGCTTGCTATTTTATTTTTTTCTGTTTCAGAAATAATTTTACCTTCAATTAAATAATCGTTTCCATCTACTTCCATGTATTTCCCATCTATTTTAAGATCGAAATACTCGCCATATCTTCCGTCGGTAACAATAATTTTTGACACAACATGAGCGCCTTCGCTAAATAGTTGAGTGTAACCTATACATTGAAAAATGGCAAACAAAACTCCCATCACAAATGTTGTAGGCACAGCCCATTTTAGTGCTTTACCCTCGTTCTTTTTCACGCTTTTTGTTCCAATAAACAGAACAATCGAACTGGCAAGTATGAGCGCTGTAGAGATATAAAATGCTTGTGGAAAATCGTATTTAACCCAATAAGAATCTCCCATACTTACTATATATGCAGAGGTCAAACCAGCAAAAAACATGACTACGCTAAATGCCCCAACATAGACGAGGTTTTTTTTCATTTTCTCCCGAATTTCAGGAGTCATTTCACTTAGAATTTCTTCTTTTTTCATTGCTATTATATTATGGTAAAAGTGCTTTTTCTATTTCCGGAATTATTCTGTCGAACACGTACAGAAATTGCACTATTGGTAAATAAACAAACGAGGCGAACATAAGTTTTTTAGCATCTGAAGTTTTTAAGCTGCGCATAAGGTTATACGAAAATAAAAAGAACAGTAAGGATACTGCTGTTCCAATTAACAATGTTGGAGTTCCACACCAGCCAAGTAACCAGGGTAAAAGCGTGAAAGGAATTAACATAAATGCATAAAAGCAAATTTGAAATGCTGAAGCTTTGTTTCTTCCTCCTTTTGATGGAAGTAGGGAAAAACCACCTTGCTGATAATCATCGTAAACTACCCATGCTATTGCCCAAAAATGAGGAAATTGCCAAACAAACTGAACAAAGAACAAAACTCCAGGTATGAGTCCAAATGAATCTGAACCAGCCACTGCTCCGAGCATTGGTGGAATAGCACCTGGAAATGCGCCTACAAAAACTGCCCACGTTGAAATACGTTTCATTGGAGTGTAAATAAATACATACGAAATAAACGCAGCTAAACCGAGTAGCATAGAACCCAAATTGAGTTGATACAACATAACCAAACCTGGTAGTAAACAAACGGTAACCACAATTAATCCTTCGCGAACAGTCATTTCTCCTTGTGGTAAAGGTCGTTTTTGAGTTCGGTTCATTAAAATATCTAGTTCTCTTTCCCAAATTTGATTCGAACCATTTGAAGCGGCAGTAACTAACAATCCTCCAAAAAGAAGATAGAAAAGCTCAAGTCCGTCGTTTCCACCAACAAAAAGATAACCTGATAGCGCTGAAATAACGACCAATGAAGCCAAGCGAAACTTCGTAAAGTTCATATACATTTTCACTTTTTTGCCTACACTCATCGGTTACTTTTTTTAGTCTACAAATTTACACACAGCAATTGGATTTATAGACCTCGGTTTGATTATTATTTCGTGTTCAGACACAAAAAAAGGTCAACATTTCTGTTAACCTCATGTATTCTTTTAAAACCAATTAAAATTAACCGTTTAATGCTTCTGCTCCTCCAACAATTTCTAAGATTTCATTAGTAATTGCTGCTTGTCGTGCTTTGTTGTATGTTAATTTTAAGTTTTTCTGTAATTCTTTCGCGTTGTCTGTTGCTTTGTGCATGGCTGTCATTCGAGCTCCATTTTCAGAAGCATTCGAATCCAAAAGACCTTTAAACAATTGAATTTTCAATGATTTTGGAATTAAATCTTCAACGATTTCTTCTTTAGAAGGTTCAAAAATATAGTCGCCCGCTTCTTTAGCTCCAGATGAAGGAACCATTGGCAAATATTGTTCTACTTTTATATCCTGAGAAGCAGCGTTTACAAACGAATTGTATACAATTACAATTTTGTCGTATTCTTTTGCAAGGAAACTATCCATTAAATAATTCGCAATTGAAGCTGCATTTACGAAAGTTAAATCTTGAAAAATATCTTGTGGAATAGCTAAATTGCTTGTTTCTAAAAACCATTCTGAGCGCTTGAAAGCATCTTTCGCTTTTTTACCTAGAGAAAGAATTTTTACATTACAATCAGAATAATGCTGAGCAATTTCACTGTTTACTGCTTTAATAATATTGTTGTTAAATCCGCCACACAAACCACGGTTCGAAGTAATAGCAACAATCAGAATATTTTTGTTTCCTCTGTTTGCAGCGAACGCATTTTCAGATATATCAAGTGAAGTGCTCAAGTTTCCTAAAATCTCTTGCAATTTATTCGAATAAGGTTTCAATTGAGTAATTGCATCTTGCGCTCTTTTCAACTTTGCAGCAGAAACCATTTTCATAGCAGAAGTAATCTGCATTGTAGATCCTACTGAAGTTATTCGATTACGTATTTCCTTTAAATTTGGCATACATTAAAGTCTAAATTGAAAATTGAAAAGTAAAATTGGTTTTACTTTTCAATTTCAATTGGTCATTTTTAATTAGTATTTAGACGCTATTTCTTTTGCAACTTTTCCTAAAACGTCTGTATCTTCATCGTCATATTTTCCTGCTTTTAAACGAACCAATACATCTGAATGTTTCGCCTCTAAGTAGTTCAAATATTCTTTTTCGAATGCTTTAACTTTATTAATTGGAACGCTTTGAATTAATCCTTTTGTTCCAACGTAGATAATTGCAATTTGTTTCTCAACAGAGAAAGGTTCGCCTTCACCTTGTTTTAAGATTTCTACATTACGTGCACCTTTGTCTAGAACAGATTTAGTTACTGCATCTAGATCAGATCCAAATTTCGCGAAAGCTTCTAATTCACGGTATTGAGCCTGGTCTAATTTCAAAGTACCTGCAACTTTCTTCATCGATTTAATTTGTGCATTTCCACCAACACGAGATACCGAAATACCTACGTTAATTGCCGGACGAATACCTGCATTAAATAAATCTGACTCTAAGAAAATTTGTCCGTCTGTAATCGAAATTACATTCGTAGGAATATATGCAGAAACGTCACCCGCTTGAGTTTCGATAATTGGCAATGCAGTTAATGAACCACCACCTTTTACGATTCCTTTAAGTGATTCTGGTAAGTCATTCATTTGTTTTGCGATAGTGTCATCTGCAATAATTTTCGCAGCACGCTCCAATAAACGAGAGTGTAGGTAGAAAACGTCACCTGGATATGCCTCACGTCCTGGTGGACGGCGCAACAACAAGGAAACTTCACGGTAAGCAACAGCTTGTTTTGATAAATCATCAAATACGATTAATGCAGGTCTTCCTGAGTCGCGGAAAAACTCGCCAACTGCAGCTCCTGTCATTGGTGCGTAAAATTGCATTGGCGCAGGATCAGATGCATTTGATGCAACAATTACTGTATAAGCCATTGCACCAGCATCTTCTAATTTCTTAACAATTCCAGCTACAGTTGAACCTTTTTGTCCAATTGCAACATAAATACAGAAAACGGGTTCACCTCTATCGAAAAATTCTTTTTGATTGATAATAGCATCAATTGCAACGGTTGTTTTTCCAGTTTGGCGATCACCAATGATTAACTCACGTTGTCCACGTCCAATTGGAATCATCGCATCAACAGCTTTGATACCAGTTTGCAAAGGCTCAGTAACTGGTTGACGGAAAATTACCCCCGGAGCTTTCCGCTCAATTGGCATTTCGTATAATTTACCTTCAATTGGGCCTTTACCGTCTATTGGGTTCCCCAATGTATCGATAACACGACCAACTAATCCTTCACCAACATGAACCGAAGCAATACGTCCTAAACGTTTTACTGTGTCACCTTCTTTGATTGTTGTTGAACGGCCTAATAATACTGCTCCAACATTGTCTTCCTCCAAGTTTAAAGCAATTCCTTGCAATCCACCGTCGAATTCAATCAACTCACCGTATTGTACACCTGTAAGACCGTATACGCGTGCGATACCATCTCCGATTTGAAGTACTGTTCCAACTTCTTGCAACTCAGCTTCCGAACGGAAACCAGATAATTGCTCTCTTAAAATTGCAGAAACTTCTGCTGGTTTAACATCTGCCATGTTTTTTCTTTTTTTATGAGAATTTTAATTCCTTCAGATTTCGCAATTTAATTGCTATCCTTCATTCTTCGAAAGCTTTGCTTTCTGTTCTCTTATATTGTTAAACGTTGTTTTAAACTTGCTAATTTTGATGCAACTGATGCATCAATTTGTGTGTCGCCCATGCGAACAATAAATCCACCAATTAGGTTTGCATCAATTACTTCAGTAACTTCTAAATTTCCTTTAATAGATGCTTGAACTTTCGCTACTATTGTTGCTTTCGTTGATGCGTCTAATTTAGTAGCGCTTGTTACAGTTATTGGAACAATTCCTTTGTGTGCTTTCAATAAAGTGTCGAATGCAATTGCAATCTGTGGAAGTAATTTTTCTCTACGATTTTTTGCAATCAATTCAACAAAACCAATAGACATGGTGTTAAATTGTTCGAAAACCACTTTAATAATACTTACTTTTTTGTCTGCTTTCACAATCGGACTAGCTAACATCAATTCGAAATCGTGATTTGCAGCACATATTTCGCTAAAATACTTCATATCACCCGCAACAGCTTCCAGACAATCTTTCTCGATAGCTAAATCAAGAAGTGCCTGAGCGTAACGGATAGATGCTTTAGAACTTTTCATCTTTTACTTAGTTCATGTTAATATCAGCAGCCAATTTCTCAGCTAGCGCTTTTTGTTTCTCATCTGCAGATAATTCATCGCGTAATATCTTTTCAGCTATTTCCAATGAAATTGCAGCAACTTGAGTTTTCAATTCAGCTATTGCAGCAACTTTTTCAGCTTTAATAGATTGATGAGCGGCCTCAACGATTTTCGCTGATTCGATTTTCGCACCATTCTTCGCATCTTCAACCATTTTAGTAGCTGTTTCTTTTGCATCTTTCACGATAGCATCGCGTTCAGCTTTAGCCTCAGCTAGCAAGTTTTCGTTTTGAGCTTGCAAGGCTTTCATTTCAATTTTCGTTTTCTCTGCCAATTCAAGGGCTTCAGAAATCTTTTGCTCACGTTCATTAACTGCTTTTAGAATTGGTTTCCAAGCAAATTTTGTTAAGATGAATAACAAAAGAAGGAACACTAAACCTGTCCAAAAAAGTAAACCAATACTTGGTGTAATTAATTCCATTGTATATTATTTTTTCGTTTTTAATTTTTTAAAAAGCAGTCTGTAACCAACCGTTACAGACTGAATTTTGTTTGGG
>JANNWW010000242.1:0-4218 GCA_031409255.1 Crocinitomicaceae bacterium
CAAACAGATGAAATTAACCTCCAAAAATATTGGAAATTTCGGAATGAACTTCGTGAAAGCTATGTGAAAATTGGCCCAAAATCTGGTGAAGGTATAACCGCGCGTTTAATTCAACCTAATAAATGTTTTGATAATGTTGCAGAAGATGATGCCGATTATGGTTGGGGCTTTAGCACAACCCAATGGGGAGACGACATGATTCGCCACGGTTATTACCTCGGGCTTTTGGCAACCGAATATAAACTCCTTATTGATGCAGGAGAAGATGTAACGGGTGTTTTAAATGAAATATATTATGCTTTGAATGCAATTAATCGTTTAGACTTAAGAGCAGAAATAGATTTAGGACCAATTTATGGCTTAGATTTGGATGAAAACCTTAATGGTTTTTATTTGCGAAGTGACACGCCAGAGGGTTTTGCGAATAATTGGAAAAACTCGCCTTATGAATGCCGTTGCGATGAATCGCCACATTATGAAACAAATAATGCTGCTGGTGTGAATGACCCAGCTTTGAATTATATAGAAAAATTCAATACCTATCAAAATGTTCCAAGTGCAGATCAATTATCTTCATTAATGATTGGTTTAAGTTTGGTGTATGAGTTAGTTGACGATGTTTTCGTTCAGCCAATTCCAACAGATAATGGTTTTGCTATTCTTGACATGACTCGCGGGATTGTTCATAGATTAACAAACTATTTAGAAGTTCATAATTGGTTTTATATTGATGTTAATGGTTGGACTGTTACAAACGGCGGTGGTGATTTTGCATGGGCAGCAATGGCAATAAAAGAGTGGGATCATCGAATAAATGGAGTGCCAAATCAAGGTTTATTGAAAAGAAGTTTAACAGCTTATTTGTATGGTCAGGCAATGCAAGATGTTCAATATTGTGCAACTGGTTTTGGATTAATTGATGCAACAGCAGCTGGAAAAGCAGAAGCATGCAACAATGCAAATTCATTTCTATTTCAAACTCCTGACTATGTATTGATGAAAAATAATTTAATCAACAATGCTGTACCATCTGGTGTTGGTAATAATCAAAACACTAGTGTATATCAAACTGAGATGTTAAATGGGGTTCTATCACAACCAATTAATATTTCATCACCATTGTGGTTTGGGCCTAATATTCAGGATATTATCACTGATTTGAATACAGATGGAAACCTTGATTATACACTTTCAAATCAATGGTATAAATCGTTAAAAATATACGATCCTTCTGATAACGGTAATAAAATCATAATGAGTAATATGGCTGCGGCTTCTGGATTTTGGTCAATGGATGCGTTTCATGGTATGGCTGAAAACACAAAAAACCACCAGATTGAATTAATTGCATCAGTTCTTAGAAATAATACAGAACCCATAATTACAAAAACTGAGTGTCAAAATTTCTTAAATAGTTTATCTCCAACAGGGGCATATAATTTAGCATATTCAGTTGTTGGAACAACTGTTACACAAAGACAATTAAACGGATGGGCTACTTATGACCGTTGGACAAACTCATCCGATAGCCTCGGAGATGGTGGTTTTGTTGGTATGTTTAACAATATAGATTACATGTTGTTTCACAATTTGTACCGTATTGTTTTTAAAGACCAATTGCCACCGTATTCAATTTCTGAGAATTGTTTTTGTGAAGCTTTACCAATTATTGATTTCACGAATACTATAAGTGATCCAACTATTTTAGGTCTAGCAGAAGGGTATATGAATGCAGCAGCGAATCACTTGCCTAATTGTTCAAAAGACTATTTTAACGGAAACCACAACGTAATAACACAGGAATATATTCAACCATTTTTCCCAAATTATTTGGATTTAAGTATTTACACTACTCAATATCTTACATCTAATCTTTCTATTGACTTTGCTGGAATATTGGATGTAAAAACAAAATACATTTTGTGTGAAAACGGAATAATGAATATTGATAATGGTGGAATAGTAAATATAGTGAACAAAGGAATTTATGCTCAGAAAAATTCACGAGTAATTCTTCATGGAACAATTAACATCGGTATTGGAACAACTCTGAAGTTTACAGAAAACTCTAGTTTGAAAATATTTCCTACAGGTAAACTTTACATAAAAGATGGTGGTACACTTGAAATAGGTGGCGCTGATTTTCAACATTTCAATGGAGCTAAAATTTACATGGAAGGTCCTAACAGCCGTCTCATTTTGCACAAAGACATCAAATTGTTGGGCAATCAAACTTTTGAAATTGTTCAATTGGGTGTAGAACACGGGCAAATCATAATTGATGGCCAAGTTTCGCTTCTATCAACATCACCAAACTCAAGTTTTAAATTCATCGGAAAAGACAAAACCAAACCCTATATTACACTTACTAAAAACAGTAAATTGACGCAATTGAATGGCGAAGGAAAATCATTGTTTATTCGTGTTGGCACAGTAAAATTTGAGGAAGGCGCAATGATTGATGCGCGCCAAGAAGTTTATGTGGATTATGTTAACATGATTTCGGAATTTCCGAATCAAGGATTAGTTACACAAGATAAAACTTCTTTGAATAAGTCAGATTTTAGCAACGTAGCTGTTACAGCTAACCTAAACATAGACAATGTGGGAACATTAACAGCAATTGATTGCTTTTTTGATCAACCCTTTACTTCGAATTTGTTTTCACAAGCACTTATTAAACAAAGTGGTAGAGGTTATATAATCAGTAATTGTCGTTTTCAGTCGCGAAGATTACGAGGTTTAGAGTCGGCTTCCTTAACGCTTGCCTCTTCAATTAAGAATTCAACTTTTGAAGCATTCAGTTTTTCTCCAGAAAATTTGAATCCATTTTTGGCTGTAACTGATAAATCGAATATTGAATTGGTTGTGAATAAGTGTTTGTTCAATTATTGTTTTTTAGGGCTGCAAAAAACTGAGGGTAAACTCACTGTTCGTTGCACAGAAATGCGCAATTCACGATTTGCGAATATTGAAGTTTTAACAAATTGCTTGTTAAACATTTCATCTTATTCTAATGGCGGTTATAATAATTTAGAGAAAGCTGTAGGTTACGATCAAAACATTTTATTGAGAAATGCACAGTTTCCAGATTTAGTAGGAGGCTTTAATTTTATTGGAGCATGTAACAATCCTGCAAATACTATTAAAGGAATTGTGAATACGGTTTGTGCAAGTTGTCCTGTAGGTATTTTCGCTCAAAACCAATGGCTTGTTGGTGTTGCTGATCCTGGAACGATAGCAACTATTACCAATACAGTTAGTTTTACTTACACGATTTCTACTTTTCCAAGAGTATTAAAACCGAAAGATTGCCCTACAATTGTAATTCCTCCTGGTCCAAAATCAGTTGGTGATACTAACGATATCGAAATCTATTCGAATTATTTGCAAGATACAATTACTGTACGTGAATTACTAAATGAATGTGTGAATAAGATTTCTCTCATAACTGAAAAAGATAGTTCTGATAACTTGGGTGCTATTTCTCTTTTAGATGAATTGTTCACGGTTCAACTTTCAAAAGACGATAGCTTGAATAATTTCTATTTGAATTATGGTTTAGATTTAATGAAAATGGCTGTTGAAGGCGGGTTTAGAGAAAACGAATTGATACGCTTCAATAATAAATTTAGCTTTGATCCATTTGTTTCTAAATACGTGAACGCAATGATGTATATGTCGGATAGCACAATTGATTCAACGAACTACAATTTACAATACATTTTGGAAGTCGATAAGGCGCATTTGTTTCGCTTGACGGGACACCCCGAAATTGGTTTGAATATTCTAACTGAATTGGAAGAGTGTGGCTTAGATTCTCTTGAGCAAAGAAATATCAATTTCTGGAAACAAGAATACGAAATGGATATTCTTATCAAACAAATAGGCCAAGAAGTATTAGATTCAACCATTGCGATTGACACTTCCGCTTATTTGAGTCCAATTTTATCGCAAAACAACTTCTCATTTGGTTCAATCATTCACAATGTGAACTATGTAGAGTACACAAATTGTGATTTCTTTTCAACGAAAAACTTACATTTTATTGATGAGAAAGGTCAGCTTGCGGTTTATCCAAATCCTGCTACTTCCTCGTTTGATATATTGATTAAAACAGATGTGGAAGGATTGTGTGATATAAAGATTTATCAAATGGATGGTAAATTGGTCTGCGATAAGTCGCTCAATATTGGAATAAATCATACAGAACATATC
>JANNWW010000243.1:0-7336 GCA_031409255.1 Crocinitomicaceae bacterium
CCAATTGGTTTAGCAGCACGTGATACTTTGCGTTTAGAAATGGGTTTTTGTTTATATGGAAACGACATAGACGACAACACTTCTCCGCTTGAAGCTGGTTTAGGATGGATTACAAAATTCACAAAGGATTTCGTTGATTCAGATCGCTTGAAGGCAGAGAAAGAAGCTGGAGTTAAGCAAAAATTAATCGGATTCGAAATGATTGACAGAGGAATTCCACGTCATGACTACCGAGTTTTGGATGTAAATAACACTGTTATTGGTAAAGTTACCTCTGGAACACAGGGTCCGAGTGTGAAAAAAGCAATTGGTTTAGCATACATAGATGTTGCACATGCAGCTGTTGATTCAGAAATTTTTATCGAAATCAGAGAAAAAGGAGTAAAAGCACAAATTGTGAAATTCCCTTTCTATCAAAAATAATACTTTTTAAATTTTTAAAAAAAAACCGCGATTAATTCAGTCGTGGTTTTTTTATTCCGCTATTTTTTATGTGCAAATCAGTTTTTAACAAGCGAAATTGTTGTATTATATTTCTCTGAATTAATTTTTAACATATAAATTCCAGACGGATAGTTTTCAATATCCAAATTCACCGATCCACCGTTCAACAAACTTCTCTTATCGAAAAACAGAAGTTTTCCGTTCAAATCTATCAAGGAAATTTCACCATCAAAATCTGTATTAAAGGTAAGAGTTACGTTTTTAGTTGTAGGATTTGGATAGCAAGTCAAATAAGCGTTTTTGAACTCCGAAATAGATAAGGTATCGGTTTCAATAGTATCTGTTGGAATGGTATCTACTTGCATAATTGCGAAAACAACTCCATCACTGCTCAAAATTGGCGAAATTAAACCAGCACCATTTGTAGCCCGAAGATTCACAAAATACTGTTGATTTTCAATTAAGCTAAGTGTTCCGCTATTAAAGTTTGTCGTATTTGTAGTGATCCAATTTTGTATATCTGTTGCACCAGCTGAAGTTCCCAAACTGATTTCGTATTGTTGAATTTCTGAATGTATATCTTGAGAAATGTCCCAATTTCCGGCTAATGTTGTTGCGTAAGTTGTGTCTATATCGGCTGCCAAACTATCGTTTAAAAATGTTCCTAAAATTGGTTGGGTATAATCTACATCAAATAATTCTTGGGTGGTTGCACTCAAATTCAATGCAGAATCGTTACAAAAAGTTGTAATTCGACCAGACGAAATTGCTGAACTCGGGTTTTGAAAAGTTACATCGTTCGTTAAAGCAGAACCAATTGTAATTCCTGTACTTGCAGCACGTGAGCGCAAAACTCGGAACGATTCAATGTTGAAATTTGCATTTCCAGATCGGAATGAAACATACTCTCCGTTTGTATATGGCGATAAAAACGTGTAGCTAGTTGCTAAAGTTCCATCAATATAGATTCGAAGAATTCCGGAAATTCGGTCGTAAATAATTCTAAAATCATAAACTTGATCAGCCACAAAGTTGAAATTTGAAACAGATAAAATAGCACCTAAAAGATTCGAATTTGTTTGATACAGTTGAATTTTATCGTCGTCTAAACGAAACCAAATCAATAACGAATTTCCACGTTCACTTAAAGTTGGGTCTGAAGCAAAAATATGAATTCCAACTCTTCGGTTCACACCTGCTCCGCCAATACTTGCACGAAAATCATATACATATCGATTGCTCAAATTTTGGTTTAAACCCATGTGCAAATTCGTATTTGAAACACCTGCATCACTTTGCGAAATACTTCCTGTTGCCTGAGACCATGTTCCTGTTTGAGGAACCCATTGAGAACTGATTGAAGCCGCATCAAAATCATCTATTGCAAAACCACGCTGTGCGTTTGCTGTCCATTTTGATCCATCAAAATTTTCGATAGCGTAGTATGCTTTTTCAACTCCTGTTCCGCCAGCAAAATCTATGTCTGTGAAATTTGCTGTGAAATTTGCCGTTTTCCAGTCATTCGAAATTACAATCTGCGAATTTGGTGCTTCGTTATCACAATTGAAACAAATATTGTAATACATTGGTAAACTTTCGTTGCTATATCTGTCTACAGAAGTAATTGCATACGTAACTGTTTCACCAGCTGTAATTGTGTAATTATCAACAAAAACTGTGGTATCTCTGTTGGTTCTTCCTGAAATAAAAACTGGATTAGTTAAATTAATAGTTTGTCCATTCACGAAACGATACACCACGTAATAATTTGCCAAATCTCCATCTAGAGCAGCAGTTGCTTGAGTCCAGTTCAAAACAATATTAGATGGATTAATGGAATAGGAAACTCCAGTTACCAAATTTGGAGCAATATTATTGTCCCAAGTCATTGCTGGTAATAAACTAACTTTTTGATTTTTTACAGCCAATGTATCTTGAATAGATTTTAAGTTATTAATGATAGATTTTGAACTAAAACAAGAATAACCCGGAACTTTAGTATTTATCGTTCGAACAGAATTTATTTGATTTCGAATTTCGGTATTTGCCCAGTTTCCTGATGCCGGATCTAGTCGGTAAGTTGCCATTCCTGCAAAGCAGTGCCTGTTATATGTTTCACATTGCGTTCCCCACCAATTCGAAAGTGCAGAAAAATCTTGTGCTCCTCCAATTAGCCAATACAATTGAGGCAAAACATAATCTACCGAACCGTCTTGAAGCCAAGCAATTGGATCACAATAAATATCAAAATAGGAAGACAAACCTGAGATTCCGGCAGGAACTCCACTTTTCCAAATTCCAAACGGACTAACTCCGAACCTAACCCATGGTTTTTCTGATTTTATGCTATCGTGAATTTTATCGATAAAAATATTCACATTGTCTCGTCTCCAATTGTCAAGATTTGTAAAACCGCGCGGGTCAGTAGCAAAAGCTGCGGCATCATTAAAGGTTAAGCTGGCTTCGGGATATGGATAGAAATAATCGTCAAAATGCATTCCATCAATGTCATAATTCCGAACAATTTCCATCACCACATCCGTTACATAATTTCGCACTGCTGGTAAACCTGGATTTAATAATTTTTTCGTTCCGTATGTAACACACCAACTTGGTTGCGTATTGGTAATATGTGAAGCAGAAAAGCTTTGTCCAGCAATGCTTGAAGCAGCGCGATATGGATTTACCCATGCATGCAATTCCATTCCGCGTTTGTGGCATTCTTCCACATAAAAAACCAAAGGATCGTAATAAGGCGAAGGTGTTATATTTTGAGGAGTACCAGTTAACCACTGACTCCATGGTTCAAAAGAAGAATCGTAAAAAGCATCGCATGACGGTCGAACCTGAATAAAAACAACGTTTATTCCTGCTTGTTTGAGTTCCGTTATTTGAGAAATGAATTGCGCTTTTTGAGTAGCTACACTTAAACCTGATGCAGAAGGATAATCAACATTCCAAACAGTTGAAACCCAAGAACCTCTAAACTCTCGTTTTGGGAAGGTTTGAGAGAACAAATTCAATAAAAAGAACACATTAAAGAAGAAGAGAAGTAATTTCATTCTAGCATTTTTATCAAAGATAGAAAAAAGTTAATCAATTGAATTGGCATTTTAAGATTCCAAGCTAAAAAACCAACAAAACCAACAAAAAAAAAACATTCAATTCATAAAATACAACTTTCAATTCAATAATAGTAACTTTTTACTAACTATTTACTAATTCAATTTAGTAACTTTGCTAAAATTATAGTAAATCGATAAAGCATGAAACTACACTACACTCTACTATTTTTCCTGTTAATAATTTCAAACTTCAGCCTTGCTTGCAACGGAGGCACTGCTTCTGGGGCTTTAGCTCCTACTGCAGCATATCAGACAATTAACACCCAAAATGGGCGCTACTATACTGTTAATGTTGCTCAATGTAGTAGTTATGAATTTACTTTTTGTGCAGGGGGTTCTGCTTCTGGTATAGATTCGCAATTGACAATCTTAGATGCTCCAGGAGCAGTAGAAATAGTTACAACAGATGATGTCTGTGGACTTAACGCTGCTATTACTTGGACAGCTACATTTACCGGTACTATACGAATTCTTGTTTCACGTTTTTTTTGTAATCATGATTTAACCAGTAATGTAACATTGGCTTACAGAATGACAACAATTCCATGTGGACCATACACTTTAGCTGGAAATGCTACAAATCAAATTATTGGCGGACAAAACTGTATTGAGCTCACTCCAGAATTAAATGGACAAACTGGTTGTGCATGGAATAACACTGCTCTTAATTTTAACAACCCTTTTAACTTGTCTCTCAGTTATTATTTTGGAAACAATATTAATGGAGCAGATGGTACAACATTTACTTTTCAACCAAATCCGGCAGCATGTGGAACAGCTGGAGGACAGTTAGGTGCAGGTGGAATTCCAAATTCATTAGTTGTTGAATTTGACACCTACGACAACGATAATCCTGCTCATATTTTTGATCTTGCAGCAGATCACGTATCGGTTGAAATAGATGGCAATTTACTTGGTCCTGCGGCTCCTTATTGTGGCCCAACTCCTGCTTTCGCATCCTTAGCAAATTTAGACGATGGTGTAACACATGCTGTAAATATTGTTTGGAATCCGGCTACATTTAATTTAACTGTTTTTGTGGATGGAAACTTAAGATTAACGTGTAATGGAGATTTTGTAAATACAGTTTTTGGTGGAAACAGCAATATATTCTGGGGAGCTACAGCCGCAACTGGTGGCCTAAATAACCAACAGTATTTTTGTCCAGTAACAGTGGTCTTACCAGTAGAAATTAGTAGCTTCTCTTCTGAATGTAACGGCAATAGTGAAACTATTTCTTGGGTTTCAGAATCTGAAAATGAATTAATGAATTACACCTTAGAGCAAAGTTTTGATGGTCAAGTTTTTGTTCCTATTGAAATAGTATTCATTAATGGAAATAGTAATACACTGAAAAAATACAGTTTCGAAAATAGAGAAGTTTCAGAAAAACAAGCATATTACAGACTCGTTTTAACAGATAAAAACGGAGACATCGATTATACTGAATTAATTGCTTCAAAAAACTGCGCAGTTATAAATCAATCTCTTTTCAATTCGTATTTCGTAAATGAGAACAAACTGAACTTATCATTTAACGATGACCAATTGTATTTCCAATTATATGATTTAACTGGAAAACAAATTTCTACTGTCAATTATTCTAATGATAAAAACGCGCAATTGGAAATTGAAATATCTAGCGGTATTTATTTGCTTTACGTTTGGAACACTTCTTCTCAACAAAAAGAATGTCACCGAATATTTATGAAATAACAACTTTTCATCTAAATCAAACTAAGTCTCGCTTTTTAATCGAGACTTTTTTATTTATAATGATGATTCATTTAACATCTAATAATTTAGATTTAGTTCGATGCAACTTTTTTCTTTAACTATTCGTTATAAATTTGTAACATTATTCCCATGAAAAAAATCACTTCTCTTTTAATCATATCTTTCTTTTATCAGTTTGGTTCAGCACAAATTGTTTTCACAAACACGCTAACACCTCAAGGTTTGGTTGAAGATGTTTTAGTAGGTTCTGGAGTTACTGTAAATAATTTTAGTTATAACAATGGCGCTGCCAATGCTCAGATTGTGCAACCAAACATGACTTCTTTTACAGCTACAGGTTTTCCCTTTACTTCTGGAGTTTTTATGGGAACTGCAAATGCTACTGATGTTGCAGGCGATGCTGATTTACAAATACTAGCAAGTAACCCAGTTACAAACGGTGCCATTTTAGAGTTTGATTTTGTACCATTTGGCGATACTGTTAAGTTTCGTTACATTTTTGGTTCTACCGAATATCCCGGTTTCACTTGTTCTAACTTCAATGATGCGTTCGGATTTTTCATTTCAGGTCCAGGAATAGCTGGCTCATTTTCATTAGGAGCAATAAATTTAGCTACCGTTCCCGGAACAAATATTCCAGTAAGTATCAATACAGTAAATTCTGGTGTAGGAAGTGGAGGCAGTCCGGCTTTGTGTTTAGCTGCAGATCCTAATTTTTTAAATAATGTAATTTATTTTACTAACACTTTTGATGCACTCACCGGTTTTAATGGAGGAACAGTTGCAATGACTGCAATTACAGGTCTGCAATGCGGCCAAACTTACCACATAAAATTAGCTATTGCAAATGCGGTAGATGAAGCTCTAGATTCTGGTGTTTTTTTAGAAGGAAACTCATTTACTTCAGATGCAGTGAGTGTTTCGGTTGCAACAGTAACAGGCGATTCGAGTGTAATTGAAGGATGTACTTCGGCTGATTTTATTTTTACACGACCAGAAAACGACACAGCAGATATTTTAATTATCAATTACGATATAAACGGAACTTCTACACAAGGTTTAGATTATGCAGCATTGGTTAATCCAGTTACCTTTATGCCCGGTCAAGATTCAGTTGTATTAAGTTTTAACCCAATTTCTGACAATATTTCTGAAGCACCTGAAACGGTAATTATTACAGCCTATACCATAAATTCATGTGGCGATACCATTCTATCTGTTGGAAGTCTTACCATTTTTGATGCACCTATTGCCCAGTTTTTCACTTCAACAATTTCGGGCTGCAGTCCTTTAGATATCACTTTTCAAAATTTAAGTAGCAACGCTAACTCGTATCAGTGGAATTTAGGTTCAGGTTTTCAAGCTGTTGCAGATACTAGTTCACAATTTCAAACCTATACTTCACCAGATACAATTTATTTGGTTGCTGCAAACGGAATTTGCGACGATACTGCAAGTATCTCAATTTTTTCTGGAATTTGCGGCTGTACAAATCCATTAGCAACCAACTATAATCCCTTGGCAGTTGTAGATGATGGTTCGTGCATTATTCCAACGCCAATTATTTCTGCGCCAAATGTGTTTACGCCCAATTCTGATGCCGAAAACAACACTTTTTATATACTCACTACGAATGCAAAGAATACAGATTTAACTATTTTAAACCGTTGGGGACAAATCGTGTTTAATGGATCCGGACAGAAACCTGAATGGGAAGGAAAAGATGCTACCGAAGGTGTTTACTTCTATAAATATACCGTTACAGGAGTTTTAGATGACAAATACGAAGGACATGGTTTTGTTGAGTTGATCAAATAAAAAAATAGGGTTACCAAGCTAGTTCGCAACGTTAATTAATTCATTCATGGACAATGATTTTTTATTTATTGCTCGATTTAAAAAGAGATTAGTCATAGTCGTTCTATGGTTTCTTCGATTGTATCGGTAAGTTGTTTCATCCATGTAGGATTGAATGTGTTTTTTTGAGCACCACGAATGAATTCCTCTTATCCATGCTTTAATATTTCTAA
>JANNWW010000244.1:0-3084 GCA_031409255.1 Crocinitomicaceae bacterium
GTAATAAGTAATGAAAAATCTACTTTTTCTTGGAATCCGTATAGTGATGAATATGTAAGTCAATTATATGACAATTTACCGGTAGGAGTGCGCAATCCCAAAATCAGATACCGTATTTTTTACGCATGTCCAGATGGGAAAATTCGAAAGCCATTAATTATTTTCACAGGATTTGGCCCTCACACAGATAAAAATTTCATCAATAATTTCCAAAATTGGCCAAAACCTTATGAAGATTTACTAAATCAATACAATGTGAATGATCAATTTACAGCATTAAGGAATGAAGGATTTGATATTATTTTCGCACAGGTTTTACCACCAAATGCCTTCATTTATGACAATGCACAGGTTGCAATTAAAGTCATTAATACGATTAATTACATCAAAGAATTACATGGCTGTCATGAAGAAAACATTGTTATGGGTTTTAGTGCTGGGGCTTTGTGTGCACGATTTGCCTTACTAATTATGGAACACGAACATCTTGAAAGTAATGGGCCTCAGCCACATACAAAATTATTTGTTTCAAATGAAGGTGAAAATTTAGGTGCAAATGTACCGTTGGGTTATCAGCATGCATTGAATTGGTTAAAAGAAAATGAAGCGCATTTAGGTCTAAAAGCATATACTCTAAATTACATTTTTAATGCTCCATTGGCTAGGGAATTATTGAGATATTATTACACAGGAACTGGTAATAATATTTTACCGGGGCAAAATATTCACCAATGGCGTGGTCAGTATCTTTCTAAACAAGCAGAGTTCAATCATTCAAAAAACACACACAATCTCAATTATCCGAGTTTTCAACGAATGGTTTCAATTTCTAATGGCTCAAGTGAGCCCAATTATCTTTCTGATGGAACTGTCGATCATTTTCCATTTCCAAGTGCGATGGGGCATTTAATTTTCAGCCAAGAAAACCCTAGCAGAAGGTGGTATGCAAATTATCTTGCACCCGGAATAAATACTGTTTTTCGCTATGAAAAAAAACCTTTGTTTCAGCCTTGGGAAATTCGTTTTACAGCCACAACCAAAAACCCGTTGTTGTTAGATAATGCCCCAGGCGCAACCTTTCCTTTTGGCGAAAATGATGGTGATGCAGACGACGATAAATTCATTGGCCGAGAAATAATTGACGCATGGAAATATGAACTATTAGGGTTTATAACCGTTGAAGAACCCCGAAATTTTTCCTTTGTGCCAACGATGCTCTGTCATGGAATAAAGAATTACAACTTTGT
Source organism: Crocinitomicaceae bacterium (assembly GCA_031409255.1). GTDB lineage: Bacteria > Bacteroidota > Bacteroidia > Flavobacteriales_D > Crocinitomicaceae > Fluviicola. Next base: position 1,248 of record JANNWW010000244.1, read on the forward strand.
AGCAAATGGTGGTAATTTAGACTACGATTTTAAGGAGAAAAATTTAAATTATATTGATGAATCACATGTTAGTAATTCTAATCCTATTTATAATAATTTTTATGGCTTTCCCCATTTGGGTTACCCAACAACGCATTACCAAGTTACACCTTTTGATGCCTTGTTTACTTACAACGAAAACACGGTTCACTTGTTCAGTGAACGGCAGTTGGATGAAGAATTCTTTGAAGGAGAAGATACTCCTATGACAAGTGAGTTGTCAAACTTTTTCAGGCTGGAAGCACAAGGGATTACTGCTTTTCTTCAAAATAGAAAAATTGGAGAATTCTCCTACCCAGGAACAAGTTACCGAGCAGATTTTTCACCTTACGAAAGTCTAACAATAGGTGAACATGTAACGCAACGTACTGATTTTAAGCCCGTAATTTTTGAAGCCAATTCAATAGTTGAAGCAACTGCAGGGGTAGAAATTCATTTTAAACCAGGTGTTCACATTAAGGCTGGATCAACTTCTCATTTCCAAATATATGGTGAATTGTGCAGCATTGGTGGGAAAAGCGGCGGAGATAATGCAACAAAAAGCAACTTAACAACAGAGCAATTTGAAGCAACAAAAATTGATTACCCAAATTTCACAATTTATCCCAACCCTGCAAAAGATTGGTTAATGGTTGCTCTTGATAAAAGTTTCTCAGAAACAAGCGGTTTGGTACAAATTTTAAACCTAAGTGGCAAAGTCGTTTTTGAGAAAGAACACTTGTTTTCAGAAAAAATTAATGTATCTTTACCTACAGGCATGTATATTGTTCGTATAAAGCTCAATACAAAATGTTTACAAACAAAATTAATTATACAAGATTAATACTTTTCGCACTGCTTTTCCTACTTCAAACTGGTTGTAGGAAAAGTTTGGTGCGTTCGTATTATGTGCGCGTTCGTTGTGAAATTCCGTATAGTAACACCCCAATTAAGGGTTTACGCTATACAATTAAGGAATACAAAGTAAGAAGCAGACCCATTTTTTCCTCAAAAATTACGCCTACAGGTTGGGAATTAGTTGCTGAAACAGATGAAACAGGAGTGGTTAGTTCGCGTTTTTCGCGCAGAAGAGCAGAAGGTTTAGAGTTTTCTGGCAAATATGATTTTTCGCACATGCAAATTCCCTATGCAGAATGGAAAACAGCTACTTTCAACCCTTCCTTTTCATTGGAAGACAATCACCCTATTGATTTACTAGTAAAGATATTGCCATTAATGAATGTAACTTTTCATTTCAAAAATTTGAATTGCACAGGATTAAGTGATGTTTTCCGTTTCAAAATTCAAAATATAGATGATGGAGGAGTAAATTATGATTGGAGTTTTTCATGGAGTGAAACTCCATTGTATCAAGGATGCTGCGATGTTTCATATAATGCCTCAAATAAAATTACTGCTGGACGTTTTGTTATTTTATGGGAGGCAGAGCGCAATAGTGTTTTTGAGTCTGGTATTGATACATTTTTAGTAACCCCTGAGACGACCAATACTATTAACATGTTTTGGTAAACAAAGAATGGAAAAAAAAGCTATATTTATGTCATTGTGTTTTTTCCTACTTCAAACTGGTTGTAGGAAAAGTTTGGTGCGCTCGTATTATGTGCGTGTTCGTTGTGAAATTCCGTATAGTAACACCCCAATTAAGGGTTTGCGTTATACAATTAAGGAATACAAAGTAAGAAGCAGACCCATTTTGTCTTCAAAAATTACGCCCACAGGTTGGGAATTAGTTGCTGAAACAGATGAAACAGGAGTGGTTAGTTCGCGTTTTTCGCGCAGAAGAGCAGAAGGTTTGGAG
>JANNWW010000245.1:0-2377 GCA_031409255.1 Crocinitomicaceae bacterium
TGGTATTGAAGTGTCATTAATGAATACATATGACGGTGGTGGATTTGGAGTTGAGCTTGTGCCAGGTGGCTGTGCTGGTTCTAATCAAGTACTTGGAAATGATACTGATAATGATGGAGGTGCTCCTGGTATGCCAGTGGAAACCTATTGCTTTGATCCATCTGCAATTAATGGCGCTATCTGCGATAATTTAGGCACGACCATTCCAAATTCTTCTGGCCTTGATATGATAGTTCCAGGAACGTATGAACCAGATGGAAATTTCGCAGATTTTATTGGCTGTCCGTTAGAAGGAAACTGGACTATTACAGTTCGAGATAATCAAAGCATAGATGATGGTTATATTTTTCAATGGGGAATTCTGTTCAATGCAAGTTTATATCCAGATGCAGAAACATATCAAAATGTAATTACATCTGACTTTTGGTCGGCAAATCCTACAATTATTTCAGGTCAATCAGATACAGCATTAATTGTTCAACCTGTTATTTCAGGTCCGCTCAACTATACTTACAATGTTGTAGATGATTTCGGTTGTGAATACGATACAACAGTTGTTTTGTTTGCTTTGCCTCAACCCACAATTTTTGGCGACACAGCTGCATGTAATTACAATTTCTTTGTTTCAGGTACAAGCTCATACGCAGGTGGAGTTTGGTCTGTTTCTGCAGCAGACACAAACATTAGTTTCCTTCCAAATGCAACAGCAGCGAATCCGCAGATTGTAACCTCAACCGCAGGCACATATACCATTTCGTATACAGACAATGCCTGTAATACCGTAATTAGTTCAGATATTAATTTTATAGAATGGGCTTGGACAATTCTTCCCAGCGATACACTCGTTTGTTTAAATAGTGCAACGGTAATTAACGCATACGCAGCTCCGCAAAATCAATCAATAGTTTGGAATACAGGCGAAACAACTCCTTCCATAACTATAACAACACCAGGAACATACATTGTTACGGTTGGAAATGTGTGCAACAGTTACAGCGACACAATTGTTTTAACAAACAAAATTTGTGATATTGAAGCGCCAAATGTTATGGTTTTATCTTCTACACAAGGAAACGATAAATTTTACTTAGATTACAACGGATTGAAAGAATTTACGTGTTACATCAAGAACCGTTGGGGAAATCTGATTTATTCTTACAACGATCCGTCTAATCCATGGGACGGGAAAGATAAAAACGGAAATATTGTAGAAGAAGGCGTTTATTTCTATTTGATTAAAGCAACTTTAGATAATGACGAGGAATTAATTAAACATGGTTCAATTACTTTGTATCGTTAAGTTTTAAGATATTTTTTTTAAAAAGAAGCTCTGCAAATTTTGTAGAGCTTTTTTATTGTAATTACTTTAAAATCTGATTACTTTTAATACTTAAATTCAAGTGTAAATTGAAATGAAAAAAATTCGAGTTGGAATAAATGGGTTTGGAAGAATAGGAAGGTATGTGGCAAAATTGTGCCTTAATCACCCTGAAATAGAACTGGTTATGATAAATGATTTAGCCCCAGCTGAAACCTTAGTCCATTTGTTTAAATACGATTCTGTTCATGGCAAACTTCCGTATGAATGTTTTTTGAACAATAATGTATTAAAATGTAATAAACAAGAGGTTCGGTTTACACAATTCAAAGAAATAAAAGATATTCCTTGGAGTAGTTTTTCTGTTGATTTCGTTATAGAATCTACTGGATTGTTTTTGAGTAAGGAATTGGCAAGCAATCATTTAAACGGAAGTGTTAAACGCGTAATTCTTTCAGCCCCTTCTACCACAGAAGATATTTTAAATATTGTTCTTGGAGTAAATGAACACTTGATTTCAAGTAATGACCAAATAGTCAGTAATGCATCATGTACCACAAATTCTGCAGCTCCATTGTTTAAAGTTCTAAACGAACTATGCGAAGTTGAAAGTGCTTATATTACAACAATTCATAGTTACACAACAGATCAACGTCTTCACGATTCTCCTCACAAAGATTTAAGAAGAGCTCGAGCAGCAGCTCAATCTATCGTTCCAACAACAACCGGAGCTGCAAAAGCGCTTACCAGAATTTTCCCAGAATTGATTGGTAAAATTGGTGGTTGTGGAATGCGGGTTCCAGTTCCAGATGGTTCATTAACAGATTTAACCTTGGTTGTTCGAAATCCGCCAAGTGTTGAAGAAATAAATTTGGCCTTCAAGAAGGCAGCCGTAGGAAATTTGAAAGGAATAATTGAGTACACATCTGACCCAATTGTTTCAGTAGATGTTTTAGGAAACACGCATAGTAGTTTATTTGATAGCGAGCTAACTTCTGTTATTGGAAATATGGTGAAAGTTGTTGCTTGGTATGACAATGAGGCAGGTTATTCTAATCG